>CASEKZ010000033.1 GCA_949288625.1 uncultured bacterium | reverse complement strand
ATCTTTTAATATTTTTCCATCTTCTGATAATTTTAGAATTTTAGTTAATTCTTCTTTCATTTCTTTAACTTCTTTTTTAATTCTATCTATTGTTACCACTTCTATATCTTCATATTCAGGATAATCAATGTTTACCTCTATATTAGAAATTAAAGCTACTATTTTTTCTCTTAAATCATTGATGAGTTTTGATACTTTACCAGACAACTCATTAACAGCCATTTTTCTTGTTAGTTCTGTTTCAGAATTTATTAAATCCATTACTCCTTCCGCTTCAGTTAAATCTATTCTACCATTTAAAAATGCTCTTTTAGTAAATTCGCCTGGTTCTGCTAACTTGCAGCCTGATAAAAGCAGTATTTCCATTATCTTATTTACTACCGCAACTGATCCATGGGTATTTATTTCTATGACATCTTCTTTAGTATAAGTTTTAGGTGATTTCATTACACTAACTAATACCTCATCAATTATTTCATCTTTATAAACAATGTGACCATAATTTATGGTATGGGACTCTACTTTATCTAAATCTTTTCCTTTAAATACGCTGTTTACTATTTTTATAGCGTCATCGCCTGATACTCTTATAATTGATATAGCACCCTCGCCTAAAGCTGTTGATATTGCAACAATCGTATCATTCATAACTAATCACACCCTTCGTTTCATTTATTATATCATAAAAAAAGAGAAATATATTTTATTCCTCTGTTGGTTTAATAACTACGTACCTATTAGGCTCTTCACCTTCGCTTATCGTCGTTACACCCTTAAAATTCGTAAGAACGTTATGAACTAATCTTCTTTCATAAGAATTCATACTATCCATTTTAACTTCTACTTTTGTTTTTCTTACTTCTTTTGCTAATTTAAGTGCAAGTCTTTCAATGTTTTTTTCTTGCTTTTCTTTATAACCATTAGCATCAATAATAATATTTATTTTTATTCCTAATTTACTTTGAATAGATTGTCTTAAAAGTGATTGTAAAGATTTCATCGTTCTACCATTTTTACCTATTAAAATAGCATTATTATCAGATATCATATTTACTTTAATATAATTTTCTCTTTTTGAAATTTCAAAATCCACTTTTATACCCATTAAATCTGTTATATCTTTCAAATACGACTTTATATATTCAATTACATCATCTTTTAATGATACCACTAAAGAATATTTTTTTGATTTAAATATTCCTCCTGATTGTTCTTCTTTAACATTATAATAAACTTCTGTAGTAGATGCATTAAGTTCATTTAATGCCTTATTTAATAATTCTTCACTATTTTTTCCTTCATATTTATAACTTTTTAATTTTAGCACTATTACCACCTCTTGCCACTAATAAGTTTTGAATGATAGTAAACAAACTTGAAGTTATCCAGTATAAACCAATTGCGGTTGATAATTGAAATGAGCTTATCGTTATAACTACTACCATTACATTCATCATTATCTTAGTAGATCCAGCTGCTGGATTAGAATCATTCGTCACATCATTTCGTGTAAATTTAAATGAGAAGAATGTTACTAAAAATACGATTATTGGTATTATAACATACCACCAACTACCTTGACTTAAGGCAAACCATGGCGTTGTTCCTAACTGTAAACCTAAAAAATGTCCTTCAAAAATTGCAGGTGTTCTATTTATAGCTTCTAAAAACGCAATAAACAAAGGTAATTGTATAAAGGCAATTATGCATCCTGAAAATAACGAAATATTATATTTTTTATAAATTGCCATCATCTCTTGACTCTTTTGAAGCATTGCTTGTTGATCATCAGCTTTGTTAGCATATTTTTTTTCTAGTTTTTGTAATTCAGGTTGTGCTTTTTTTAAATTTTCTGATTGCATTGCGGTTTTTTTAGTTACCGGATATAAAATTAATCTTATAACTAAGCCTGCTAAAATAACAGCCAAACCGAAGTTTTTAACTAAATATCCTAATTTTAAAATTACCCATGCCAGTGGTTTTACAAAGATATTATCCCATATTCCCTCATCATTATTTAACGATGGTTTAAATTTTTCACAACTAACGATTTTATCTGTATCTACTCCATTTTTGTTATATATATTAACTAAATCTTTATCACTTGGACTACATAGTATATTTTCTGTTAGTGTTTGCCCCGTTGCGTTTTTACCCTCATCATATTTAACAACTACTTCTGTTTTTTTACCATCATCATTAGTCTTTTCAACCACTAGCTGTTTCGTACAACCAGAAAGTAAAAAAAACAGTAAAAAAACTATGATTATTTTTTTTAGTTTTTTCATTTATTTTTATCTCCTATTCATTTTATTTTTCTAAAAGATTAAGTATATCTTCTTTTAATTTTAAATACTCAGTACCAACAGCACTTTTCTTTAATACAATTATATAATCTTTGTTTTCAAAATGCAACTTTGATTTGTCTATAATATCCTTTATTTGGCGTTTTAGCTTATTTCTAGTTACCGCATTACCTAGTTTTTTTGAAACACAAATACCAAATCGATAATTATTTTTAGAATTACATGTATATAAAAAGGCATATTTTGATTTTTTTTGATTATTAAGCTTAAAAGCCCTATCAAAATCTTTTTTTTCTTTAACTATGTTTATTTTCTTCAAAACAACTCACCTCTTTATAAGAATATAACAAAAAACCACTTATTTAAATAAGTGGAATTATGCTGATAATTTCTCACGTTTTTTTGCTCTTCTTTTATTAATAATACCTGTTCCAGCTAATTTTCTTGCAAAAAAACCATGTTTCTTTTTTCTTTTATTATTATTTGGTTGAAAAGGTCTTTTCATTTAATCCACCTCCAGCTCTTTTTAAACACGAATATTATACGTTTTATTATGTTAATTGTCAACCTTTTTTATATACAGTTATATATATACAGTTATAATTATTAATTTTTATCAGAAATATTACCAATTAATATAACGTAAGTTTTCATATGCATATATAGATATGAAAAAGTTATACAACTTAAAGACAAACTATGATTATTAATAAATCATACTTTTCCACAGGTTATTAATATTGTAAAAATAAAAAATAAAATTATTAACATAGTTTTCCACAAAATTTAATAAAAAAATGGTTTATTTTTATATAATAAAACAATTTTAAACATATTGTGGATAACTTTTATGTGTTAATTATTTTATCAACATTTATTTTTTTTGTGGAAAAGTTAATAATGTCATATTTTGTTGAAATAATTGTTTTTTTCTTGTGGAAAACTATTGTGGAAAATTAATTATTAAACTTTATACGTTGTTTTTCCACAATTTTTTTGATAAAATATATACAAATAACTCATTTATAGGGGGAAAGGAGGTTATTATGAACATAGATAATCTATGGCTTAATTTCCTAGAAAAAATTAAACCAAGAATATCTTCATTGTCATATGATACCTGGTTTAAAAATACCAAATTAGTATCACTTGATAACAACATAGCTAAAATACTTGTTGATTCACCGCTTCAAAAAAAGAGTTTACAAGAAACTTGGTATCAAACAATATCAGATGTTTTTAGTGAAATAACAAATACAAGCTTTGATTTTGAATTTGTTTTTGAAGATGAAATTAAAAATAACGTTAAAATTTCTGTGGAAAACATAGGGGTACCATTAAATACTCCTGAAAAATCTAATTTAAATGCAAAGTATACTTTTGATTCTTTTATAGTAGGAGAAAGTAATAAATTTGCTTACATGGCATCAGTTTCAGTGGCAGAAAATCCTGGAAAAACTTATAATCCATTATTTTTATACGGAAATAGCGGATTAGGGAAAACTCATCTTATGCACGCAATTGGAAACTACATCATTGAAAACTCAAATAAAAAAGTTTTATACGTAACTAGTGAACAATTTATATCAGATTTTCTTAATATTAATAAGAAAGATGAATCAGGTACCAATTTTAGCTACATAGATAGTTTTAAGAATAAATATCGTGGGGTAGACGTTTTAATTATTGATGATATTCAGTTTTTAGGTGGAGCAACACAAACTCAACAAGAATTTTTTAATACTTTCAACAACTTGTATGATGATAATAAGCAAATAATAATATCATCAGATAGATCACCTGATGATTTAAAAAAATTAGAAGATAGGTTAAGAACAAGATTTAATTGGGGATTAAGTGTTAACATTTATCCACCTGATTATGAAATGAGGGTAGAAATTCTAAGAAAAAAAATAATTGGTCAAAACATGGATGGAACAATTAATGATGATGTTATAGCTTATATAGCTAATAATTGTGATTCAGACGTAAGACAATTAGAAGGAGCATTAACTAGGGTTATCGCTTATGCAACTATGTTTAACACAAGTAACATAAACTTAAACCTAGCAATCGATGCTTTAAAAGATTACTTATCAAAATCTTCATTTACAAAAAATAATATTCAAA
This sequence comes from uncultured bacterium, assembly GCA_949288625.1. Taxonomy (GTDB): domain Bacteria; phylum Bacillota_I; class Bacilli_A; order RF39; family UBA660; genus Aphodocola. The sequence continues at coordinate 36,990 of CASEKZ010000033.1, read as the reverse complement.
AAATTCAGCAAATTGTGGCAGAATATTATAACATAACGGTAGAGGATTTAAAATCTAAAAAAAGAAAGGCTAGTATTGCTTTTCCAAGACAGGTAGCAATTTACTTATGTAGAACGTTAACTGATGAATCTTTTCCAAAAATAGGAATTCAATTTGGTGGAAGAGATCATTCAACGATTATGCATTCCGTTGATAAAATCGAAAATGAAATAAAAATTAATCCACAGTTTAAAACCATTCTTGAAGCTTTAAAAAGTAAAATATAAACTTGTGGATTAAAATTAATTTTTCAACTTATCTTGTGGAATATAAATAGTGATTTTTGTATTATTTTAAAACAAATTTTAAAGTTATCCACATTTTCCACAGTAATAATAAAAATACATAATATATAAAGGAGAATTAAAATGAAATTTAGTATAAAAAAAGAAATTTTATTACAAGGCTTAAACGCTGTTAGTAAAGCGTTATCTAATAAAAATTTAATACCTATTTTATCTGGTATAAAGTTTAACTTAACAAATAATGGCTTATTTTTAAGTGCAAGTGATAATGATATTAGTATAGAATCTTTTATTGATAAAGATCAATTAGAAAAAATAGATGATACTGGGTGTACGGTAATTCAAGGAAAATATATATTAGAAATAATAAGAAAATTGGAAGGAAGAATAGTTAATATAGAATTATTAGATGGAATAAAAGTTTTAATTTCTTGTGGAAATTCTGAATTTAATTTAAATTGTATGGATGATAATGAATTTCCTAACTTGAATTTAGAAGAAAAAAAACAACCAATAATACTTAAAAAAGATGATTTTAAAACCTTAATATCAAAAACTTCTTTTGCGGTTTCATCGCAAGAAACAAGACCTATATTAACGGGTATAAATTTTAAAATTAACAAAGATAAATTAGAATGTATTGCAACCGATTCATATCGTTTGGCTAAAAAATACATTATGTTAAATAATAAATCAGAAGAAGATATAAATATAGTAATTCCAGGTAAAAATCTTATGGAATTAACTAAAATATTAGAAGATACTGATTCAAATATAGAAATGCACGTATTTAATAATAAAGTTTTGTTTAAGTTTGATAATATTTTATTTCAAACAAGAGTTTTAAGTGGAACGTTTCCTGATGTAGAAAGATTAATTCCTGAATCGTTTTTGCTTTCAATAAAAACTAATACTAATGAATTTTATAATGTAATAGATAGAGCTTCTTTGTTAACTAGTGAAAAAGATAAAAACATTATTAAATTTGAATCTGATGATAGTGATGTTATTATATCTTCTAATTCTCCAGAAATAGGAAAGGTAGAAGAAAAAATAACCGTTGATAAAAATAACGCAGAAAATATAAAAATTGCTTTTTCTTCAAAATATATGATGGATGCAATTAAAACAATAGAAAGTAAAAACGTTATATTAAACTTTAATAGTGATATAAAACCAATTATCATTTTAGATGAAGATGATGATAGTTTATTACAACTTATTTTACCAATAAAAACTTATTAATTAAATTAAATGAATATTAAATTATTCTTTTTTTATTAACTTTTTTTCAAAATGTGACATTTTTCTTAAAAATACTGTGGATAATAGGTGCTAATATTTTTGAAAGGGAAGGTTTTGGTTATGTTAGATTATGAAATTAATAAACAAACACTTGCAATAATATCATGTGGTAAGGAAAAATCTAAAATAATAGAAGAAGATGATGAATTTTATGTTAATTTACCAGCTACTAAAATAATTGATAATAGTTGTAAGTTTTTTGGTAGTTCGTATGAAGGTAGATTAAATGGAACTAAAAGTATTTTAGGAGTATCACATAAGGCACCAATTATTATTGAAGAAAGTAACGGAATAATATTTTTTCCTACTACTTCTCCTAGATTAGAAAATTGTGCTTGGGTAGCATTAAATAACATAAATGACTATTATAAGATTGGTATTGATACAATTATTAAGTTTAATTGTGGAAAAAAAATAAAATTAGAAGTTTCTTATGGAATTGTTGATAATCAGGTGTTAAGAGCTACTAGATTGGAGTCTTTATTATTAAAAAGGATAGAAAATTATAAAAAAAACTAATTTTTTAATAAATAATGCCTAAATTAGCCTCATTTTGTGATATAATTATTATGCATGTAGTAGTATATTAAAAACAAGTATAGGTGGTTTAAATGGGCATTAAAATACGAAATTATGTTTTTGAAAAATTTAGAACTTAATAATTTTAGAAATATTTCTAGAATTTCATTTAATTTTAATAAAAATATAAATATATTTATTGGAAATAATGCTCAAGGAAAAACAAACGTGCTTGAAAGTATCTATTTTCTTGCAATAACAAGATCTCATAGAACTCATAACGAACTTAATTTAATAAAAAAAGAAGAGTTATATATAAAGGTATCTGGTGTTTTTCAAACTAATGGTGATGTTCGTTCTTTATCTATTTTATTAAATAATAAGGGTAAAAAAGTAAGTGTTGATAACATTCCGCAGAAAAAAATAAGTAATTATTTATCTAGACTTAACGTTATTATGTTTTGTCCTGATGATTTAGAAATTATTAAAGGTTCGCCAAATATTAGAAGACGTTTTTTAAACATTGAATTGTCACAATTTAGACGTGATTATGTAACTTTATTAAAAGAATATAATCAGATATTAAAGCAAAGAAATGAGTATTTAAAGTTGAAAAACAACGCAAAATTTGATCAAACTTATTTTGGAATTATAACTGATAAACTTATTTTAAAAAATATTGAAATAGTAAAAATAAGGTATGATTTTATAAATAAAGTAAATGCATGTTTAAAAAAAGTTTTTAATAATATTGCAAAAATGGGTGAGTTAAGTATAAAATATAAAAGTTTTATAAAAGAAGAAAGTTTAAATAATCCTGAATTAAAACAGCTACTAAAATCAAGGTATGATGAGTTGTTTACCAATGAATTACTTCAAAAAACGACACTTTTAGGGTGTCATAAGGATGATTTTAAAATGTATTTAGATAACTTAGATGTAACTGAATTTTGTTCACAAGGACAACAAAGACTTTCAATACTTAGTTTAAAATTAGCAGAAATAGAAGTATTTATAAATGAAAAACATATTAAACCGGTTATTTTACTTGATGATATTTTTAGTGAATTAGATGAGAATAAGAAAAATAACATAATAAATTATTTTAAAGATGATATACAAATTTTTATAACTACTACTGATATAAAAGAAATAAATAAAGATTTAAAAGAAAAGTCAGACATTTATATAGTTGAAAACGGCAATTTTAAAAAGGAGGAATAAGCTATGGAAGAAAAAACAACAGGACATTATGATGCTTCTGATATACAAGTTTTAGAAGGCTTAGAAGCTGTAAGAAAAAGACCAGGTATGTACATAGGTACAACGGATGTAAAGGGATTACACCATTTAGTTTGGGAAATAGTTGATAATGCAATAGATGAATCTTTAGCGGGTTATTGTAATAATATAGAAATAATTATAAATAAAGATAATTCTGTCACGGTTAAAGATGATGGAAGAGGAATACCAGTAGATATTCATCCCAAAACTAAAATATCAACGGTTGAAACAGTTTATACGGTACTTCATGCCGGTGGTAAATTTGGTGGTGGCGGATACAAGGTATCTGGTGGACTTCATGGTGTTGGAGCAAGTGTTGTTAATGCTCTTTCTCGCTGGGTAGAAGTAACTGTATATAAAAATGGTAATATATATAATATACGGTTTGAAAATGGTGGACATACAACTCATCCACTGGAAGTAGTAGGAAGTTGTGAAGAAAAAAGAACTGGTACTTGGGTAACCTTTAAACCAGATCCAGAAATTTTTGATACTGATATTTTTGATTATGAAACATTGAAAGTAAGAGTAAGAGAACTTGCTTTTTTAAACAAAGGATTAAGGATTACTTTAAGAGATGATCGTGACGAAGAAGATACGACTGGAGAAACTTTTTTATACGAAGGTGGTATTTCTGAATATGTTAAGTTTATAAATCAAAATAAAACGCCTATTCATGATGATATAATTCATTTAGAAGGTATTAATGATGGGGTGTTTTTTGAAGTAGCTTTACAATATAACACTGGATATAACGATAATATATATTCATTTGTAAATAATATTAACACACATGATGGTGGAACTCATGAAGAAGGTGTAAGAAGAGCATTAACTAGGGTAATTAATAGTTATGCAAGAAAAACGAACATGTTAAAGGAAAAAGATGAGTCTTTGACGGGTGATGATGTTAAAGAAGGATTAACTATGATTATTTCTTGTAAACACCCAAATCCACAATTTGAAGGGCAAACAAAAGGTAGGTTAGGTAATTCTGAAGTAAGAAAGTTAGCGGATAAAGTGTTTTCTGAAGGCTTTGAAAAATTTTTATTAGAAAACCCAGATGATGCTAAAATAATCGTAAATAAAGCATTACTTGCATCACGTGCTCGTAATGCTGCAAAAAAGGCAAGGGAAATAACAAGAAAAAGTGATTTAACAACGACTAACTTTTTTGGAAAACTATCAGATTGTAAAAGTAAAGATCCAAAAGTATCAGAAATATTTATAGTAGAGGGGGATTCTGCTGGTGGATCAGCTAAAAAAGGAAGAGACTCAATTACTCAAGCAATATTACCTTTAAGAGGAAAAATATTAAATGTTGAAAAAGCAAGATTAGATAAAGCTTTAGGTAATGAGGAAATAAGGACTATAATAACAGCTTTTGGAACGGGTATAGGCGAAGAGTTTGATTTATCAAAACTAAGATATGATAAAATAATAATCATGACCGATGCGGACGTTGATGGTTCACATATAAGGGTATTGTTGCTTACGTTGTTTTATAGATTTTTTAGGCCGATTGTTGAAGCTGGACATGTTTATGCTGCACAACCGCCATTATTTAGAATAATGCATGGTAAAACTCGTAAATATGTACTAAATGAAGAAGAAAAAGAAGCATATTTAGCATCTTTACCAGATAACGTACGACAAAGAGCTGAAATTGCTCGAATGAAAGGTTTAGGTGAAATGGATGCAGAGGAATTAAATGAGACTACCATGGATATAGAAAAAAGAACGCTAAGAAAAATAACGGTTGATGATTGTGTTATGGCTGATGCAATGTTTAATAAACTTATGGGTGAAGAAGTAGAACCTAGAAGAAAATTTATAGAAGAAAACGCACGTTATGTTAAGAATTTGGATATATAGGAGGTGTGATGAATGCAAAATAACGAAGAAAATGTAGTAAATGCTGAAGAACAAAACGAATATGGTGGAACTTTTCACGAAAGAGATTCTCATGCTGAAAATGATATTGTAACTGAAGTTTCTGAATCATTTCTTGACTATTCAATGAGTGTTATAACGTCACGCGCAATACCAGATTTAAGAGACGGCTTAAAACCAGTTCATAGAAGAATTTTATGGTCGATGTTTGAAGAGGGCAATACTCCAGATAAGCCACATAAAAAAAGTGCTACAACGGTTGGTTACGTTATGGGTCATTATCATCCTCATGGTGATTCGTCAATTTATGAAGCTATGGTAAGATTAGCTCAAGACTTTAATCAAAGATATATGTTAGTTGATGGTCATGGTAACTTTGGTAATATTGAGGGTGATGGTGCAGCGGCATATCGTTACACCGAAGCAAGATTATCAAAAATAGCACTTGAAATGTTAAGAGATATAAGAAAAAATACTGTTAATATGATGCCTAACTTTGATGAAACAAGTTTAGAACCAGTTGTTTTACCTTCTAGAATACCAAATGTTTTAATAAATGGATCAATGGGAATAGCAGTTGGTATGGCAACTAACATTCCTCCTCATAACTTAGGTGAAGTAATAGATGGATGTATAGCTTACATAGATAATCCAGATATTGATACCTTAGGATTGATGCAGTATATTAAAGGGCCGGATTTTCCAACAGGTGGTATAATTTTAGGAAATTCAGGTATAAAAAAAGCTTATGAAACGGGAAGAGGAAGCATAACCATAAGAAGTAAAGCTTACATAGAAGAAGTTGGAAACCATAGTCAAATAATAATTACTGAGGTTCCTTATGGAACGAATACTATGGAATTAAAAAATAAAGTTGCGGAGTTAGTTCATAATAAAACAATAGAAGGCATCTCAGATTATCATACAGATTTAAAAAACGGGGTTAAAATAACAATAACACTAAAAAAGGATGCTAATCCTCAAGTTGTTTTAAATAATTTATATAAACATACTAATTTTCAAACAAATTATGGAATAATATTCTTGGTAATTGATAACGGAACACCTAAAACCTTAGGATTAAAGGATATTATTTCAAAATACATTGATCATCAAAAAGAAGTTATTATAAGAAGAACCAGGTATGATTTGAATGAAGATGAAAAAAGAGTTCATATTTTAGAGGGTTTAAAAATTGCTTTAGACAACATAGATGAAGTAGTTAAAATCATAAGAGGCGCAAAAGATGATCAAGAAGCTAAGGATAAATTAATTAGTAAGTTTGGTCTTTCTGAAATTCAAAGTAATAGTATTCTTGAAATGCGTTTAAGAAGATTAACTGGCTTGGAAAGAAATAAAATAGAAAATGAGCTAAGTGAATTATTAAAAGAAATAGAAGAATTAAAATCTATTTTGGCATCTGAAAAAAAAGTATTAGAGATAATAAAACAAGAAATGTTAGAAATAAAGAAAAAATACGCTGATGAAAGAAGAACTTCTATTGATATGACCGCGGTTGATTATATTGAAGATGAGTCATTAATTCCAGAAGAAGATATTGTAATTACATTAACTCATAATGGTTATATTAAAAGAATGAAAACTGATACTTATAAGATTCAAAATAAAGGTGGGGTAGGAATAAAAGGAATGACAACAAACGATGAGGATTTTGTTGAAATACTAAAATCAGGAACAACTCATAATTACGTGTTATTCTTTACTAATAAAGGAAAGGTTTATCGTATAAAAGGTTATGAAATTCCAGAATATTCAAGGCAATCAAAAGGGTTACCAATAATTAACCTACTTCCAATTGAAAAAGAAGAAAAAGTAAATAACATATTATTGGATAACGGAAGTCAAAGTAATAAATATCTTGTTATAGCAACTAAAAAAGGATTAATAAAACGTACAAATGTTCATGAATTTGAAAATATTAGAAAAAATGGAAAAATTGCTATTACATTAAAAGAGGATGATGAAGTTTTATCCGTTCATTTTACATCAGGTAATGATGACGTTGTTGTAGCATCAAATAATGGTAGAATGGTTAGATTTAACGAAAACGAAATAAGAGTAATGGGCAGAAACGCAAGTGGAGTTAAAGCAATAGAATTATCTGAAAACTGTTTCTGTGTTGGTACAGAAATTGCAAAAGATAATGAAGATGTGCTTGTAGTTACCGAAAATGGATATGGAAAACGGACGGACATAAATGAATATCGTTTAACTCATAGAGGAAGTAAAGGTGTTAAAACGTTAAACATAACCGATAAAAATGGTACAATTGTAGCGTTTAAAATGACTACCTCGGATAAAGATTTAATGATTATGACTGATCAAGGTATTGTCATAAGAATTTCTTTGGACAAAGTTTCTAAAATGAGCAGAGTAACGCAAGGTGTAAGATTAATGCATTTGCGAGAAGGCCAAAAAGTATCAACTGTTTCAATTGTTGAAAAAGAACAAGAATCTAACGATAATTTAAATTAAGTTATGTTTCACGTGAAACATGTAAAATAAAGCTTGATTATTTATAAATTATATAATAAAATATTAGTGCACAACAGAAATGTTAGAACTAGGTCAGGACCGAGAGGTAGCAGCCTTAATAACCTCTTTCTGTGTGTGCTTTTATTTTGTAAAAAAAGAGGTATAGCAATGCAAGAAAAATTTATTCAAAAAACTTTAAATGAAGCTAAAAAAGCATATAAAAAAAATGAAATTCCAGTAGGCGCAATTATTGTTAAGAATAATAAAATCATCTCTAAGGCACATAACATGGTTGAAAGAAAAAAAGATGTTACATTGCACGCTGAGTTGCTTGCAATAAAAAAAGCATCAAAAAAAATAAAAAATTGGAGATTAAATGATTGTGAAATGTATGTCACCTTGGAACCGTGTGCAATGTGTATGGCCGCAATCGAATTATGCAGGTTAAAAAAAATATATTTTTTTGTAAAAAAAGATAAAGAAATTAATATAAATTTAGAAAAATATAATTATTTAAATAATACTACCGCAACTAGCGAGTCACTTAATTTAATTCATGATTTTTTTAAAAAAATAAGATAATGTTTCACGTGAAACATAAATATATTATACTATTTGTTTTTTTAATAAAAAAATCGCGTTTTTTCTATTAAAATGATATAATCATATGAGAGGAGTGATATGTATGGCTTATCAAACACTATATAGAAAATATAGACCAAATTCTTTTGAATTGGTTTATGGTCAAGATACAATAATAAAAACGTTAAAAAATATTATTAAAAAAAATAAATTAAGTCATGCATATTTATTTACAGGGCCTAGAGGAACAGGGAAAACTAGTAGTGCGAAACTTTTTGCAAAAGCTATAAATTGTGAAAATAATCAAAATGGTGATGCTTGTAATAAATGTAAAAATTGTGAAAGTTTTAATAATAATAGTAATCCGGATATTATTGAAATTGATGCCGCTTCTAATAATGGAGTTGATGAAATACGGGAAATAAGAAATAAAGTAAATTTGGTGCCTTCATTTTCAAAATATAAAATATATATAATAGACGAGGTACACATGCTTTCAATTGGGGCTTTTAATGCATTGTTAAAAACACTAGAAGAACCGCCAAACTATGTTGTTTTTATATTAGCTACCACGGAACCGCAAAAACTTCCCGCAACGGTTGTTTCAAGATGTCAACGATTCGATTTTAAAAGCATTTCTAAAGAAAACATGAGAAAATGTCTTGAAAATATAATAAAAAAAGAAAATATAAGTATAGCAAAAGAGGCTTTATTGGAAATTATCAATAATTCTAATGGTGGAATGAGAGATGCTATAGGAATGTTAGATCAAGCTTTTGCTTTTTGCGATGATATGATAACGTTAGATGATATTCAGGAATTATCTGGAACAATTTCTATTGCTGAAATAAATGAATTTTTAGAAAAGTTAATTGATATAAATTATAATGAAATAACAAAAAAAATTAAAACCTGGTCTGATTCTGGAAAAGATTTTTATTTTATTACACAAAAAATTATAAATTATTTAAGAAATGGAATATTATTTAAAAAGCAAGTTAATTTAGAAGAATATGATGAACAAAGCATAAATGTTTTTAATAAAATTTCTGAGAAGAAACTATATTTAATGATTGATAATTTTTTAAGCATGTTTGAAAAAATGAAGTTTACTTATCAAAAAGAACTGATTTTTGAGGTTCAAATGATAAAAATAATGGATGAGATAAATGTTCCACGTGAAACATATGAAAACTATAAACAAGAAAAAAAAGATATACTAAAAAATGATGTTCCACGTGGAACATTAAACGAAACAATGGAAAATAATTTGTTGGAAGAAAAAATCAACGAATTAAAAAACGTTAGAATAAATAACATATTAAAAGAATCCTCTCGTAAAAATTTAAACTTTATTGAAGAAATGTGGAATAATTTAAATGATTTTTTAACAGAAGAAAAATATAAAAAGTGTGCAGGAATGTTATTGGAGGGAAAACCGGTTGCGGCTTCAAATAAAGGTGTTTTAGTTGTACTGCCTGCAAAAAGTTTACTTTTAAGTATAGAAGAAACTTATGATTTAAGTAAAGAACTATTAAGCAAAATTTTTAATTCAACGTATAAAATTGTATATATAACTGATGAATACTGGAAAAACATAAGACCAAAATATGTTAAGTTAGTAAAAAATAATGAATTAGAGTTAAAAGACGAAGAATATTTATTGTCTATAATAAGTAAAATTAAAAACAAAAACTCAGTAAATGAGTTTAGTGAATTAATTGAAATGGAGGAAAAATAATGAATATACAAGCTTTAATGAAACAAGCACAAGCAATGCAAAAAAACATAATGGAATCTAAGAAAAAAATAGAAGAGATGACTTTTGATGGAAACTCTGAATTAGTTTCAGTTAAAATGAATGGAAAAAGAGAGGTTATATCTGTAAAAATTAAGGATGATATTTCGTTAGAAAAAGATGATGTTGAAATTTTAGAAGATATGATAGCAATTGCGGTTAACGACGCATTAAAGAAAATAGAAAAAGAAATAAACAGCAAATTAGGTAGTCAAGCGGGACCATTAGGAAATCTTTTATAGGAGTTTATGAAATGAATTATCCAAAAACTTTACTGCAGCTTATTGAATGTTTTAAATTATTGCCTGGTGTTGGAGAAAAAACAGCTGAAAGATATGCTTTTTCGATGCTGAATTTCAATGAAGAACAAATAATCAACTTTAGTAATACATTGCTTAATTTAAATAAAAAAATTACAACTTGTCCTAATTGTGGTTGTTTATCAGAAGAGAACAAATGTTTGATTTGTGATGATGAAAACAGATCTTCCTCTACGATATGTGTTGTAGAAAATCAAAAAAATGTATTTGTTTTTGAAAAAATAGGCATTTTTAAAACAAAATATCACGTATTAGGTGGTTTGATATCACCCATGGACGGGGTTAATCCTGAAGACTTATCAATTGCAAAACTTATTGATAGAATAAAAGCAGAAAATATAAAAGAAATAATTTTAGCTTTAAGTCCTGGTGTAGAAGGAAATACAACATCATTATACATAAAAAAACTATTGGAAAATACTGATGTTAAAGTTACACAAATAGCTTATGGTGTACCAATTGGAGCCGATATGGAATATTTGGACGATTTGACTTTAGAAATGGCATTTGAAAACAGAAGTGAGATATCATAAAATAATTAATTGAACATATTTTTTATTAGAGGTGAAAATATGTTCAGGTTTTTGTTGAAAATATTAAAAAAAGTAGTTATAGGAATGATTTTATTATTTGGTTATAATACGTTTTTATCTTCTCTTAATCTGATGATTCCAATAAATGTAATAACCATTATTATTGCAAGTCTTTTTGATGTGCCAGGTATCATTGGGTTGGCATTGTTTCTCCTTTTTAACTACTAAAAGAGGTGGTAAAGTTGCATGAAATAGTATTAGAAAAACAACCAATTTTGAGTAGAATATTGAATAAAATAAATAACACTTCAACATGTGCTCAAGCATATATGCTTGTTGGTATAAATCCTGAAGATTTAGAAAAAAATGCACTTTTATTATCGAAAGTTATGATTTGTCCCCATAAATATTTTATGAATTGTTCACTTTGTAATATATGCGCTAGAATAAATTCTGGAAATTTTGGCGAACTGAAAATAATTAACCCTGTAAACGGAACAATAAATAAAGAAAAAATCATAAAATTAAGAGATTCTTTTCAAACTCAATCAATTGAAGGAAAAAAGCAAGTTTATATTATTAACAACGCCGAAACATTAAATTCATCTGCTGCTAATTCTTTATTGAAATTTCTTGAAGAACCCGAAAGTAATACAGTAGCTATATTTACAACAACCAATTTAAACGAGGTTATAAATACAATTGTTTCAAGATGTCAAATAATAAAGTTAAATAATACTAATATAAAAAAAGACATAAATTTTATCGAAACTATAACTAACTTAGATATAGAACAAATAAATCATGTATTAAATTATTTATTTGTTATTGAAAATAACATTGTCAGAGCAACTGCTTTAGTAAAAGAACTTTATTTAGATGAATTTAATTCCAAAGAGTTATTAAAATCGTCTTTTTTAGTGATTCTTTTGGCGTATAAGGATGCTTTAAATTATAAAACTTTTCAAAAAATGGAATACTTTAATGGTGAAACTGGCATTAAAAACATTGCTAATTCGCATTCGACAAAGATTTTAATAAAAAAAATAAAATTTATTTTAGAAAATATACATAAATTGGAGTACAATGTAAATGTAACGTTGTTTGTTAGTAACGTTTTAATTGGAATAGGAGAAATAACAAATGGTAAAGGTGATAGGAATTAGATTTTCATCAGGTGGTAGAACATATTATTTTTCTCCAGGTAAAACAAAAGTAAGATTAAATGATTCTGTTATTGTTGAAACCGAACGCGGATTACAATATGGAACTGCGGTTACTGATGTTGAAAACCTTGAAAAAGAAAAAGTGTTTTTACCATTAAAGGACGTTGTAAGAATAGCCACAAAAGAAGACCAACGTATAAATAATAAAAATATCGTGGATGCTAGTAAAGCATTAGAGTATGCAAAAAAACTAGTAGAAAGTGAAAATTTAGAAATGAAGCTCTATGATGCTTCTTATACGTTTGATAGAAAGAAACTTATTTTTAAGTTTATCGCGGATACGAGGGTTGATTTTAGAGAATTAGCAAAATTACTTGCATCTAAGTATAAAACCAGGATAGAGTTAAGACAAATTGGAGTAAGGGATAAAGCTAAAGAAATAGGGGGAATTGGTTTATGTGGAAGAAAACTTTGTTGTAGCGAGTTTTTAACGACTTTTGATAGTGTTTCAATAAATATGGCAAAAAATCAAGGAATTGCTTTAAATCCTACTAAAATAAATGGATCATGTGGCAGACTTTTATGTTGTTTAGGGTATGAAGATAACGTTTATACTGATTATAAAAAAAATTTGCCGAAAATCGGGGAATTAGTTACTGTTAATGAAAAAACTGGACGAGTATTTGAACTTAACGTTTTAAAGAAAAGCTATAAGTTTAGAACTGATGAACAAGAAGAAATAGAAGTTATGGTGGAAAATAATGGAAGTAATTAATGATCTTTTAAACTATAAAGGTTTAAAAATTTTTCAAAACACAAAATGGTTTAGTTTTTCATTAGATTCTGTTTTATTAGCGGATTTTGTAAAGGTAAATAATAAAATGAAAATAATTGATTTTTGTACCGGAAATGCCCCAATTCCGCTTTTTTTAAGTACAAAGACAAAATCTAGTATTACTGGAATAGAATTACAAAAAGAAGTTTTTGAACTGGCATTAAATAGTGTGAAAATAAACAATTTGGATAATCAAATAAAAATTTTAAACATGGATGTAAATGATGCCAATAAGGTTTATAATACCGATAGTTTTGATTTGATAACGTGTAATCCGTCGTATTTTAAAATTAGTAATGAAAGTAATGTAAATGATAATTTTGTAAAGGCAAAAGCAAGGCACGAGATATCGCTTCGTCTTAATGACGTGTTTAAATGTGCAAAAAAAATATTGAAAAATAACGGAAAAATCGCAATGGTTCATCGTACTGAACGTTTAATTGATATTATAACTTTAATGAGGCAAAATAACATTGAACCAAAACGATTGCGAATAATTTATCCGTTTAAAAACGCAAAGTCAAATCTGATTTTAATTGAGGGATCCAAAAATGGTAAACCAGGTTTTGAAATAGAGAAAAATATGGTTATACATAATGACGATGGGTCTTATACGAATGAAGTATTAGCAATATTTAATGGAGGTAGTATATGAAAATAAAATTAGTTGTTGGTTTGGGTAATCCCGGTGCGAAATATAAAAATACAAGACATAACATGGGGTTTAAAGTTTTAGATGAAATAGCTAAAAGATTAGAAGTTTATAAATGGAAGGAAAGAGATGGTGCACTTTATTTTGATTGTCATTTAGACTTGTGTAGAGTAGTTTTTCTTAAACCTCAGCGATTTATAAATTTATCAGGTGATGTTATGATAAATTTTGTTAATTTTCTTGATATTAAAACCGAAAATATTCTTGTTGTTAGTGATGATTTAGACTTGCCATTAGGTACCATAAAACTAAAAGAAAAAGGTAGCTCAGGTGGGCATAATGGTTTAAAAAACATAGAAAATCAGTTAAAAACTAATGAATATAAACGAATAAAAATTGGAATATCAAATAACAAAGACATTGATACCAAAGATTATGTTCTTGGTAAATTAAGTCCTGAGGAAAAGAAAATATTAAAACCCGTTATAGAACGTGTTGCAGATGCGGTATTATATTCAATTGGACACCCATTTAAAGATGTTATGAACAAATACAACGGAAAAATTCAAAATTAGAAACGAGGGATATTATGTTTGAAGGCGTTTTTGAACATAAGATTTTAAAAAGTTCGAAGTCAGTAAATGTTTTCGGATTAAATAACAATGTCCAAGCATTTTATGTTTGGAATCTTTTTTGTGCTTCAAAACAAAATATTTTGGTTATTACGAACACGTTATACGAAGCTAATAACCTATATAAATCGTTATCTTTTTTTGATGAAAACGTGGTTTTGTTATTTCCAATGGACGATTTTGTAGTAAGTGAAGCGTTAGCTACATCACCTGATTTGATGTCAAAAAGAATAGAAACCTTAAACGATTTAACATGTTGTGATAATAAAAGAATAGTTATTACTAACTTGATGGGATATCTTAGATTCTTGCCTGATAATAACCTGTGGAAAACTTTAAATATCACAATAAGGAAAGGTGATGAAATAAATCGCCAAACTTTAATAGATAAGCTTTCTAAAATAGGTTATAAAAAAGAAAGCATAGTAACTAAAACAGGTGAGTATGCTAACCGTGGCTATATTTTAGATGTTTTTCCCTTTGGCTATGATAACCCAATAAGAATTGAATTTTTTGATGATGAAGTTGAACAAATAAGAGAATTTAACGTTAACACACAATTATCTGTTTCGCAAAAAGATGATGTAAAAATAATGCCTTTTACTGAGTTTATAAAAGAAAAAAACTTAGATGATATACCAGATAGACAAAGCTTATTACCTCAGGTTATGAGTAAAATATCTTCTTTATCTGATTATCTTTCATCTAAAATAGAAGTATTCATTGATTTAGATTCAATTTTTTTAGCATATGAGAGAATTATGGAAGAAGTAACTGAGTTTAAAAAAACAGATAGTTTTGATATTGAAAATTATATGCATGATTTAAACAATATAATTCCAAGTAGCTACGTTAACATTTTATCTGTTGATAACTACATTAAAAAAGATGAAAGTATTGTGGAAAATTATTCTTCATATAAAATAGAGAATTTTAATGGAAACTACAATAAAATAAATAAATTCTTAAAAGATTCTCTTCAAGATGGGAAAATGGTAATTGTTTGCTTAAATAACAAAGAACAAGTTAATGACTTTATTAGTAAATCTAGTGTAATGTCGGTTTTAAGTAGCAATAACGATTTAAAAGAAAATGTAGTTAATGTTATTAAAGAAAAATTATATAATGGTTTTGTCATAGATAATTATGTATATTTATCGCAAAATGAAATCTATAAAGAAAAACAAGTTATAAAATATAAAAGCACTTTTAAATACGGCGTTAAAATTAAAGATATAAATAAACTTAACCCGGGTGATTATGTTGTTCATATGGCTCATGGAATAGGAAGGTATTTAGGAATAGTAACATTAACCGTTAAAGGATTAAAAAAAGATTTTATTCACTTAGAATATAAAGACTCTGATAAATTATATATTCCTGTTGAAAAAATAGAATACATTAGCAAGTATTCTTCCAATGAAGGTGTAAGACCAAAACTTAATAAACTCGGTGGAACAGAATGGGTAAAACAAAAAGCTAAAATAAAGGGAAAAGTTAAAGATATTGCAAAAGAACTTTTAGAGGTATCCGCAAAACGGAAACTTACGCCTGGCTTTGCATTTCCAAATGATGATGAAGAACAGCTTATCTTTGAAAGTAAATTTAATTATGAAGAAACCACAGACCAATTAAAAGCAATAAAAGAAATAAAAGAAGATATGCAAAAGCCTTATCCAATGGACAGATTACTTTGTGGAGACGTCGGGTATGGTAAAACGGAAGTGGCTTTTAGGGCAATTTTTAAGGCGATTGAAGCAGGTAAACAAGCAGCGTTTTTATGTCCTACCACAATTTTATCAAAACAACATTATGATAATGCATTAGAAAGATTTTCTTCTGTCGGGGTAAATATAAAAGTTATAAATAGATTTGTTAATGGTAAAAAGAAAAAAGAAATATTGGATGATTTAAAAAACGGCAAGATAGACTTGATAATAGGTACACATAGGTTGTTAAGTAATGATATAAAATTTAAGGATTTAGGCCTTTTAGTAATAGACGAGGAACAAAGATTTGGTGTAACACATAAAGAAAAAATAAAAAAATATAAAGAAAATGTAGATGTTTTAACGCTTTCTGCAACTCCTATTCCAAGGACTTTGCAAATGTCATTAACGGGAATAAGAGGTTTATCTTTAATAGAAACACCACCAAATTTTAGGTATCCTGTTCAAACATATGTTTTAAGGGAAAATGAGCAGGTTATAAGGGATGCTATTTATAAAGAATTAGCACGTGATGGTCAAGTTTTTTTCCTTTATAATAATGTGTCAAAAATTGAAAATCAGGTGGCCAGGGTTAAAAAACTTGTTCCAGAATCAAAAATTGCATATATTCATGGTCAAATGAATAAAGAAAAAATCGAATTAACAATGGAACGTTTTGTTAATAAAGAATATAACGTTTTAGTATGTACAACAATCATTGAAACTGGAATTGACATTTCTAACGCTAACACATTAATCGTTTTAGATTCGGATCATTTTGGACTTAGTCAACTTTATCAAATAAGAGGAAGAATAGGAAGGGGCAAAGTGTTAGCATACGCATATTTAATGTATAATAAAAATAAAGAGTTAAATGATATTGCTGTAAAAAGGCTAGATGCCATAAAAGAATTTACTGAATTAGGTAGTGGGTATGCACTTGCCGTAAGAGACCTTGCAATCCGTGGTGCGGGGAATATATTGGGCGCAGAGCAATCGGGATTTATCGATTCGGTTGGATATGATATGTATTTAAAAATCTTAAACGAAGAAGTAGAAAAACTAAAAGGAAACAAAGTCGAAGACGATTTTACTTTAAAAGAAGATGAAAAACCATTTGTCCAGGTATCTACTCATATAAGTGATAGGTATGCTGATAGTGAAGACCTAAAAATAGAAATACATAAAAAAATAAACATGATTGACAGCTTTGATACTTTTGTTAAAGTAAAAAACGAGTTATCTGACCGTTTTGGAGAGTTAGATGATTCCATAATATCTTATATGTTAGAAGAATTATTTCAATCTAATGCCAAGAAAAAAGGTGTGTTTAAGGTAGATCAGCAGCCAAACACTATAACAGTCTACTTTAGTAAAGAAACATCAAAAAAACAAGATGGAACCAACGTGTTAGTAACACTATTTAACATTAGTTCTAATTTTGAGGTTAAGTACTTAAATGATATTTTAATAATAATATTAAAACTTAAAGGACTAAGTGAACATTATCTTTACTATTTAATAAAAATGCTTGATGTTATTGAATAAAATTAGTAGTTTTATACATTCTAAAAAAGAAGGGAAGAATTGTATGAAAACAACTGGAATAACAAGAAGAATAGATGAATTAGGGAGAATTGTAATCCCAAAGGAAATGAGAAAAACCATGCATATTAAAGCAGGGGAATTGCTTGAAATTTTTTTGAGCGATACCCAAACAATATCATTAAAAAAATATATAGCTATAAGTAAAAACGAAGAATTTATAAGTTCTTTTATCAAGGCTCTTGCAAATAAAGTAAATGCTAATGTTTTTGTTACAAACACTGATGAAGTAGTTTTTACTAACGTTTGCACTTTATCAAATGTATCGCTTTCTGCTGATTTTGAAAATAATGCTTTAAAAGGCACATTAAAGGATCTAAAACTAACTAACGATTATAAGTTAAATAAGTCATATAAAGTTTTTCCAATTTCGCCTAATGGCGATTTATCTGGGTATTTGGTGTTTGAAGGTGCAGATAGCAACCTTAAATCGCATGATGAATTAATAAAGTTTTCAATTTCTTTTTTAGAAAGTTATTTTGAGTATGCATAATTTTTATATAATTATTATAATTGTAAAATTTTGTCTAATTCTGAAATTAATTGTCTAAAACATTTACATCTATTTTTTATTGTGTTATATTTTTAATGCTGTAATTGTGGTAAAAATCCTACGAAAGGAAGAACAATTATGCACCGTAGCACATCAACAAAAGAAAAAAAGAGCCTTGTGATTAAAATCATGTTTTTTATGGTTTTACTATCTTTTATAGGGCTTATGTATTTTGAAAGCGGTCTTTTAAAAGATGCTATTTATTTTGCTATCGTTTTGATAATTTTTATTAAGTTTTTAATAATTAAATTATACCATTAGTGTGGTATAATTTTTTTGGTGATATTATGTTAATTGATTCTCATTGTCATGTTTTATCAAGTGAATATGAAGATCCTAAGAAGATTATAGAAGATTCTTTTAATTCTGGCGTAGATAAAATTATTATTAATGGTTATGATTTAGAATCTAGTAAAGAAGCTGTTTTTTTAGCTAGTAGTTATGAAAACGTATATGCAGCAGTTGGTATTAGTCCTCAAAACGTAGAAAACTATAATGAATATACATATGATATGATTAATGAATTAGTACATAATGATAAAGTTGTTGCAGTAGGCGAAATAGGGCTTGATTATTATTGGACAAAAAAAAACAAAAACAAACAAATTACCGTATTTAAAGAAATGCTTAAAATTGCAAATGAAAACGGCTTACCGGTAATAGTACATTGTAGAAAAGCCTTTTTAGACACGTATAATTTACTTAAAGAATATAATGTTAAAGGAATATTACATTGTTATTCAGGAAGCATACAGATGGCTAATAATTTTACTAAATTAGGATTTTTATTAGGCATTGGCGGCGTAGTTACCTTTAAAAATGCAAAAGCTTTACAAGAAGTGGTAAAAAAGGTAGATATTAGCTATTTATCATTAGAAACGGATAGCCCGTACTTATCTCCTGAGCCTTATCGTGGTATGAAAAACGTGCCTAAAAACGTTATTTTAGTAGCTAAAAAAATAGCTCAAATAAAAGGTATGAAAGAAAGTGAAGTAATAAAGATAAGCGCGGATTCAGTTTGCTCAAAATTTGACTTATAGTGGCATTTATGATAACATTAAATACGAACCCGAAAGGGTAAGAGGTGAAAAAGTGAAACATTTTAATAGAAAAATTAAGGGTGCTTTACTAATCCTTGTGGTTTGTTTAATAGCATTTATTGGTTTTTCAAAGGCCGGAATATTATTTTCCGTAAATGGTGGAGATGTAATTACTGTTTCTACTACTAAAAAAACGTTTGACCCTAATAATTATGTTGCTTCTTCTGCAGTCGTTGAGGAACTAAGCACACAGGAAAGTGTGACTACAACCACGCAACAAGCAACAACAAAAAAAGCAAATACTTTACCAGCTTTTAATTGGTCTGGAGATGTACTTACTAAAAGTAAAGGCGTTGTTTATGGCCCGTCTGGAAAAGAAACATATTATAATTTAAACATGACAAACGTAATTAATACAATGCGTCGTTTAGGTTATTCTGAAGAAGAATACCCATATTGGATTCGTGATGATGGAGTTAAAATGCTTGGCGATTACGTAATGATAGCAGCAAACTTTGAAATTCGTCCGCGAGGAACTATAATAGAAAGTTCCCTTGGGTATGCAATCGTATGTGACACAGGAGGGTTTGCCGAAAATAATTCTACACAGATTGATATTGCGGTTTCTTGGTAATATGTTGCATATTATGATAAAATAAAAAACAAATAAACTTATGCTTTATTTGTTTTTTAGTGTAAGAGGTTAAAAATGAATGCAAAACAAATACTAAATGATAATAATTTTATTTTTAAAAAAAGGTTTGGTCAAAATTTTTTATTGGATCAAAACGTTCTTAATAACATAATAAATACATCTTATATAACAAAAAACACATTGGTTATTGAAATTGGTGTAGGAGCCGGGGCTTTAACAAAAAAGCTTGCGATTAAAGCACAAAATGTATTAGGTTATGAGATAGACAAAACCTTAGAAAAGCCATTAGAAAAAATTTTAAAAGACAATGATAACGTCGAAATTATTTATGATGATTTTTTAAAACGTGATATAAATCAAGATATAAAAAAATATAATTATGATAAATTATACGTTGTTGCAAATCTTCCTTATTACATAACAACGCCTATAATAACAAAGTTTATAGAAGAAAAAGTTGATGTGGAAAAAATAATAGTTATGGTTCAAAACGAGGTTGCCGATAGGTTTTCTGCTAGACCAAACTCTAAGTCGTATAATTCATTAACAATATTTTTGAATTATTATTTTGATATCAAAAAAGCTTTTACCGTATCAAAGAACGTTTTTTATCCAAAACCTAACGTAGATTCAGCGGTTGTTGTTTTCACGAAAAAAAATAAAAAAGCTTTTTTAAAGAATGAAAACGTATTTTTTAAGTTAGTTAAAGATTCTTTTTCCCAAAAAAGGAAAACCTTAAAAAATAATTTAAGAAATTATGATTTGGTTAAAATAAATGAAATTTTAGCAAAATATAATAAGACTATAAATTCTAGAGCAGAAAACATAAGTATTGATGAGTTTATAGATGTTGCGAATAATTTAAGCTAAACAATCATGTTTAGTTTTTTTAATGCATATATTTTATTGGGTGATGATATTGTTAAAAGTTGGAGATTTAGTTACAAGAATATCACATAATAATGATGTTATTTTTAAAATAGAAAAAATAGTAGATAACACTGTTTATTTAAAAGGAGTAAACGTAAGGCTATGCGCGGATAGTAGTATTGATGATTTGGTTTTAATAGAAACTAAAGATAGTGAAGATGATCGTGTGTTTTATGAAAAATTAGATACCATAAGAGACTTTGAAAGAAGTGATTATTTTTATATTCCTGGAAAAATACTTCATGTAGATGGTGATAGAGAGTATTTGAGTAGGTGTTTAGATTTTTATAAAAAAGGCAACGTACTTGCCTATGGTGTTTTCTCACCAGAAGATAAGATGGCAGAAAACATTGAAAAATACATGGAAGATATTAATCCAGACATCGTGGTTATAACCGGACATGATTCTCAAGTGAAAAAGAATTCTAAATATTTTGTGGATGCTGTTAAAGTATGTCGTAAGTACCAAAGGGATTATGATAAATTAATTATAATAGCTGGTGCTTGTCAGTCGGATTATGAGAGTCTTATAAAAGCTGGCGCTAATTTTGCATCAAGTCCTAAAAAGATGAACATTCATGCACTAGATCCGGCAATTATAGCTTTATCGCTTAGTTTGTTTGATAAGAATAAAAACGTTGATTTACTTAATCTTTTAGAAAAAACAAGTAACGGAAAAGATGGAATTGGCGGAGTTAATACAAGAGGAGTTATGACAATTGGGTATCCTAGGTAAGATGGGAGTGATTATTTGATAAATGAAATAAGAAATAAAGTGGCAGGTTTTAAAGGGAAAAAGGTAAAAATATACGTTGATGTTGGAAGAAATAAAAGCGAGGTATATGAAGGAATAATCTTAAATACTTACAAAAACGTCTGGACGCTTAAAACCAGTACGGATATAAAAAGTTTTGGTTATTCTGATGTTTTAATAAACGCTGTTGTTATAAGTTCATGATGCATGGACTTTTTTTGTTGTGATTGTTGATTTTTCTTCTTATTTATGGTTAAATTATAATGTATAAGCTAGAATGGGAGGTCTATACTATGAATATGACAAAATCTAATTTTAAAAGCAAAATAAAAGATTGGTTTATTATACAAAGAATAAGATTAACTAACTTTGCTAAAGAACATAAGTATATATCAGCGTTTATTGGTATTTTTTTAATGTCTAGTATAGTTGCCCTTATAGTTTTTGCTACCAATTCTGATGAGTATGCGGGAAGGGTTTCTGTTACAGCATCAGTGCAGCAAAAAAGCGTTTCTAGTAGTGAAGAAGTTACTACCATTAAAAGTTTTAGTACGATAGTATATGATATATCTTACAAGTTGGCGGTAGCGGATTTGCCATCTGATCAAATTGTTACCCGTGATCAAGTTATTATTAAGGCCACTTTTAATGAGGGAATTGATGCCGAATGGGTAATACAAGATACGGAAGCAACGTATACGTTAGATGATGATAACAGAACGTTATACGCAACGATTTATCAAACACAAGTTGGTGAGCCTAATAATAAGCAGTTATATTTAAAGGTAAATAACGTGCCTAATGGTACTAATATTGAAACGAAAATAGAAATAAAAGAATCAACTGCATCTGAGTTCACTGGTATAGGCACAAAAAGTATCACGGTTGAAAGTAAAAAAGTTGATTTAAAGGCAAAGCTTGTTTCTGGTACCGCGTATAAATCACAAGATTATGTTGATGGTAGGTTAGCACCTTTTGGTATTTTGATTGGAATTGATAAATCCAACTTAACTAGTGGAAATAGTTTAGAAGGTTTATATTTTGATCCTAACGTAGACTTAGTTTTAGAAGCAACACAAGAGATAAATGGTAACGACGTTCAGATAGAGTTAATGTCTGGAGCGGAAAACAAAAAATATTTTGGTTTATATAATAAAAGTTCTAATTTACTTCCTTCTATGCCACATTACATTAAGGATTATATGCAATATTCGGTATATAACTCTGGTACTTTTAATTCGCTAGAAAAGTCGGCAGAAGGAGTTAGCGGCTCTAACGTAGAAACTAACAATCCTGATTTATACTTAATTGGTGAAAAAGAAATACAGTTACAGGTTGGAGATACTTATTATGAGTATGGTGTATCACTAACCGAAAATGGTGATGTGATTTGTACTACAAATTCTACTAGAAATGGATGCACAAGGATAATTACTAACGAAAATGGTGTTTCGGTTGCACAAAATGATATTACAAAAAGCGTTGGTAAATACACGATAACATATGAGTATGCGGGTGAAAACGATAGCAAAACAACTTTAATAAGAAACGTTAATGTTACCGATAAAGAAACACAAACTTTAAATGACTCTTCATATTCTTTAAAAGGTAATAAAAATATTATTTTAAAAACGAATTCTAAATATAATGAACAAGGACTATTAAAGGATGGAGAAAACTTTTATAATTATGACATAGTTATTACTAAAGATGATGAAGAAATACCGGAAATTAATACGAAAGAACCTGGCACATATAAAGTAACGTATACGGTTGTGGATACGCAAACTTCGCAAGAACCTGATGTTGATGAAGAAAATCCGGATTCAAAAGCAGATGGTTCAAATACGGAAGAAGAAACTTCAGAAGAAAACGAACCTGAGCCACAAGTAATTACTTTCACAAGAGTTGTTATGGTGGTTGATAATTATTCTTACACTAAGGCAGGAACGTTAATCGCAAGAACAATTTCTGCTGTTTCTGATGGAACTTTTGGTAATCCAATAGTTAATATTAATGGTGAAGATAAGGAATGTAACGAAAATTCTAGTTGTAAAGTAACATATTATAATCCTATTACTAATAAAGAAACTAGCGTTAATAAAAATAAAGCTGGTACGTATAAAGCAGTATATACCGTAACTGCTGATGGTTATGTAATTCAAACTAGTAATATGGTTAATATTCAAACAAAATATTTAGTTAAAATTACTGGAATTAAATCAGATGGCACAATAAACTTTTATGATAATAATTTTGCTGCGTTAGGTTCTTATTTTGTAACAGCAAAATCAGAAAGACCTAAAGAAATTACACAAGATATCTTAGTAACTTTAAAAGCTAGCATTAAAGGTACAGATTCAGCACCTGTTTCATCAGATCCAGTTACAAATCCAAATCATTCTGTTGGTACTAAAACTAATACGTTAACTTTCAACACACTTGATTCTTCTGGTGCTTTAACACCTTTATCCAATAATGATATGCTGGCATATGGTGAAGAAGTTATATTAAGATCAGTATTTTATTATTCTGCTGATGGTGATGATAACATAGGAACGTTAACTACAACCATACCTGTTGGATTAGGAACATCAACCAATAATCCGGCCTCACCATTTACAATGACAGAATATAGTAGTGAGCTTGAAGATACTGAGCCATATTATATAAATAGTAATAATGACAAATTAAAGGATAAAGAAATTACAGTTAAATATTATGCTTGTAAAATTAATTCTAAAGGTGATGCATGTGAGGGTGATACTACTTCATATAATAGCTTTAATGAATTAAATGAAGCGTTAGCTGAAAATTCTGATTTAAAATTAGCATACGTGACATATACAATTACGGATGTTGCACCAGGAACAGAAGTGGATTTTAGATTAAGATTAATAACGAATGTTGGAAATCATGCTGGAATCGTTACTATGACTTCTACGTCTACGTATGATGAAAAAGAAAATGATTCTTTAACAACAAAAGATGTTTCTGGTTCATCTTCCGTTGGTATAACAGCTTTTAAAGCAAGGACAAGCGTATTTGTTGATGGAAGTGAACAAGATATAATAATAAATGGGGCAAACACTAGTAGTTCTACATGGGCAATATATCCAACTGTTAGTTTGCCTGCTCAAAGCGTAAATACCAATGTTGCTAGTATTAATAAGTTAAAAAACATTACGATAGAAGTTACTTTACCTGATGGTTTAAATTATGTTTATAATGAGAACTATGATATTCCAACGGTAAGTGCTGGAGGTAAAAAGTTAACTTACGTATTAAAGGATAAAAGTGTTAATGAGTGGATTGATCCAATTTACTTTAATGTAAGTTATGATATAAACATTCAGTCAGGTGCAAAGAAAACCGTAAGCGTTTTAATTCAAGCTGAATCAACTTCTGAAATTTCAGATGCTTCTTCAGTTGCTGCAAGAACAACAACAAGAACAATAACGTATCAAAATAACGAGATAGTAGCACATGCACTATATACACCAAATACGGCAATTGCCAAGGAAACAAGTTTTGATGTTAATACGGCACTATATAACAATAGTAACATAACAAGATCAAACCTAGATATTGTAACGTTACTTCCTTATAATGATGTAAGTAATAAAACTTCTTACACTGGAACTTATACAATCTCTAATTTACCTCAAGGTGCGTTATGTACTACTAGTTTGCCAACGTTAATAGCAGATAATGACAGATTAATTTCTGGTCAAGAAATCACGTGGGAAGATTGTAGCAATTATGCAGATAGTGATTATTTAGGAGTAACTGCTATTAGAGTAAATGGAATAAGTTTAGAAAAAGCACAAGTTTATAATCAAAGTATGACTATAACTCCAATAGCTAATAAAACTGGAGATACATATTTTATTAATTCATACTTAATTATGGATAGTACGCCTACTGAGCAGAATCAAGCAACAAGAAGAGTTGCTAATTCAAAGAGATTAAGGGTTGAAGTAATAAGTAAGCAAATAACCGGTACGGTTTGGGAAGACTTTGATGCAAATGGTATTATGGATTCAACCGAAAAGAAGGTTTCTGGTGTAACGTTAAAACTATATGATTCCGAAAGTGATGAACTTATAAAAACAACCACATCAGATGAAAAAGGAGAGTATCGTTTAACCGATTTAGAACCAGGTACTTATTATGTAGTAGCAGAATATAATACTGCTAAATACGGCGTATCACCATATCAAGTAAGCGCTGACAGGTCGAATACTTCATCGTTTAGATCAACAGGAGATGAGGTGTTGGATGATGATGGTTCTTCTGATGAAAATTCATCAGAAGAAGGCAATTCTAGCCAAACCGAAGAAAATGAAAATAATAATAAAGATGATACTTTGCAAAACGATGAACAAAAGCCATGTGAGGGTGATGATTGTGATGATACCGAAGATGTTCCTAAAGAACCTGCTACACCAAGTTCTGTAGTTAGAACTGATGACATAGTAATTACCGAAAACACTAGGGCTATTAGAGATATTAATCTTGGTTTAGCATTAAGAAAAGAATACTCTGTAAAAGTTAGAAAATACGTTACGAGAGCTATAACAACTAATAACTTAGGTGTTTCAACAATAAAGGAATATGGTAACGCTACATTAGCAAAGCTCGATGTAAAAGATATTAGTAATTTAAGTATAAAAGTTGTTTATACAATTGAATTAGAAAACACAGGATATTATCCAGGATATATTTATGCAGTAAAAGATTATGTTCCAGACGGCATGCAATTTAATCCTGATTATGAAGAAAACGCAGGATGGGTAATGACTGATTATGGTTATTTAGAAAACGATACTTTGTTTGACGAACTTGTTGCATCAGGTGAAAAGAAGTACCTTACGATTGCGTTTGATATCATAAGAAAAGAGGCCGGGTCTTTCGTTAATTATGCTGAAGTAGAAGACGAAGATTTGCAAATCCTGGTTGTAGGTGGAAGTAAACTAGAAGAAGGTGATGGTAATGAGTAATAAAATAATAAAAAAAGTAAGTTTATTTACTTTAATACTAGTAGCCTTCTTTGGGTTTTGTGGTAATATAAAAGCTGAAAAAATTCAGACAAGAGCAATTTATCCACACCCGTATGCAGATGGCGTTACGTTTAATATGAAGAAAATTGGAAAAGATAGTAATGGTAATATTAATGGTAGTACAGGAACTCATTCTTTAAATACGGGAATTTATATGATTAATGGAAAGCATGCTTACTGTATTGAACCTGGAGTTCCAATTAATAGTACTGGGGGATATGTAGCAACAAATGGTAGTTCGCTTCTTGATTATACTGGTGGTTATTTTACTACAAATGGAAGCAGTAAACAATTTGTTGCTAATGATCAGGGAACAAATAATGACAGAAGAATATTGATATCATACATTATGACGTTTGCTGAAAGCCAAGGAGGTATAGCAGAAGGCAATTATAATAATTCTAATTGGACTAATATTGCAAAAGGTCTTGCTAAAAAATATGAAACTAGCTTATTATCAAGTACGTATAAAATATTTGCGGCTCAAGGAATGATCTGGGAAGTTGTAACCGGAGAAAGAGCAAGCTTTAATAACACATGGCCAGAATATGGTCCTACTTGTAGTTTTTATAATGTTATTCATGGTAAGAATAATTGTACATCAGTTGATACAACGGCTATGAAAAACGAGTATGATCGAATTGTATCAGCGGTACAAAACGCGTTTTATAAATCCCCAGGAGAATCGAGCGGAGGTAAAATCTTTAAAGTAGGAGGTTCTGAAAACGTTGTTCCTTTATCATGGAATGCGGCAACCGGAAAATACACACTTACAATTTATGATACTAAGTTTCAGTATTGGAGAGTTAAACTAACATCTGATTTAGATGTAACTATTGGTTCAAATTATATTACTATTTCAAGTGATAAACCAATTAGTGAAGATTCTGCAAAAAAAGTTGGAATCATGGTATATAATAAAAATGATGTTGGTGAAGATGGAACTAAAGTTTATATTGATAACGAACTTCAAGATGTATTATCTATTGGAGGAGCAACAAGAGATTTATATATAAAAGTATATACACCTTATTATCAAATAAAAATAAATAAAAAGGCTTCTATAGATGGTGTATCTACGGGTGAAAACCTAGCGGGAGCTAAGTTTAACATATGTTCAAACAGCTCATGTACTAACGTACTTGGAACTATAACGACTAATTCAAGCGGAGTTGCAACTTTTGACGAAATTCCTGCACCTGGAACGTATTATGTTAAAGAGACAGTTGCACCAGCAGGCTATGAACTTGATACAACACCACGAGCTATAACTGTTTCTACATCAAATGTTGCTGGATCTACAAGTTATGGTAGTATAACGATTACAAATGATAAAAAAGTTTTTGATTTAACAAAAATGACTGTTGATGAAAATGGTAATTCTGCTGTTTTAAATGATGGTTGTGGAACTGATACTTATACTGGTCCTACGTTTGAAATAAGACAAGGTGATAATAGTTTATATTTTAAAGAAATTTCGCAAGGGCGTTATGAACTTGCAGATAATGATACCGAAGGAGCAACAACAGAGTTAAAAACTTGTAATGGAAGACTTAAGGTATACGCATTAACTAGTTGTAATTATACAATATCCGAAACAAAGCCGCCTGAGGGACTTACGCTGCCATCGGAGCCAAATAGAAATATTAATGTTTGTGGTTCTGACAAAACAATATCGCTTACTAATGGATATACAGGTTTAGAATTTCAAAAGAAAAATGAGAATGGTGTATTTTTAGCAGGTGGTAAGTTTTCTCTTCAGATGAGGGTAAATAATGTATATAAAGACGTTTTGCTTAAAGAACTTAGCGAAGGTAATTATACTTACGATGCCAACCTAACTGAGGAGGATGAAGGAGCAACATATATAATTACTACAAAAGATGGCTCTGAAGAAGGCGAAGAAAAGGGAATTGCTCGTATTTCTAAACTGCCACCAGGAGAGTATAGAGTTGTAGAAAAAGAAGCACCTGAAGGATATGAACTTATCGAGGATAAAGATTCAAATGCTACTATTACGATTAAAGATACTGGAGTGGATGATTATTATATAGTAGAAATGATTGATCAAAAAGTATTACAAAACGGAAGTAGGGCATCAGCTGAGTTAGTGGTTACCATTACTACTGGAAGAAAAGTTCCTAATTATGTTGTTATTATTTCTTCTCTTGCGGCTTTACTTATTGTGGTAATTATATTAAGAAAAAAAATAAAAAAATAGTAATATCAATTGCTATTTTTTTAATTATTGTGTTAAAATTAAATTGTAAGTATTAACTAAGGGAGTGATCTTATGGAAATAACTAGTGTATTGGTAAAAAAAGAAAGTCATGATAATTCTAGATTGATCGGTTATGCTGAAATAATTTTTGATAATTGTTTAAAGGTAAACGGAATAAGAGTTATTAAAGGTAATACAAAGATTTTTGCGGCAATGCCAAATAAGAAGTTACAAGATGGTAAGTACAAGGATTATGTTCATCCTATTAACGCAGAGCTAAGAAAGAAAATAGATGATGCTGTTGAGGAGGCTTATAATAAAGCCGAATAAACAAATTATCATATTTTTCTTTTTTTTTAATATACTTTATCAGGAGGCACTTATGGATAAGGACAACGATAAAGTGACATTGATGAATCACAATATAACAATTACTGAAAGACAAAGTATTACAATAAGTGGAATAACTAAAATAGATAGTTTTGACAGCGAAGAATTTCTTCTTGAAACTAGCACTGGACCCTTGGGAATAAAAGGTAGGGATTTAGAGATAATAAAACTTGACACGTATGATGGTACCATTATGATAAAAGGTATTATAGATGGTTTTACATATTTGGATGTTGGAAAAGCAAAGAAAGAAGATTCTGTTATATCAAGGTTATTTAAATAATGAGCTTGGATAGTCAATTTAAAGTAATATTTTTTTCTTTTATATATGGCATGTTTTTTTTAGCTAGTTTTAAAGCTTTAAAATTAGTAAAATTTAAAAAAAATTTACTAAAGGTTTTATGTGAGGTGCTTTTTTGCTTTTTTCATGTTATTACATTCTATTTTTTATTATATAAAATAAATTATGGTATCCTTAACTATTATATTGTGATTTTTCTAATATGTGGTGGGTTATTTTGTCAATTACTTTACTTTAAAGACAAAAAAACCTAGAAAATTTCTTTTTTTCGTTATATAATAACATTATATTATGGGGATGATGTTATGGAAAACAAATTAACTGCAAAAGAGCGTAGAAGGGTTGTATTAACCTCAATATTTTGTTTTTTTATAATTGGCGTATCAATTGTCTCTTCGGTAGGTAACATATTTAAAATCAAAGAAAAAAACGAAGAAAAACGAACTTTAACTGCTCAACTTGAAAAATTAGAAGAAGAGCAAAAGATGCTTTCTGATGACGTTGAGAAGTTAAAGAATCCTGAGTATGCTGCAAGATATGCAAGGGAAAAATATTTGTATTCTAAAAATGGTGAAAAAATACTAAAGATAGATTAACAAGGTTTACCTTGTTTTTTACGTATTATTGTGATTTAATACTTATGGATGTGAAGAAAGTGAATGTAAATGAATTAAATGCAGGAGTGTTGGCTTATTTGGGTGATGCGGTATATGAAGTTGTTATAAGAAGCTACTTAGTAAGTAAAAAAATAGGTAATGCAAGGATTCTTAATCAATATGCAAAAAAATATGTTAGTGCTAATAATCAAGCTCATATTTTGGAAAAACTTAAATCAGAAGGAATTTTTTCTGAAGAAGAGCTTTATACGATTAATAGATCAAGAAACTATAAGCCAAATTCAAAGCCTAAAAACGTAAATATTAAAGATTATAAAAAAGCTACGGCTTTGGAAGCGTTATTTGCAATGCTTTATTTAAAAAGAGATTATAAAAGAATAAATGAACTATCAAAAGAAATAATGGGTGATTAGAATGTATGTATTTGGTAAAAACGTAGCAAAGGAGTTAATTTCAAATAGACGGCATATAAAAAAAGCTTATCTGTCAAAAAGTATGATTTCGTCTAGTATTGATGAGAACTTAAAAAGTTTAAACGTGAAAGTGAGTTACCTAAATAAGACAGATCTTGATCAAATCATTGAAGGCAATCATCAAGGTGTAATATTAGAAATACCTGACTTTTCTTATTTAACAGAAGATGATATGCTTTCTTGTTTGGAATCAAATCCTTTTATTATTATCCTAGATCACATAGAAGATCCGCATAATTTTGGTGCTATAATAAGAACTGCGGAAGCAGCAGGCGTAGATTTTGTGGTAATTCCTAAAGATCGAAGCGTTAAGGTTAATGCTACCGTGATGAAGACTAGCGCTGGTGCTTTGGATAACGTTAAAATTGTTCAAGTTACTAATATTAATAATTTAATAAAAAAGTTAAAGAAAAAAGGTGTTTGGATTTATGGTACTGATATGGAAAATAGTGTTCCATATGATAGTGTTGATTATACTTTGCCTACCGCTTTAATAATAGGAAGTGAAGGCTTTGGAATGAGTAGCTTAGTAAAACAAAATTGTGATTTTATCGTTTCAATACCAATGTTTGGTAAAATAAATAGTTTAAACGCATCAGTTGCGGCCGGAATAATAATGTATGAGGTTGTAAGACAACGAAAATAAGGGGGGACAAAAATGAAAAAACAATACGAGGATGATTATGAATTATTGTATTTAATTTCTGAAAATAACGAGGATGCTAATGAAGAATTATTTAAAAAATATGAGGCGGTAATTGAGTATTATGCTAGGAAATACTTGCCTTTAGTAGATGGTAAGGGAATTGATTATAATGATTTGTATCAAGAAGGGTTAATAGGTCTTGACTCGGCGATAAAAGGCTATAAAGATCAAAAAGACATTAAGTTTTCAACCTTTGCTTTTGTATGTATCAAAAGGAAAATAATAACGGCAGTTAAAAGTGCAAGTAGAAAAAAGCATAGTATCTTAAATGAATCATATTCGATAGATTATCATAACGATGATGATAAGAATGGATTTGATAACGTTGTTTATAATAATGAAGGTGGTATTGAAGATTTACTTGTAAGTAAAGAAAATACTGAGTATTTTAATAAAAGAATTAAAGAGGAATTAACTCCTTTTGAAAAAGAAGTATATGAGTTAAGGCTTTATGGTTTTAACTATGATGAAATTTCTAAAAACTTAAAAAAAACACCAAAGTCAATTGAGAGTGTTTTATTTAGAATTAGAATAAAATTAAAAAACATATTAAACGAAATAAATTGACTATTTAATTAGTTTGTGTTACTATTTAGGTAGTAAGCACGAAAAAGTGTTTTTTATTTTGAAATAATGGGAGATAGAAATATGGCAAAGTCAAAAAAAAGAAGAAATCCGTTTGTCTTTTTAGCTAATTTTTTAAAAGATGTAAAAAAAGAAGCTCAAAAAGTTATGTGGACTTCTAGGAAAAATTTATTAAAGTATTCTGTTGCAACGTTAGCATTTATGCTGTTTATATGTGTGTTTTTTGTTGGGACGGATTTACTTATTGCATTATTATCATATGTAAAGGAGTTAGTTGGTTAAGATGGAAGAACAAAAAAAATGGTACGTTGTTAATACTTACTCTGGACACGAATCAAAGGTTAAGGAAAAGCTTGACATGAGAATTAACTCAATGGATATGCAAGAAAACATATTTAGAGTAATCGTTCCTGAAAGAAAAGAAGTTGAGATAAAAGATGGTAAAAGAAAAGAAAAAGTAAAGAAATTATTTCCAGGTTACGTTTTAGTAGAAATGATTATGTCTGATGAATCATGGTATATTGTACGTAATACTCCGGGGGTAACTGGTTTTTTAGGTTCTTCTGGTAAAGGGGCAAAACCAGTTCCGTTATATGATGAAGAGGTAGAAAGAATTTTTAAAGAGATTGGTTATACAGGTGATAATGTTGTGGTTAACTATGAAGTAGGCGATAACGTTAAAATAATTGATGGTCCGTTCAAAATGTTAGCAGGTAAGATTACCGATATTGATTTAGATGCTGGTAAGGCTAATGTTGCGATAGATTTATTTGGACAAGAGACAAATGTTGAGTTAGAACTTACGCAGTTTACCAAAGAATAATGATAAAAAACTATTGCTTTTATCATGTTTGCTGTGTTAAAATTATATGCGCAGCTATATTTTATATAGATGATGAAAGAAAATTAGTGGGAGGCGCGGATTTAAAACAAAAGCTATTTGACCACTCGCGAAAAAAATATTATGGGAGGTGTTTTTCGTGGCAAAAGAACTAATAAGAAAATTAACGTTGCAATTACCAGCAGGAAAAGCTACACCTGCTCCACCGGTAGGTACCGCACTTGGACCATTAGGTATTAACTCAGGTGAGTTTTGTGTAAAGTACAATGATGCAACTAAAGATAAGATGGGCGATATTATTCCAGTTGAAATTTCTGTTTATGATGACAGGAGTTACGAACTTAGGTTTTTAACCCCACCAACACCATTTTTACTTAAAAAGTATGCTAAGATTAAGGCTGGTTCTTCAAAAGGGTCTAAAGAGATTGTTGGAAGTATTACCGAAGAACAATTAAAAGAGATCGCAGAAATTAAATTGCCTGATTTAAATGCATACGATTTAGAAGAAGCAATAAAAATTGTTTCTGGTACCGCTAAGAACATGGGTATTGAAATAAAAAATTAGTTTATTAAAAATAAATATCATATAGATTTATCTATGTGGGAGGAAAATCCGCTTATACCACAGGGAGGTAAGAAAAATGAAAAAGAAAAGTAAGAAGTATCAAGAGGCTTTAAGCAAGATAGAAAAAGGTAAACTTTATTCACTTGAGGAAGCTGTAAAATTGGTAAAAGAAACATCTGTTTCTAAGTTTGATGGTACTGTTGAACTTGCGGTTAGGTTAAACTTGGATACGAAAAAGAACGATCAACAATTAAGGGGTGCCATCGTGTTGCCTCACGGAACCGGTAAAACAAAGAAGGTTTTGGTTCTAGCAAAAGGGGATGCTGCTAAGTTAGCACAAGAAGCAGGAGCTGACTTTGTTGGTGACGTTGACATGATTAACAAAATAGAAAAAGAAAATTGGTTTGATTTTGACGTTATTATTGCAACTCCTGAAATGATGCCGCTTTTAGGTAAACTAGGTAAGGTGTTAGGTCCTAAAGGGTTAATGCCAAATCCGAAAACCGGAACGGTTACACTAGATACTAAAAAAGCTGTTGAAGACGTTAAAAAAGGACGTGTTGAATATCGTACTGATTCATATGCAAACGTTCATGCGATTGTTGGTAAGGTATCTTTTACTGAAAAACAATTAATGGATAACGTTAATGCTTTTATGAGCGTTATAATAAAATCAAAGCCACAAGCTGCTAAGGGTGTTTACTTAAAGAACGTATCATTAGCTTCAACAATGGGTCCTGGTATCAGGGTTGATTTAAGCTCGTTTGACAAATAATAATAAATGATATAAAATATGAATGTATTATGTTTTGATGGCATAATTATATAGTACCAAAGACAGTAGGAGCATTATTGCATAACTTTATTCCTACCGAGGACAAAAATTCATAATTAGGATTTTAAGGTCTTCACGTCTTTTCGTCGAAGGCCTTTTAATTAGGTACTTATTATACTAAAAGGAGGTAAGAACAATGGCAAATCAAGCTATAATTGCTAAGAAAGAAGAAGTTGTAAATGAAATAGCTGACAAGGTTAAAAACGCAACTAGTGCTATTTTGTTTGATTATCGTGGTTTAACCGATGCAGAAGTAACAGAACTTCGTCGGAAATTACGTGAAGAGCAATCTTCTTATAAAGTATATAAAAATACTTTAACAAAAAGAGCGTTTGATAAGTTATCTATTGATTTAGATAATTGTCTTAAGGGTCCGTCTGCAATTGCGATGTCAGATGATGCTATAGCTCCAATAAGAGTTTTGGCAGATTTTGCGAAAAAACATCCAGCTTTAGAACTTAAAGGTGGCATTGTAGATGGTAAAGTAGCAAGCTTAGATGAGCTAAATGAATTAGCAACTGTTCCATCAAAAGAAGGATTACTTACTATGTTTGTATCTGGTTTGATTGAACACGTTAGAAATGCTGCTATATGTTTAGACTTACATGCTAAAAATTTAGAAGAAGAAAGTAAATAACAAGGAGGAAAATAAAAATGGCAAAATTAAGTACACAAGAAATTATTGATGCAATAAAGGAAATGAAAATTCTTGAAGTTAAAGAATTAGTTGATGCTATGAAGGAGGAATTTGGTGTAGATCCATCAGCTGTTGCGGTAGCTGCTGCACCTGCTGCCGGAGCTGCCCAAGCAGAAGAGAAAACTTCTGCAACGGTAGTATTAAAAGATGCTGGTTCAGCTAAGATTCAAGTAATTAAAGTAATTAGAGATATTACTGGTTTAGGATTAATGGACGCTAAGAAGATAGCTGATGAAGGTGGAAATATTAAGGAAAATGCTCCAATGGAAGAGGCAAATGACATTAAAGCTAAACTAGAAGAAGCCGGCGCAACCGTTGAACTTCAATAATTTAGATAATAAGTACTTTAAAGAGCTGTGTTTTAGCTCTTTTTTTCTTGACCATATTTTAAATTTGTATATAATATTTTTAACAAAGGAGAATTTTATGAAAGTTTTAAAAGATGATGAACGAACCAGAGTGATAAGACATGGCGATTATGTAACTAAAGAATATAAAAATTTAACAAAGAAAACAAACTCTATTTTACTTAGTAAGTTAGAGCAAAAAGATGAGTTAAGAAAAATTCCTGGATTCATTACTCCTTTTGATTATGAAGTTAAAGAAGGATGGGTAAAAGAAATATATACTAAATATGTTGATTACCCTAATTTTTGTTATGATATTTCTAAGGACTTTTTTTCTTTTGAAGTAATTTCAAAATGTTTGACAAATTTAAATAAAACGCTGTTCATAGGTCACGAAAACGGAGTTATTTTTTTAGATTTTTTATCCGAAGGTAATTTAAAATATAACCCAGAAACGTTTGAGGTGTTCTTGACTGATTACGAGGATTGTCAAATTAAAGATTATTTTCCTTTCGCTTGGAGTTATGAATTGCAAAACTCTAGATTTATAAATGAAAAAAAATATTTTTCTAATAAAAAGTTTACGAAAGACGCAGATTTATATCTTTTAGCTATCATGTGGTTTAATATGTGTACGTCATCAAAATTAGAATTTATAGATTTTAAACCTTACGAAATGTTAAAAATAATGGGCATGGAAGATCAAAAATTAATAGATAAAATATTGTTATGTTATGATTTGAATAAGGAAAATGAATATTATGATGATGATTTTATTAGGGTGTATAACGATTATTCGCTAAAAATGCAATCAGATGATGATTTTTATCGTCGTTTTGTAAAAAAATAGTTTAAAAATAAAGGATATTAACTTATTTAATGTTTTTTGTTGTGATATAATTTTTATATGGAGAGTATTATGGGACATTATTTTACAAACAATGATAATTTAAAATCGGAAATAAAAAGAGTTGATGTGGTTATCCACAATATAAGTTATTATTTTTATACTGATAATGGCGTTTTTTCTAAAGGTAAATTAGATTTTGGTACGGAGTTGCTTTTAAAAACCTTTAATTGTACTTATCCACAGGAAAAAGAACTCCTTGATGTAGGCTGTGGTTGTGGACCTATAGGAATATATGCAGCGCTTTTAGGTTTTACTGTGGATATGTCTGATGTTAATAAAAGGGCGATTCATTTGTCAAGAATGTCTATAAAAGAACAAGGGTTAAAAGCTAACGTTTTTGAATCAGATGCTTATGAAAGCATAGACAAAAAATATGATTACATTGTATCTAACCCACCTATTAGGGTAGGAAAAGAAAAGCTTTATGAAATAATAATGGGCGCTAAGAAGTATTTAAAAGAAAATGGAGAGCTTTGGATAGTAGTAAGAAAAAAACAGGGGGCAGATTCTTTAGTCAAAGATATGAAGAAGGCTTATAAAATAGTAGAGCTAGTTAATAAGAAAAAGGGATATTATATAATTATGGCAAAATAAAACATAAATAACGAAAAATATTTGTGTTTTTTTGTGAAATATATTGACAAGTCTAGTTTTTTCTTGTAATATTTTAAATTGGTACTGTGTCTTTAATTTTAGACATGTTCTTTAAAATTTATAGTTTAGGGGTGGAAAACGCGTGGCTTATAAAGTTAGGAAAGTAAACGAATACCGTGAAAGAAGAGATTTCTCAAGAGTTAATAATTCCCTAGAATTACAAGACTTACTTGAGATACAAACAAAATCCTATAATTGGTTTATTAAGGATGGAATCAAAGAAGTATTAGAAGAAATAAG
>CASEKZ010000032.1 GCA_949288625.1 uncultured bacterium | reverse complement strand
ATACATACCTTTATATGGTTCTTTTGTTCTTTTACACATCAAAGTTTTACTCATGTCTTTATTAAAAACTACTATTACATTCATCTTTTTCATGTTTAGTTGCCAATTTAATTATAACAATTAACTTTATTAATGTAAATTATAATAAAACAAAAGAAGCATATATACGCTTCTTTTATCTGTTATAATACCATGATCCAAGTGGTGGAAAATTTATTACGTTTCTTGGGTTAAAAGTATGTGACTCAAAACTTCCTGAGCTTCCGTAATATAAATAATAATCACTTTTATATCTACCTGTTGCTAAACCTAAATGTAAGTGTGGTCCGGTTGAAATACCAGTGTTTCCTGACTTGGCAATAATCGTATCTTTAGTAACGGTTTGTCCTTTTTTAACAAGTGTCCTTGATAAATGACAATATAATGATGAGTAGTATTGTCCATTAATATTATGCCATACAACAACTGATATGCCGCAAACATTACCAACGGATCCAACAACTCCAGGTGCAACAGAATATACGTTAGTACCAATTGGAACAGCAATATCTATTGCAAAATGATTATTGTCTTCTCCAAACAACGTTCTTTTTCCAAATTCACTTGAAATTCTTCCTGATGTAGTTGGTCTATAAAAGGTTGTTCCAGAAGGTAAATATCCACTTCCATAAACTTTTTCATAACACGCTGATATTGTCATACTATCATCGCATCCTAAGTCCCTATACGTTTTTAGTTCTTGTTTCATTTGTTTAACTGCTTTTTCGTTTGACTCACCTTCTTTATTTAACTCACTTTGTTTTTGACTTAATACTATTTCTTGTGTTTCTAACTCAGACTTTAAGTTTTTTAAATTCTCTTTCTCTTTGGTTAATTCTTGCTTAATTTTTTTATTTTCTTCTATCATATCGTTCATTTCATCAACTAATTTTTCATTATATGTTGAAATTTGTTCTGTAATAGACAATCGATATATTAAATCGGTTATACTTTCAGCACCCATAATATACTCAAGCATAGCAGAACCTGATGATGAAACTTGATAATACCTCATCAAATCTTTAGTTTCCTCGTTTTTTTTCTCAATGTCTTTCGATAATTGTTCACTTTCTTTTGTTTTTGCTTCTATGTTGTTTTCTACTTCTGTTATTTCTGCATTTATGTTATTTATTTTTTTTCTGGTTTCTGCTAAATCTTGAGAATTCATAGCTTTCTTGGTATTGGTGTCATCCAGTTTCTTTTGAGCTGCATCTAACTCTTTTTGAATGTCTCCTATTGTTTTAGCATGTATAGAAGTTATCGGTATTGTTAATAAAAAGGCAAATATAAATACATAAATAAATATTTTTTTCATCATATCTTTAAATACTTCCTTACTGCTCTATAACTTCCTATCATACCAACAACAATACCTAATCCCAGCAATATCAACGAAACAACGTATATAAATGGTTCCGCTTTAACAAGCTGTACAAACGGAGAAAATAATTGCCCATTAAAATGCTTATATAAGGCTGAATAACCATATAAGGTTACCGCAATAGGTATTATAGCTCCCAAAAAGCCTAAGCAAAATCCTTCAATTACAAAAGGTTGTTTAATAGAAAAATTAGATGCTCCAACAAGTCTCATTATTTCAATTTCTCTTTTTCTTGAAAAAATAGTTATTTTTATCGTATTACCGATCAAGAATAACGTTACAAACACAAGTGCTATCATCGCAATTATCATTGCTTTTTCAACAACATCAAACACCTGCATTAATTCCTCTACCATTCCTTGACCATATTTAACGTCAGTAACAAGTTCAAATTCTGATATTTGTTTTGCCGTATCTGATATTTTTTCAGTGTCTTTTACCTTTACTAACAAAGTATCATATAGTGGATTTGTTTCATCTGACCAGCTGTCTATTATGGCGGATAACTCATCAGACGTATCACGCATTTCATCAGCCACTTGATCTTTTGTTTGAATTTCAACAGATTCTACGTTTTTAATGGCTTTTATTTCATCTTCTAAGGAATTAAGCTGTTCATCGGTTGCTGACGTATCAACAAAAGTTACTATCGTAAAATCTTGCCTTACTAATTTAGTAATATTTTCTACGTTATAAGAAACAACTAAAGCAACTGCCACAATTAAAAGTGTTATGGTGATACATGAGATGGACGCAATCGATAAACTTAAGTTTCTACCAACACTTTTAAAACCATCTCTTACGTTTCTAAAAAGAATTCTAAGCGCTTTCATAATCACTATAACTTCCTTTCTCATAATCTTTTACGAGTTTTCCTTTATTAAGTAAAATAACTCTTTTTTTCATTTTATTTACAATATCTTTATCATGGGTTACCATAACAACAGTTGTACCTAAATCATTGATTTTCTCAATTACTTTCATAATTTCCAAACTTGTATCTGGATCTAGATTACCAGTTGGTTCATCGCATATTAAAAGCTTTGGTGAATTAACAATTGCCCGTGCTATCGCAACACGTTGTTGTTCTCCACCAGATAACTGATCAGGATAACTTTTTGTTCTTGATTTTAAGCCAACTAAATCTAACGCTTTTAAAACTTTCCTTCTTACCTCATCAGTTGGCAAACCATATATTTCAAGAGTAAAAGCAACGTTTTCATAAACCGTAAGTTTTGGTAATAATTTAAAATCTTGAAATACTATTCCAATTTTTCTTCTTAGTTTATAAACCTTACTATTTTTTATTTTGGCAACGTTTACACCACCTACGTAAATTTCACCATGAGTAGGCCTTTCTTCACGATAAAGCATTTTTATAAGCGTTGATTTGCCAGAGCCTGAAGCACCCGTAACAAATACAAACTCACCTTTTTTAATATCCAAATTCAAATCATATATAGCATTAACACCATTTTTATACGTTTTTTCAGCACCACGAAACTTAATAAATTCCATTTACTTCACCTTCCTATAATAATTTACTAAATTATACTTGTATTTCCATAATAAGTTCCAGATGTTTGATATGCATCAGTAACTAACACAACCGCATTTTTATCTATTTGATTAATTCCTTCTCTAACTTTAAAATATTCACTTGTTGGAACTACACACATTATTATTTGGTCTTTTTTATTAGTGTAACCACCTCTTGTTTCAATTAATGTTATTCCCAATTTAAGACCATTTAATAAATAATCACATACTAAGTCATCTTCTGTCGTTGTTATGTAAACAGCCTTACTGTTTGATATACCAAGAACAACTTTATCTACCATAATATTTATTATATACAAGACTATTATAGCATATAAAACCCTTGTCCAACCAAAGAAAAATCCACCAATTAAAACGATAATGCCATCAGTCATCAACATTGAAGTTCCAATTGATACTTTAAAATATTTAGAAACTATTTGATTTAAAATATCAGTTCCACCTGTTGTAAAACCACTTTTAAAAACTATTCCAGAAGCAATACCAATACATACCCCACCAACAATTGCTATTAAAAGCAAATTATCATTATCTATTCTTATATAATCACCTGCGTTTGCCGTTAGCTTTACCATTAATGGAAAAAGAAGAGAACCAACCAATGAATCTAGCGTTTTTCTTCTGCCTAAAAAGATAAAAC
Organism: uncultured bacterium; assembly: GCA_949288625.1. Lineage (GTDB taxonomy): Bacteria > Bacillota_I > Bacilli_A > RF39 > UBA660 > Aphodocola. Next base: position 1,813 of record CASEKZ010000032.1, on the reverse strand, counting down.
TTAATATAATGAAAAACACGTTTAAAATTAAAATCATCTGTGAAGGATCAATTATATCTTGAGTTATGATTGAAATGCCGCTTGCACCACCATATACTATGTTGTTTTTATAAAAAAACAAATTATATGTAGCTGCATAAATACTAATTGCTATTAAAAGCAACGCATATCTTTTAAAAAGATGGGTTTTTTCTACTAACTTTAAAACTTTTTTCGTTTCTTTTTCCCTTAGTTTTCCAAATAATCTCATTTTATTTTTTCTCCTTTTAAGTTAGATTCTATAAAGCCATCTAAGTCTCCATCTAAAACCTTATTCACGTTGGCGGTTGAATAACCTGTTCTATGATCTTTTATTAAAGAATAAGGGTGAAGTACATAACTTCTTATTTGGGAACCAAATTCTATTTCATTGTGATCTTTTTTTATTTGGTTTACCATTTCTTGCTGCTCTTTTAATTTCATTTGGTACAGCTTACTTTTTAACACTTTTAAAGCTATATCCTTGTTTTTTATTTGACTTCTTTCATTTTGACAAGTAACTACAATACCTGTTGGAATATGAGTTATCCTAACAGCACTATCAGTTGTATTAACCCCTTGTCCTCCAGCGCCACTACTACGATATACATCAATACGTATATCTTTTTCATCTATTTTTACGTCTACGTTATTATCAAATTCTGGAGTAACGTCAACGGCCGCAAAAGAAGTATGTCTTCTGTTATTAGAATCGAAAGGTGATAACCTAACTAAACGATGTACTCCTTTTTCATTTTTTAAATATCCGTAGGCAAAAGTTCCTTTTACTATATAAACTATGCTTTTAATACCAGTTTCCTCTCCAGGTTGTTCGTCTATAACTTCATATGTATAATTTTTTTTATTAAAATACTTAGTGTACATTCTAGAAAGCATCATGGCCCAATCACAACTTTCTGTACCACCGGCCCCGGCGTGTATTTCAAAAATCACGTCATTATTATCAAATTTTCCACTAAGATACGTTAAAGTCTCTTGATTTTGTAGTAATTTTGTGGTTTCTTCATACAGAATTTCAAATTCTTTTTTTATATCATTATCCAAAGTATCGTTACAAAATTCTTCATACTGTTTAAGCGTTTCTATATTATCCTTTAATTTAAATACTGGATTTAATATTTCTTTTAATTTGCTTAACTCTTTAGTTAAAGATTCCGCATTAGAAGGATTACTCCAGATATTAGGATCTGATATTTCTTTATTTAATAAAGTTATTCGCTCCCGTTTTTTTGAGGCGTCAAAGACAACTCCATATATGGTTAAATTTTTCTTCTAATAATAAAATATCTTTACTTGTAATTGCCATATAATCACCTATTATTCATTATAACATAAATATGTCGTTAATAAAATCACAAAGTAATAAAAATATCTGGGATTATTTTCCATATATACTATAACCCAATTTATATTTTATTATAAAAATATGTAAAAAAAATTACAAAAAACTACTATAAAGTAGTTTTAATTACCTAACATATTAAAAATTTCACTTATAAAAGAAATTTTCCATTATTTATATTTCTTTCCATAACATTATTTATACTTCTTACCAGATCCACAGGTTCAAGAAATCCAAGTATTTATGGTATTATTAGCATTTATGTAATTATTGGTATTTCAAGGCTTTATAGCACTGGTAACAAAAATATTTGTGGTATTTATAGTACTATTAGTACTATGTTTATTTTATAATTTGAAAACAAATTTGAAACATTGTGTGCAAAACAAATTATATACAATGATTCTGTTTTGCACACAAAAAAGAAATTAC
>CASEKZ010000031.1 GCA_949288625.1 uncultured bacterium | reverse complement strand
CAAGTTAAAAGAAAAAATATCCGCTTTAATTGGTGGTGATGGAAAGTGAAATATGTATTTATTGTAAACCCAATTTCTGGTAAGGGCAAAGCATCAAAAGTTGCAGTTAAAATAAAAAAAATTTGTGATGAAGAAAACCTTGATTATGAAATTCATTATACTAATGCACCTGGAGATGCAACTCGAATTGCAAGAAAAATAAAGGGGTCAAAAAACATTATTTATAGCGTTGGTGGAGATGGTACTTTAAACGAGGTTTTAAATGGTGTTATGGGTAGCAAAAACATGTTGGGTGTTATTCCTGCTGGATCAGGAAATGATTTTTATAAGACGCTATCTAAGATGGATGATGATGTTTCGTTAATTGATGTTGGTAAAATAAATAAAAAATACTTTGTTAACGTTGCAAGTATTGGAATTGACGCTGAGGTTGCGAAGAACGCTGAGGTTATGAAAAAGTTAAAAATACCAACCTCACAAATATATAATGCAAGTATTATATATACGTTTTTTAAATATAAGTTTAAAGAAGTTGAATTTATGATTGATAGCGTTAAATCCAAAGATAGATGTACGATACTTACGGTTTGTAATGGTAGGATGTATGGTGGCGGTTATAAAATAGCACCAGAAGCACTTTTAACTGACGGATATTTTGATGTTTATTTAGTAGATAAAATAAGTAAACCAGTATTACCATTTTTTCTTGGTAGACTAAAAAATGGTACCCATGAATCACTTAAAAAAGTACATAAATCAAGGGCAACAAAGATAAAGTTTAAATGTGACCATAACCTTGTATGTAACGTTGATGGTGAAATAATGATTGATAAAAAATTTAATATAAAAATTATTCCTAAGGCTTTACTTATATATAATAATAAAGCCCTTGTTAATAAATTTCTAAAGGAGGTAATATAATGAAGAAAAAAAATGAGGTTAAAACACCATGGTATGATTTGTATAATGGTGTAAGAAAGCATCTTGATTATCCTAATCATTCTTTATATGAACAATTAAGACTAACTTGTATTAAGTATCCTAATTATGTTGCTTATAATTACTTCGGGAAAAAAGCTACTTTTAAGAATTTAATATTAAAAATTGATGAGTGCGCAAGAGCGTTAAAAGCTCTTGGTATAAAGAAAAAAGATAAGGTAACAATATGCATGCCTAATACTCCAGAAGCAATTATTTCGTTTTATGCCATAAATAAAATTGGAGCAGTAGCTAACATGATTCACCCTTTATCAGCGGAAAACGAAATAAAGTATTATTTAGATTTATCAAAAAGTAAAATGGTAATATCAATAGATCTTTCATGGACGAGGCTAAAAAATGTTTTATCTAAAACAAAAGTTAAGAACGTCGTTTTAGTATCAGTAAAAAATTCAATGCCTACCATTTTAGGATTAGGGTATTATATAACACAAGGTAAAAACGTTGAAAAACCAAAGGAAAGTAATGATGTTATTTATTGGAATACTTTTATTAAAAAAGCAAGCGAATATAAAGGGGAGACTAACGCTAATTTAAAAGGACGTGATGATGCTGCTATTTTATATAGTGGTGGTACAACCGGAACGTCTAAAGGAATTGTTTTAACAAACCTTAATTTTAACGCTCTTGCAGCACAAAGTTTTGAAGCTTGTGCTTGTTTAAAACCAAAAATGAGGGTTTTATCAATTATGCCAGTGTTTCACGGCTTTGGGCTTGGAATATGCATTCATACGGTCTTAACTTTTGCAATGACAGCTGTAATTCTTCCACAATTTAGTGCAAAAACCTTTGATAAGCTTCTTAATAAGTATCGTCCTAACGTAATCGCGGGGGTGCCAACTTTATATGAGGCACTACTTAAAAATAAAAACTTAGATGGAGTTGACTTATCATACATTAAATGTGCTATTTCGGGAGGGGATTGTCTTTCCGTAAGCTTAAAGAAAAAGGTTGATAGGTTTTTAAAGGAACATGGTGCAAACATCCAAGTAAGAGAAGGCTACGGATTAACCGAATGTGTTACTGGTAGTTGTTTAACACCACTTAATACGTATAAAGAAGGAAGTATTGGAATACCTTATCCTGATACGTACTACAAGATTGTAAAACCAGGTACAATGGATGAAGTGCCATATAAAAAAGAAGGAGAAATAGTATTAAGTGGACCTACCGTCATGAAGGGATATTTATATAATATAAAGGAAACAAAAGAAACGTTAAAAAAACATGATGATGGGCTATTATGGTTACATACCGGTGATTTAGGATACATGGATGAAAATGGTTACGTTTATTTTAAGCAACGGTTAAAAAGAGTTATTATATCTTCTGGTTATAACGTGTATCCACAACGTATAGAAAACGTAATTGATGAGTTACCATTCGTTTTAATGTCGTGTGTGATTGGAGTTGATCATCCTTATAAGGTACAAGTTGCAAAAGCGTTTGTTGTTTTAAAAGATGATGTTGAACCAAACGAGACGGTGCGAAACGAAATATATGATCATTGTGCTAAAAATCTTGCCAAATATTCTTTGCCATATGAAATTGAATTTAGAAAATCTCTTCCTAAAACCTTGGTAGGAAAGGTTGCTTATCGTAAGTTAGAAGAAGAAGAGAAAAATAAAAAGTATCGATAAATAAAAGCTACTTTAATTAATATTTTTATTGATTATGCATCATGTGATTATAATATGGTTAGTAATTTTGTAAATGATTTTAAGGATGCTAATGAAAAGTTTTTTTCTAAGGTGATAAATAAGTGTTATAAAGAAAAGAAAAACTAATTTCAAAAAAAGTCTTTTTTGGCTTTCTTTTTTGTCGCTTTTATATTAACATTTTATTAATAAATTACTCATAAACTTATTACAGGTGATAACACTTGAACAATAAAAAGATAGATGAACGTTTAAAAATATTTGTAATTGGTGTTTTTGTTGTGTTTATAATTATAATATTAAAAGTATTTTACATACAAGTTTTTCAGTATGATAAACTAAATGATTTAGCATCTGATTTATGGAGTAGAAATTTACCGATAGAAGCTGATCGTGGGAAGATTTATGACCGAAATGGTGTTGTGCTTGCGGATAATGTTACCACCACATCATTAGTGTTAATTCCTAATCAAATAAAAAATAAGGAAGAAGTAACAAAAAAACTTGCAGCTATATTAAACGTATCTTATGATGATATGAAAAAGCACGTTTACAAAAACACAAGCATTGAAAGAGTGCATCCGTTTGGAAGAAGGCTTGATTATTCAGTTGCGGAGCAAATAGAAGAATTGAACTTAGATGGTGTTTATTTAGTAAGGGAGTCAAAACGAAGTTATCCTTATGGTACGATGCTTTCTAATACTTTGGGATTTGTTGGAATCGATAATCAAGGGTTATCTGGAATAGAATTACAATATGAAGATTATTTAACCGGGGAGTATGGTGCAATAAAATATTTTTCTGATGCAAAGGGTAATAAACTTAATTTATCTCAAGTATATGAAGCACCTTCAAATGGAGTTAACGTAACACTTACGATTGATCAAAAAATTCAAGCGAGCGTTGAGCGAGAACTTGATAACGTGGTTACTAAGTATAATCCTGAAACGGCCCTTGCTATTGCAATGGATCCTAATACCGGAGAAGTTTTAGCTATTGCATCAAGACCTAATTTTGATGCGGTAAATTACCAAAATTATTCTCAGGAAGCTTTAAATAGAAATCTTCCTATATGGGCAACTTATGAACCTGGGTCTACTTTTAAAATAATTACGCTTTCTGCAGCGTTAAATGAGGGATTAGTTGACTTAGATAATGAAACGTTTTATGATTCTGGAAGCGTTAAAGTTGCCAATGCTAAAATAAAGTGTTGGAAAGCAGGAGGACATGGTGCACAAACCTTTTTACAGGTCGTAGAAAACTCATGTAATCCGGGATTCGTAGAGCTTGGAAATAGATTGGGTAAAGAAACTTTATTTTCTTATATTGACAAGTTTGGATTTGGTAAGAAAACAGGAATAGATTTAAATGGAGAGGCAACAGGTATCATTTTTGATTTAGATAAAGTAGGACCAGTTGAACTTGCAACAACGGCGTTTGGCCAAGGCGTATCAGTAACGCCGATTCAACAAATAACCGCGGTATCCGCCGCCATTAATGGTGGGAATTTATATAAACCATATATTGTAAAAAGTCTTAATGATCCGGAAACTAATAGTGTTATTAAAGAAAACACGCCAACCAAAGTAAGAACGGTAATTAGTGAAGAAACCTCAAAAGAAGTAAGAAGAGCACTAGAGAGTGTTGTTACTAATGGTAGCGGTAGAAGTGCATACATTGAAGGATATCGTGTTGGAGGAAAAACAGGAACAGCACAAAAAGTAGAAAATGGAGCATATTTAGTTGGTAATTACATATTATCGTTCATTGGTTTTTTACCAGCTGATGATCCCGAAATTGTTGTTTATGTTGCGATAAACAATCCAAAAAGAGTAGTTCAGTATGGTGGAGTTGTTGCGGCACCCGTAGCTAAATCAATTTTACTTGATGCAATTGATGCTTTAGAAATTGAAAAAAGAAACGTTACTACTGAAAAAAAATATAATTGGAATGATAAAAAATATTACACGGTTGAAAACGTAATTGGTAAAACGCCTAAACAGGCAGCATCTATTTTATCTAAATTTACAATTGAATATAGTGGTAACGGAAACGTTGTAATTGAACAATCACCAGAAGCCGGTATGAGGTTAGAGGAAACAAGTGTAGTAAGACTTATGCTTGGTAATTAGTAAAATAACGTTAAATCAATATCAAATGAGTATAAAAGAGTGTAAAAAATTAAAAATATATAGTATAATTATACAAGGTTAATTAAAGAGGTGATTTATAAGTGTTCGTATTAACAAAATCTGTTTTAGCACTTATGATTGGTTTTATAATTTCAGTTATAATGGGATATTTTATGATTCCACTTTTAAAAAAATTAAATGTAAGCCAAAGGATAAGTGTATTTGTTGGAGAGTCGCATAAAAAGAAAAATGGTATTCCAACTGTTGGTGGTCTAATTTTTATTATCCCAACTTTTATTACTATTTTAATAATGTATTTTACTGGCAAAATAAACATAAATAGTAATTTACTTATCGTACTTTTTGTATTTATTTCATATGCGTTATTAGGTTTTATAGATGACGTTATGAAACTAAGAAGAAAACGAAACGAAGGGTTAACAGAGATTCAAAAATTATTTGGTCAGGTTTTAATTGCTATTGTATTTTTCTACATATACATGAAAAGTGGTTCTGAACCCCTTTTGTGGATTCATGCGTTTGATTTAAAGGTGGATGTTGGTTGGCTTTATGGATTCTTTATTTTATTTATGCTAGTTGCATCTTCAAACGCGGTTAACATAACAGATGGGTTAGATGGTTTGGCTGGTGGCCTTTCGTTTATTGCAACGCTTGTTTTAGGTGTTATTACTTGGACTACCGATTGGCTGGCTGGTTATCAAGATATTGCTGTATTTTGCTTTATTTTAGCGGGTTCAATATTAGGCTTTTTAGTTTATAATACATATCCCGCAAGGGTTTTTATGGGTGAGACTGGTTCACTTGCTTTAGGAGGCGTTTTAGCGGCCATCGCAATATTAGTAAGGCGTGAAATTACTTTTGCTATTATCATGGGAGTGTTCGTGATTGAAACGTTATCTGTTATAGTTCAAGTGTTTTCTTTGTTCGTTTTTAAAAAGAAAGTATTTTTAATGACTCCGCTTCATCATAATTTTGAAAAACTGGGTTGGAAAGAACAAGATATAGTAAAACTTTTTTGGATATTTGGTCTTATTTTAGGTACGGTTGCTTTAGTTTATGGGGCTTGGTTATAAGGTGCTTTTTTGCATCTTTTTCGCTTGAAATAAATAAATAAATAAATTATTTTAGTAATATAGTAAAGTTTGATAGGGGTATTATATGAAAGAGTTAATAATAAATAAAGACAATTTAAAACTAAGTGATATAAAAGAGACGAAAGTTCGTGTAAAAGTAATAATGTTAAACGAAGAAAATGAGGTTTTACTTGCGTATTGCGACGATGACTATCAGTTCCCAGGAGGACACTTAAATGATGGTGAAGATGTTTATGATGGATTAATAAGAGAGGTAAAAGAAGAAACTGGAATAACATCTAAAAAAGAAGATTATTATCCTTTTATGATAACTAAGCATTATGAAAAGAATTACTTTAGAACTGGCAAAAACAGGCTTAATATTATGGTTTATTTTGTATATAAAAAAATACCTGTAATAGATGCTAATAATATTGATATTAGTAATTATGAAAGAAAAAATGGTTTTAAATTATGTTATGTTAATATAAACGAAGTAGAAGACTTATTAATTGATCACGCACGAGAATTTTCAAGGTTTAGATCTATTGCATATGAAATGTTGCCAGTTTTAGATGAGTATAAAAAAGCTTGTTATAAAACAACTATAACTAGTGGTATAAAAAAATAAACACGAATAAAACTTATTTAAATTTAAAAAATCAATATAAGAACGTTTTTGTTAACGTTCTTTTTTCATTACTTAAAGAATATTTTTAAGTAGTAGTTATTTATTTACTAGGGGATGATAATATTTGAAAAGAAAACTAGACATACCACTTATAATAACGATATTTATTATATGTATATATGGAATTATAATGATATATTCAGCATCAAGTCTTTGGGCAGAGTATAAGTTTAATGATAAGTTTCATTACGTAATAATGCAAAGTATCTTTTTTATAATAGGTATAATTCTTATGGTTATCATAAGTAAAATTCCATATAACTTTTATTTAAAGAAGTCTAATTTAATTTTATTTGTTTGCTTTATTTTATTAGTTTTAGTTTTAATACCAGGTATCGGAAGTGTAAGAAATGGATCTCGTAGTTGGTTTGGAATAGGCGGCCTTGGTATACAACCTTCTGAGTTTATGAAACTAGGTCTTATTATTTTTACCAGCAAATACATATATAATAACCCTAAGGATATGCGCTTTATAACCAAGGGTGCTTTTCCAATTTTAATTATTACCATGACTGCTTTTTTGTTAATTATGCTTCAGCCGGATTTTGGTACGGGAACTATTTTAGTTATGACAATCGTTGCTATGCTTTTTATATCTGGTGTTAATTTTTCCTTTTTTATAAAAATTGGTTTAGTGGGAATGGTTGGAGTTGTATTACTTGTTTTAGCAGCCCCGTATAGAGTTAACCGGATAGTGTCGTTTTTAAATCCATGGAGTGATCCTTTAGGAACTGGTTTTCAAGCGATACAATCACTTTTTGCCATAGGTCCTGGTGGGCTTTTTGGACTTGGTTTTGGTAATTCAGTACAAAAACATTTTTATTTACCAGAACCTCAAACCGACTTTATTTTTTCTATAATTTCAGAAGAATTAGGAATAATTGGAATAATTTCGGTTGCTACGTTATTTTTGATAATAATATTAAGATGCGTAAAAATATCTATTAAAGCTCCGGATGATTTTGCTAAATTCTTAAGTTTTGGAATAATATTTCAGCTCGCTTTTCAAACCCTTTTAAACTTAGCGGTTGTAGTTGGATTAATCCCTGTAACAGGGGTTACTTTACCCTTTTTTAGTTATGGAGGAAGTAGTTTAGTAATTACATTAATAGAGATGGGAATAATTCTTAATATTTCTAGATATAAAGAAAATTAAAAAAAGCATAAAAAAACATTGACAAAATAAAATAATATGTTACAATTAAGTTAACCTAGAGGAAGTCGTTGTAAATATGATATTTAGAAAGAAAGTTCGTTTCTTTCTAAACGATAATTTTGTGTTTACAACCTATCCGTAGTTTGGATAGATGAAAATAGTTGAAATAACTAATCTTATTTGAATCTAGGCCTTACAATTGTAAATGAGAAAGAAAACTCAAAGGAATAAGATGTCACGTTAAATACTGATAATATTTAAAAATGAATTTAGGGTTTGCTTAAATTCAGAGTGATTTTTCATTCGAAAACTAAAAAAATAACGGTTTTATCAGGATCGTTATTTTTTTGTCATTAAATTATGTTTAAGTCGTAAAGCGTCTTCTTTTTATTACATTAAAATCATATAATTATGATATAATGATATATAGTAGGTGATTGATTTGAAAGTAATTATATCAGCGGGAGGAACGGGTGGACATATTTATCCAGCACTTGCGATTGCAAAGAAAATAAGGCAAAAAGATCCAAGCTCCCAAATACTATACATTGGAACGTCTAACAGGATGGAAAAAGACATTGTTCCAAAAGAAGGATTTAAATTCATTGGTATTAAAGTAGAAGGTTTAAGAAGAAGTTTAAGTTTTAAGAACATAAAAAGCGTTGTTTTGTTTTTAAATGCTATTTTACGTTGTAAGAAAATAATTAAGAAATTTAAACCAGACGTTGTAGTGGGAGTTGGCGGCTATGTTTCCGCACCGGTAGTATATGCTGCTCATAAGTTAGGTATTAAGTGCTGCATTCATGAACAAAATTCCATCCTTGGTATAACTAATAAGTTTGCATCGAAATTTGCTGATAAAATATTTGTTTCTTTTAAAAGTTCAGTTACTGCGTTAAAACAAAATCAAAAGGTTATTTATACTGGTAATCCTTGCGGCGAAATAGCGATAAAAGCAGCACCTGCGAAAAAAGAAGAGTATGGGCTATCACCAAATAAAAAGTTGGTATTAATCGTAATGGGATCGCTTGGTTCAAAAGTAATTAATGAAAAAATGAAACACATATTAACACTTTTCAATAATAAAGATTATGAAGTTATGTTTGTAACTGGTAAAAACTATTATGATGAATATAAAAAGATAAAGTATACTAGCAACATAAAGGTTGTTGCTTACGTTAATAACATGGTAAGTCTATTAAAAAAAACAGATTGCTTGGTTTCTAGAGCCGGGGCTTCTACTTTAAGTGAGATTGCTTCTTTAAACGTTCCTACAATATTAGTACCAAGTCCTTACGTAACCGAAAATCATCAATATAAAAACGCGATGGATTTAGTAAGTAATGATGCTGCACTAATACTTGAGGAAAAAGATTTGAAAGGTGATATCTTACTTAGAATGGTTGAAAAAATATTAAATGATAAGGTTTTTACGAATAAATTAAAGAAGAATTTAAAAAAATTTGAAATGGTTAATAGTGCTTCTGTTATATATGATGAAATAGTAAAGTTGGTAGGGGATAAAAGTGAAAGAAGTAGTTGAGTTTATAAAAAAAGAAAAGATTGGTACCATAAAACAAAACGTTAGTTTAAAAAACTATACTACTTATAAGGTTGGTGGTATAGCTAGAATTATGGTTTTTCCTAAAAACGTTAATAAATTTATTTTATTAATGAAAAAATTAAAGCAAGAAAAAGTAAAGTATAAGGTTTTAGGATATGGGTCTAACTTAATTTTTAGTGATGATGATTATAATGGGGTAATAATCAAATTAGACTTACTTAATGAAGTTAAAATAAAAGATACTATTATAACCGCTGATGCCGGTGTTAGTTTGGTTAAACTATCTTATAAAGCGTATAAGGAAGGGTTAACTGGTTTAGAATTTGCAAGTGGTATTCCAGGAACAATCGGTGGAGCCATATTTATGAACGCAGGTGCTTATAAGTCTGATATGGGGTACGTTGTTTCTGAAGTTAAGGTTTTAACTCCAGAACTTAAAATTAAGACTCTTTATAACAAAGATTTAAATTATAAATATAGGGATTCGTTTTTAAAACAAAATCCAGAATACATTTGTTTGCAAGCTAAGATTGTTTTAAGGCATGGTGATAAGAAATTAATTAAAGAACTGATGGAATCAAGACGACAAAAAAGACTCCTTACGCAACCTTTAGAATATCCATCGGCAGGTTCTACTTTTAGAAATCCAGAAAACGATTTTGCAGGTAGGCTAATCGAAGAATGCGGGCTTAAAGGATATCAAATTGGCGGAGCGCAAGTAAGTGCTAAGCATGCTAACTTTATAATTAATAAGTGCAATGCAACCGCAAATGATATTAGAAATTTAATTGTTTATGTTCACGATAAGGTAAAGGAAAAAACTGGCGTTGATTTAAAAATAGAGCAAGAATTTGTTAATTGGGAGTAAAAAGATGAAAAAGCAAAAGAAAAAAAGGAAACTAAAATTAAGAAGGTTACTTTTGTTGTTACTGATTATTTCAGTAATTTCTTTTGCGTTGGTAAAAGCATCTAGTATTAAAATAAGAAGTATAATAATAAAGGGTAATAACGTTTTAACTGATCAAGAAATCATTGAAATCGCTGACTTACAAGATTATCCATCTTTTATAAAAACGTTATCTTATAGTGTTAAAAAGAAAATCCTTAAAAATGAATATGTAAAGGATGTTTCGGTTTCTAAAGGTATTTTAAGTATTAAAATAAACGTTACTGAAAAAAGGGTTTTGTACACTGATTTAATAAATGGGGTAAAAGTAACTACTGATGGTAACATAAAAGACGATAGAATTGTTTGTGTACCTAATTTAACCAATGAAATTCCAATTAATAAAAAAGATGAATTTAATAAAGCAATGAGTAAAATAGATAGTGATATTTTATGCCAAATGTCAGAGATTAAATATGATCCAAATGATATAGATAATGACCGTTATTACGTTTATATGAGTGATGGTAATAGTGTTTATTTAACGGTTAACAAGTTTGATAAGATAAATAAATATAATGCTATTTTAGAAAACGTAGGAAAGCAAAATGGCACTTTATATTTGGATTACGGGGATTATTTTGAGGTAAAATAATTCTTTTTTTATATCATAATTAACTAATTATAAAATGTAGTTATTTTTAAAATATATGTTTTAAAAATTTGTTTTATATAGTATAATAACCTTATATGGTAAAGTTATACGATGGGAGTAATGCTAATGAAAAAGGTTTATACGAGTATCGACATTGGTTCTGATACGATTCGTATTTTAGTTAGTGAATATTTTCAAGGTAAAGTAAGAACTTTGGCAGTTTCCTCGGTTCGCTGTAAAGGTGTTAAAAACGGGGTTATCGCAGATGAGGATCTTCTTTTACAAAGACTTAAACTAGCGATGGACGACATTTCATCTAGAATTAACGTAAGTGTTAAAAAAGCTATTCTTACAATACCACCATTAGATGCTGAATATAGTTTGGTTCACGGAAACGTTCCGATCGTAAATGATGAGAAAATGGTAACCGAAAAGGATATTTTAAGGGTACAAAACGCGGTTGTTAACGACGTTTTACCAAACATGGAATTAGTTAGCATAACCCCAATTGATTTTACTATTTATGAAAATGGTTCAGAAATAGAAACATTAAAAAATCCAACTAATAAAATATGTGATAGGCTAGGTGTTAGAGCGATGTTGGCATTGGTGCCTAAAACGCACGTTATTTCTTATGTTAAGGTGGCGGAAAAAGCTGGTATAGAAGTTGTTGACTTAGCACTTTCTTGTATATGTGATTATGAAGAAGTCAAAACGGATGAAATGGATGAAGAAGCAGGAGCGTTAATTAACGTTGGAAAAGACACAACTACCATATCTGTGTTTAACAAGGGTATTATAACAAATAGTACGGTTTTAAACATGGGTAGTAAGATAATTGATGAGGATGTATCTTATATTTATTATATACAAAAAAAAGTAGCTAGGAAGGTAAAAGAAAATTTTGGTATTGCTCATCCTAGGTATGCAAGTAAAAACGAAACTTACGAGGTAAAGGACGTTAATGAAAAATTAGTTAGTATAAATCAGTACGAACTTTCGCAGGTAATAAATAAAAGACTAACGCAAATCTTAAATGTTGCGAAAAATGAATTAAAAGTATTAACAAATAAGCAAATTCGTTATATAATGGTCTTAGGTGGCATAACTGATATGCCTGGAATTAACTTTGTTTTGGAAGATATGTTTGGTAATGTTGCTACCACGTATTCTTTAAATACGCTTGGAATTAGAAAGTCAAGGTTTATTACCGTATCTGGTTCAATTAAGCATTTCGTTAGAAAGATAAAGTTAAGAAAAAAAGAATATTCAATGTTTAGTAGTGATGATGTCGATAGCTTGGTACATAGTAAAACAAGGATAGGTAGAAGCGATTCGGTATTAGGAAGATTTTTTAGCTACTTTTTTGATAATTAAGGAGGAAATAAAATGTTTGGTTTACCAGTAGATCAATTAGCAAAAATAAAAGTTATCGGTGTAGGTGGTGGCGGTGGAAACGCTGTTAATCGCATGATAGAATGTGGGGTTAGAGGAGTAGAATTCATTGCTGCAAACACTGATTTACAAGTTCTAAACAGCTCAAAGGCTGAAACTAAAATACAAATTGGCTCAAAAATTTCAGCTGGTTTAGGTGCCGGTGGTCATCCAGAGGTTGGTAGGGAAGCGGCACTTGAATCAAAAAAGGAAATTGAAGAAGCTTTAAAGGGTGCTGATATGGTATTCATTACCTGCGGTATGGGCGGTGGTACCGGTACTGGTGCTGCACCTGTTATTGCTGAGATTGCTCAAAATCTTGGTGCCCTTACCGTTGCTATTGTTACTAAGCCTTTTAGTTTCGAAGGAAAAAGAAGGATGGCACAAGCAATTGAAGGGTTATCTGAGTTAAAAAATAACGTTGACACTTTAATTGTTATACCAAACGATAGATTAAGGGAAATAATAGATAAATCAACTCCGATGATTGAGGCTTTCCACGAAGTTGATAACGTTCTTCATAGGGGTGTTCAATCAATTTCTGATTTGATTGCCGTAACTGGTTTAATAAACCTAGATTTTGCTGACGTAAAAGCAGTAATGGAAAAAAGTGGTAATGCATTAATTGGTATTGGTATGGGAACCGGTGAAAATCGTGCCGTTGAAGCAGCAAGGCAAGCGGTATCAAGTCCGCTTCTTGAAACCGATATTTCAGGTGCGACGGATGCAATAATTAATATTACTGGTGGAGCTAACCTAACTTTATTTGAAGCTGAGGATGCTGCTGAGGTTGTAAGATCAACTTCTAATAACGACATAAACACTATTTTTGGTGCGGTTATCAACGAGAACTTAACCGATGAAGTAATCGTTACTGTTATTGCAACTGGTTTTGAAAAAGCAGAGCAAAACAAGAAAGAAGAAAGCGAAAAGAAAAATCCGGTTCAAACGGTTAGCCCAAGGGTTAGCAACCTAATGCAAGATGACGACGACGATGATGATATTCCAAGCTTTTTAAAAAATAGAAGAAGCTTTTAAGAGTGCTAGAGTTTAGCATTCTTTTTTTAAGCGTTAAAGTTTAATAATAAAGCTTTAAATAAAAAAAATAAATAAAGAACCTAACTCGACACAATGTAAACGTGTCTTTTTTTATACTTATTAATGGTGATACTAATGAAGATATACGTTGATTTAGTTATTTTGTTAAACTTTTTTTTAGATTTTTTGCTACTTCTTTCGGTAAGTCTTATTTTAAAGAGAAACGTAAGTATAAAAAGAGTTATTCTAGGAAGCTTAACAGGTGGTTTAAGTATCTTGTTTTTATTTATAAACGTAAGTTCATTTTCACTTTTTATAATTAAAATATTAATTGCAATATTAATGATTTTAATTACTTTTTCTTATAAAAGCATTAAATATACCATTAATAATTTAATTTATTTATATTTATTAAGCATAATATTAGGAGGTTTTTTATATTATGTTAATAGTGAGCTATCATATAAAAACGTTGGCTTGATTTTTTTTCATAATGGAATTGGAATAAACTGGTTACTTATAATTATTTTATCACCAATAGTAATTGGTATATATGTTATTAAATCAAGAAAGTTAAAAGAAGAGTATTCAAAAAGATATGAGGTTGAAATAACGTTTTTAAATAACAAAAAAGTTTTGTTAACAGGTTATTTAGATACTGGTAATAACTTGTTTGATCCGTATAAAAAAAGACCAGTAATAATAATTGATAAAAACATATTAAAAGGTTATAGGCCAAGGTGTATTTTAGTTCCTTGTACAACTATCAAAGATAGACATTTAATTAAATGTTTTAAAATAAAGAAAATTATCATAAATGGTAAGATAATAAAAGATGAGTGCTTAGTAGGAATAAGTGACAATAAATTCGAAATGGATGGAGTAGACTTATTATTACATAAAAAAATTGTAAAGGAGAAATGAAAATGAAAAGAATAATTAATTTTATAAAAAAATTATTTAAAAAAGTAAGTACGATATTTTTTGTAGGGGCATCGGATGCTCTTCCCGAACCGCTTTCTAAGGAAGATGAATTAAAGTATTTAAAGGAAGCAAAAGAAGGAAATATAGGAGCTAAAAACAAGTTAATTGAACACA
>CASEKZ010000030.1 GCA_949288625.1 uncultured bacterium | reverse complement strand
GATTCATTATTAATTAATACTCTATCTATTGCATTTTGTTTTACATAGACAGGATAATATCTATTTTTTGTAGTTCTCAATATATCAATACCATGTTTATCAATTAAACAACATAAATATTGAACTCCATGCACAGCAATATTATATTTTTTCGATAACGTTACCATGGAACAACCTTTTTTTCTTTCATCATATAAATTTATTTTATCCTCATAACTTAATTTACTCATAATAAAAACCTCGTTTCTTTATGTCCAAGAAACGGGGTTCATATCAAAAATCCTACACTTTAATTTTTTAACATCCTAATTTTTCATGGAACGTACGTGCGATTACTTCTTTTTTGTGTTCTAATGATAACTTATCAAACAAAACAGCATAACCAGATACTCTAATAGTTAAAGTAGGATATTTACCAGGGTTATTCATCGCGTCGATTAACATTTCTCTATTAAGTACGTTAACATTTATATGATGGGCACCTTTTTCAAAGTATCCGTCAAGAACGTTTACTAAGTTTTCTATTTGTTCATCTTTTGAGTGACCTAAAGCACTTGGAACGATAGAAAACGTATTTGAAATACCATCTTCACAGCAGTTGGTGTATGGCATTTTAGCAACCGAGTTAAGTGATGCAAGAGCACCAGATGCATCTCTTTTGTGCATTGGGTTAGCACCAGGTGCAAATGCTACTCCTTTTTTTCTTCCGTCTGGAGTAGAACCGGTTTTTTTACCATACATTACGTTTGAAGTTATTGTTAGAACAGATAACGTGTGTTTTGCACCGCGGTATGCCGGATGTTCTTTTAAGTCGTTATAAAACTCTTCTAAAAGTTCTTTTCCTAATAGGTCAACACGATCATCATCATTACCATATTTAGGAAAATCTCCTTCAACTTCAAAATCAACGGCAATACCATTTTCATCTCTTATTGGCTTTACCTTTGCAAACTTTATAGCAGAAAGTGAGTCAATTGCAACTGAAAATCCGGCGATACCAAACGCCATTAAACGCTCAACCTTAGTATCATGAAGTGCCATTTGACCTTTTTCATAAGCGTATTTATCATGCATAAAGTGAATTATGTTCATTGCATCAACGTATGTTTTTGCAATTTTTTTCATCGCTTTTGAATATGCTTTTCTAACGATTTTATAATCTAGGTATTCATCGGTTATTTTATCTAAACCTGATACGATAAGTTCTTTTTTTATTTCATCATATCCGCCATTAATAGCATAAAGTAAAGTTTTAGCTAAGTTACATCTAGCTCCAAAAAATTGCATTTGTTTGCCAACCGTCATAGCAGAAACACAGCATGCAATTGCATAATCGCATCCGTGAATAGGTCTCATTAATTCATCTGATTCATACTGAATAGCATCCGTGTCAATTGATACTTTTGCACAATATTTTTTAAAGTTTTCCGGTAATTTATCACTCCATAAAACAGTTAGATTAGGCTCTGGAGAAGAACCTAAATTGTATAGGGTATGTAAGTATCTAAATGAATTTTTAGTAACAAGTGATTTTCCATCTTCACTAATTCCACCAATACTTTCTGTTACCCATGTTGGGTCTCCAGCAAACAATTCGTTATATTCAGGAGTTCTTAAATGCCTTGCCATTCTAAGTTTCATGATAAATTGATCAATTATTTCTTGAGCTTCACTTTCTGTTAGATTACCATTTTTAAGATCCCTTTGAAAGTATATGTCTAAGAAAGTAGAAGTTCTACCCAAACTCATCGCAGCACCATTATTTTCTTTTATAGCAGCTAAATATCCAAAATATAACCACTGCGTTGCTTCTTTAGCGTTTGATGCTGGCATAGATATGTCAAAACCATAACTTTTAGCCATCTGTTTTATTTCGCCTAGAGCTTTAATTTGTTCTGATACTTCTTCTCTTAAACGAATCATTTCTTCGTTTAGTTCTTCTTTTTCCAAATCTAGCAGGTCCTTCTTTTTTTGATCTACTAAAAAATCAATACCATAAAGAGCAATTCTTCTATAATCGCCAATAATTCTTCCTCTTCCATATGCATCAGGAAGCCCGGTTAAAAGCCCTGCGTGTCTTGCTTTTCTTATGTCTGATGTGTATGCATCAAAAACGCCTTCGTTATGGGTCTTTCTATATTCAAATCTTTTTGCAAACTCTTCATTTATTTCATAACCATATGCTTCTAGTGCTTGTTTTGCCATGCGCATTCCCCCAAAAGCATTTGTTATTCTTTTAAGTGGTTCATCAGTTTGAAAGCCTACGATTACTTCGTCTTCTTTAATTAAGTATCCAGGTTTATAATTATTTATTCCTGATACTGTTTTTGTATCAACATCGTATATTCCTTTTTCTATTTCTATCTTTGACATTTTATTATATTTATCATTTAATCTTTTTGTTTTTTCTGTAGGACCTACTAAAAAACTTTCGTCACCTTTATATTCGGTATAGTTATCTAATATAAACTGTTTAACATCAATTGTTTGTTTCCAGCTTTCACCTTTAAATTCTTTCCATGCATCCATTTTATTACCTCCTTAAATAAACCTATATAATTATACACAAAGTTAAAAAAATATCAATGTTGCATTTGCAACATTGATATTAATTAATAAAATATTTACATAGTTTTACACGTTGTTATTCGTTATTGATTGTATATTTATGTGCTTAATTTTATGATAAATATATAAATTTTCTAAAAAAGTAAAAATAAACGTTAGTATAATTAATTCTAATATGCTTAATAAACCTGCTTCAAATATTAATTCAAATTCGGTTAAAAAATAATGTGATATAAAATATCCAATTATTATTCCTATCATACTTCCAACAAAGTTTAATATTAAGCTTTCTTTTGCTTTATAACTTATTATTTGTCTGTTAGAATATCCTAATGATTTTAAATCCATAACCATAACATATTCTTCCTTAGAATTATAATTTAAAGTAGATAAAACAAGTAATAGCAAGCATGAAAATGATGCGATTATTATTAAAGTAATTTCTTTAAAACAAGTGTTTTTATTCATGTATGCTTTTTTTGCTTCACTTTTTAAATTAACGGAGGAAATACCATTTATTTGTGATAGCTCAGATGCGGTTATTTTTTCATCTTCCAAGTTTTTAACATTAATAACAACAGCGTTATAATTTATGTTTTTACCGGTTAATTTTTTATATAGCGTAGGGGATATATAAACGTAGTTATTAACGTAGTTTTCACTAATTTTATATATTTTAGTTTTAATTTCTTTATCATATAAAGTTATTTTTATTGAATCATTTTCTTTTTTGTTTAATTTTTTAGCTAAGTTTTTAGATATTATAACTCCATTATCATTTAGTTTTATGTTTTTGTTGTTTTTTAATGTTATATAATCATTTAATTTCTTGCTATTTTCAGGAATAATTACGTATGTTTCATAATTATTTATGCTTGTTTTTGCTTGATTAATTTTTAAACTATCTTTAACGTTATCATTTTGGTTTATTTGTGTTTTAATACTATTTATGACATCTTCTTCATTAGCATTAAGTGCTGCTGATATTTCGTATTTAAATATTTTATCATGTTGTTTTTTTACCATGATGTTTGATGAGTTTAAAATATAAATTGAGCTGAAAAGTAAGATAGAACAACTAATAACCATGATGATTGTTAAAATGCTTCTTTTTTTTCTTCTAAAAATATTTTTTATTACTAACTTATTTGAAAAACTTAATTTTTTCCATATTGGTAATAATCTTTTTGGAAGAATGATTTTTTTATTTGTTCGTTTTTTAAAATTCATTATTTTTGAAGGCAAATTTATTATGGTTTTTAAAAGTGATAAAATACAAGTTAAAACAATAGGAATAATAGTTATTAAAAACGCACTTAAAACATGATTCCATTCAAATGTCATTGTTAAACTTGGTATGTTATAAAATGACCCGTAACAAAACCACAAAATGATTAAAAATATTTTATAAATTATAAAGTTTCCTAAAATATTTCCTAGTAAACAAACCAAAAGGGTGTATGTTATGTATTTAAAAAAGATGCTTGCTACGTCATATCCTATCGCTCTTAAAGTTGCGATTTGTTTTTTTTCTTCATCAATTATTTTTACAATCCAAACCGAACTTATAAATATTGTTATAATAAGAAACGAACTTGCAAATAAGTTTGCCATATCATTTATTTTTTCTGTTTCCAACTTAAAATTGTAAAAGCTTGGTATTTGAACTCTAGAATCCACGTTTATCTTTGCTTCTTTTAAGTTAGATAAAGTTTGTTTTGCACCATTTAATTCATCACTCGTTTGCTTTATGGACTCATTTAGATAGTCTTCTGGAAGTGTTAAAGTATAATAATGGTTTAAGTTGTTTTCCAAAGATGAAATGGTATTTTGAAGTTGAACTTTTACCTCGTTGTGCCGCTTATTTATAACTGGTGTTAAAACATCCATTATTTTTTTCTTATATTTATTTACAAGTTTTTCGTATTCTTGTGAATAAGTATTTAATTTGTTGGCACCATTTATGGTAACGTAAATCTCATCATAATAGTTAGATTCAAAGTTTTTTTGATCAAGATAAATAAAATATTCATCCTTTTGACTTTTGGTAGATAACTCTATTTCGTTTGATGCGTGATATACGTTTTTTACGGTTCCTACGATTTTTATTTTTTTGGCTTTTAACTCTTTGTCATCATCTATTTTTAACGTTATTAAATCTCCAATCTTAAGGTTACTATCATCAAGGAATTTTTCCTCAACTAAACCTTCATTTACCGTGGTCGGATATTTACCGCTAGTTAAGGTAAGCCTATTTATATAATCTTCGTTTTTCTTATTTTTATTTTCGTTTATGCCAATTGCTTTAACGAAAAAATCATCTTTTCCGGTAGTTAATTTAGCATTTACGGCTTTTACCATCATTACGCCTTTTACGTTTTTTATTTTTTTTATCAAATCATAGTCGTTTTCTGAAAATCCGGTAGAAGAAGATATTTTAATATCCATTAAATTGTTTTCTTTATAATAGTTTTTAGCGCTTTTTTGCATGTTAACAGAAGCTGATTTAAACCCAACGTAAAATCCTATTCCAATAGCTATTAATAATAGTAATAATATAAATCTTTTTTTGTTAAAACTAATTTTTCTTATGGTGTCTTTTATAATCCATTTTTTTCTTAACATTTAAGATCACCTGCGGTTTTAGGTTCTTTATTTTTTTTGATGCTTTCTATAACTCCGTTTTTAATCGTGATAACCTTATTTGCAAAATCAGTAAACTCATCGTTATGCGTTGTTAATATAACCGTCATTTTTTTATTTTTAACATTAGATATAATTAATTTTAATACTTGCTTTACAGATTTTTCATCTAACTCGTTAAAAATTTCGTCACATAATAATATTTTAGGATTTTTTACGATTGCTCTTGCAATTGATACTTTTTTTCTTTCACTACGTGATAGGTTATCTAAAAAATCATTTATTTTCTTAGATAAGCTAAACTTTCTCATTAACTGATCAACATCTTGTGCATCATCGCATATTAAAGATGCGACTAAAACGTTTTCTTTTACGGTTAAGGTTTCAATTAGATTGCAATTTTGAAAAACAAAGCCAACTTGGTTTTTACGATAATCTTTTAAATTTTTGCCCTTAAGTTCGTTTAATAAAACACCATCTACCATAACTTCACCACTAGTTGGTTTATCGATTGCACCTAGCATGTTTAAAAGGGTTGTCTTACCACTTCCAGAGGGTCCTTTAATTACTACTATTTCACCTTGATCAATTTTTAGACTTACTTTTTTTAAAGCTTTTATTTCGCCTGTTTCCTTATATTGTTTGAATACGTTTTTAAATTCTATGTATGCCATACTAACCCTCCTTTTTAGTTATTATATTACCCGCCTAAAAATTAAATGTCAACGACTTTAAATAAATATTTTACTTTTTTAAAACAAATGTTATAATAAGGAAGAAGAATACTAAAGAAGGGGATGGATATTTATATGGAAAATAATGATTTTGAAAACCTAGAAGAATTAGAAGATACGGAAGTTTTTAACGATGAAAACACATCTAGCGAAGCAAATAATAATGATTTTAATTCACAAGTTAGTGAAGATAACGTAAGTAATGAAGAACAAAATAAATCAGAAAGTACAAATGATTTTCAGGCTGATGATAAAAATGCCACTCAAGAAGAAACTCCTAAAATAGAAACTTTACCAAATGAAATTGGTAGGGTAAATGACGTAGGTGCTGAAACCGTTACGGTTAAAGTAACTACTAGATTACCATATGAAAGTAATTTAATTGATCATCATGTTGTTTTTCCAAGCACTCAAGATTCTAAGATCATTGGTGTTGTTACAAGTTTAAACAGTGAGGTTGCAAACGTTAAGTTAATAGGTGAAATATCAGGAATTAGGTTTATCCCTGGAATTTTAAGAAAACCATCAATAGGAACGGTATGTTTAATTGCAACCGAAGACGAAGTTAAAATGATCGTAGTTGATGGTGCTAATAACGTGCTTAAAAAAGTACTAATTGGAAATATGCCACTATATAATAACACACCAGCTTACGTACCTACGAATACTTTTTTTAGCAATCATTTTGCAATTTTTGGAAATACCGGTTCTGGAAAATCTTGTGGTGTTGCAAGAATCTTTCAAAATATATTTTTTAATACTAACCAAGCTCCTCGTAACGCGTGCGTATTTATTTTTGATGCTTATGGAGAGTATGAAAACGCCTTATCCGTTCCTAATAATCAAATCTTTTTTAAGAAATACTCAACTAACGTAATGACTGATCCAAAATCTTTAATAAAATTACCATTATGGTTTTTAGACGTGGATGATTTTGCGTTATTACTTGAGGCTGAAGACGCAACTCAATTGCCAATCATTGAAAAAGCCCTTCGTTTGGTTACCGTTTTTTCGGGAAATGATGAAGAAACGAAGGTATATAAAAACGATATAATTGCGAAAGCTATACTAGAAGTTTTATATAGTGGTGGTTCTGCATCACAAATTCACGATCAAATATTTGCAATATTAACTTCTTTTAACACACCTGATTTAAATTTAGAAACACCAATTATGCAACCTGGTTATGTGCGAAGTTTAAGACAATGTTTAATCATTGATAAAGAAGGTAAAATAGCGGAAATGCAGCTTGTAACTGAGTTTATAAAAAAATTTATAAATGATGATTTAAAATTGGAGTTACCAGACGGAACAATTCCGTTTACGCTAGAAAACTTAAGAGAAGCGTTTGAGTTTGCTTTAATATCAGAAGGTATCTTAAAAAGCGATAAACTATATGATAAAGCAAACGTACTTAAAGTAAGGTTAGATTCACTTATTAAAGGCGAGTATGCTGAGTACTTTAAAGTAGATAAATACATTGATAAAACCAATTTTATAAAGAATTTTATAACCGCTGCTAATGGTGCAAGAGCACAAATAATAAACATAAATATAAGTTACTTAGACGATAGGCTTGCTAAAACAATTTGTAAAATTTATGCTAAACTGTTGTTTGACTTTACGTCAAAGTTAAAACAAAGAGGATCATTTCCAGTACATTTGATATTAGAAGAGGCTCATCGCTACGTACAACAAGATTCAGATACTAAAATATTAGGATATAACATATTTGATAGAATTGCTAAAGAAGGAAGAAAATACGGAGTTATATTAGGATTAATTTCTCAAAGACCATCAGAGATGAGTGAAACCGTATTATCACAGTGTTCAAACTTTTTGATATTTAAGATGCAGCATCCGAAAGACGTATCGTTTATTAAGCAAATGGTTCCAAACATAACGGATGAAATAGTTGAAAAAATGAAAGCTTTACAACCGGGTACTTGCGTTGCTTTTGGGTCCGCCTTTAAGTTACCGACGATTATAAAATTAGAAATGCCATATCCACAACCTTTATCAGCGAACGTAGATGTATCAAGATTGTGGTATTAAGAAAACCTTGAAATTGGTTTTCTTTTTTTAGCCTTCTGTTATATGAACTTTTTTTGCGAACAAAGTCGAAAATTATTTTTAATGCATAACATAAAAGTAATAAAAAAGTAAAAAATAAATCATCTGGGTAGCAAAATTTGACAAAAATGCCAATTTTTGGGAGTTAAGTCAAGATATTAGACAAAGGAAGAAGGGGGATATTATTAAAATACTGGAATTCAAACTGAATAGGAGATAAATACCCTAAAGAAGAATGAATCCTATTGTTATTATAAAAGCCCTCTATGTACTCAAAAACAGCCCTCTTAACATCATTTAAAGTGTTAAAAGATTTTCTATATAACCATTCTTTTTTCAAAGAAGCATGGAAAGATTCTTGATTAGCATTTTCATCACAAGAATGATAAAAGGAAGTATAACTATATAAGCAGTTATGTTGAACAACAAGTTCTCTAAAAGCATGAGAACGATATTGTGAACCTTTATCGGAATGAATGATAACACCAATAGGAAAATTTCTGTTTTTAAAAGCCATTAAAAGAGTTTTAATAACAAGTTCTTTTTTCATGTTTCTACCAACATTCCAAGCGATAACCTTTCTAGAATATAAATCAATAATAGAAGATAAATAAACAAAGCCCTCATTTTTAGTTTTAATATAAGTAATATCAGTAGTCCAAACTTGATTAGGTCTAATAATATTTAAATCTTTGATTCTATTAAGGATTAAACTTTTTTCTTCATCAGAAAGCTTGTTATTACTTTTAGGATAATTAAGGTAAACAATACTTTTTATACCAAGTAAGTTCATGTATTTATTAACAGTTTTAACAGAAATATTAAGACCTTCTTTGCATAAAATAGATTTAATTCTAGGAGCACCATAAATCATTTTAGACTTATAATAAATTTGAGCAATTCTAATAAGTAACTTGGCTTTTTTCTTATTTTTAGTTTCATTATCAGAATAATAAAAATGGTGATAAAAAGAGGCTCTGGAAATGTTTAAAACATTGCACATAAGAGAAATAGAATATTTATCAGAGTACATCATAATAAATCTATAAAAATCTATTTTTCTTTTGCAAAGAAGGTCACGGCTTTTTTTAATATTTCATTAGTTTCTCTTAATTTTTTATTTTCTTTTTCTAATTTAGAAATTCTTTCTTGAGGAGAAACATAATCGGGATCAAAACAATGCTCATCTTTGTTATAAGCAGTAATCCATTTTTCTAAAGTTTTTAAAGGAATATTAAATTCCTCAGCAGTTTTAATAGTAGAATG
>CASEKZ010000029.1 GCA_949288625.1 uncultured bacterium | reverse complement strand
AATAAAGAAACAGTAAAGACGTACTTTGAGATAGGCAGATTATTAATAGAAGCTCAAGGAGGAGAGAAAAGAGCAAAGTACGGAGACAAATTAATTAAGGAATGGTCTTTGGAATTATCTAAGGAGTATGGGAACAATTATTCTTATAGAAATCTAAATTATATGAGAAAGTTTTATATGTATTTTAAAAAAGTGAACACACTGTGTTCACAATCTACCCTTTCATGGTCACACTATAAATATTTACTTAAGTTTGATAATGAAAACGAAAGAAACTACTACATAAATAGGTGCATAGAAAATAATTTATCGGTAAGAGGATTAATAAACGAAATTAAAACTGATTCATTTAATAGACTATCTTATGCTGATAAAAAGAATATAAAATTAATAAGTGAAAGACAAAATGGTGAATTAAGAATAGAAGATATGTTACATGACCCAATAATAATAAACATAGTTGAAGAAGAAAAACTAAGTGAAAAGATACTTAAAAAATACATTTTAAAAGAATTAGAAAAAGTATTTTTAGAACTAGGAACAGGATTTACTTTTGTAGGAAGTGAATATAAAGTGACGTATAATGATAAGAACTATTTTATGGATTTACTATTTTTTAACTATAAATTAAATAGGTTTATGGTGTGTGAGTTAAAAAGGAATGAAGTAACCGCGAAAGATATAGGACAAACACTCAATTATATGAAAGTAATAGATAAAACGTTAAAAGAATCTTATCATAATAAAACGATAGGCATAGTGATATCAAGAAATAATAATAAGCTCTTATTAGAATACGTAAGTGATTTAGATATTTTTATTACTACTTATAAGTTAAACAAAGTAAAAGAAAAAGTTAATCAGAATTAAATGAATGACAAAAAGTGTAAAGAATTTTGCATTTTTTTACTTTGTTATGTTATAATGCTTTATAGGGTAAAGATGATAGATAAGGAGATGATTTTTTTATGCCAAAGTATGATGAATCATCAATTAAAATATTAGAGGGTTTAGAGGCAGTAAGAAAAAGACCAGGTATGTACATTGGTTCAACTGATAAAAGAGGTTTACATCACCTTGTTTGGGAAATCGTTGATAATGGAATTGATGAGGCGATAAATGGGTATGGTAATTATTTAAAAGTTGTTATTCATAAGGATGGATCGGTATCTGTTATGGATGAGGGTCGTGGTGTTCCGGTTGGAATACACTCATCTGGTAAATCAACGCCTGAGGTTATTTACACGGTGCTTCATGCCGGTGGAAAGTTCCAAGAGGGAGGATATAAAGTATCCGGTGGACTTCATGGTGTTGGTGCAAGTGTTGTTAACGCCCTTTCTAAATGGATGCATGTTACAATATGCCGTGATGGTGGAAAATATGAAATATCATTTAAAGATGGTGGACATTTGGATGAACCGTTAAAAAAGGTAGGAAACACGAGTAAAACTGGTACAACAGTAAGGTTTATGCCTGATGATAGTATTTTTTCATCAACTACTTTTTCTTTTACGACGATATGCGAAAGAATGCAAGAATCTGCTTTTTTAATAAAGGGTCTTACGATTGACGTTATTGATGAGGAAGACGAAAAAGAAGCTCATTTTCACTATGAAAAAGGATTAGAAGAGTTTGTTTCATATTTAAACGAAGGAAAAAAGGTGCTTAATAACGTAGTTGGTTTTGAGGCGATCAAAAATAAAATAGAAGTATCTTTTGCAATGCAGTATACGGAAAGTTATAATGAGAACTTAGTATCTTTTGTTAATAACGTAAAAACATCAGACGGCGGAAGTCATGAAGTTGGTTTTAAAACGGCATTAACAAAGGTATTTAACGACTATGCTAAAAATAATGGTTATTTAAAAGCAAAGGATAAAAACTTTGAAGGAACGGACGTAAGAGAAGGCTTAACCGCGGTACTTTC
>CASEKZ010000028.1 GCA_949288625.1 uncultured bacterium | reverse complement strand
TTTTTAATTAACAAAATGTCCAAACATTGCCTTTTTATAATAACAAGTATTTAATAAATCTAAATCTTTTATAATGCTTTTAGGAGTACACTTTTCATATAAATCATCTAAAGGTTTTATGTCACCTTTATTAGATGTTATGTAAATTGCAAGAGGCTTTTCTATTCCTATTGCGTAACTAAGTTGCACTTTACACCATTTTAAATCATACTTCTTTAAATACTCTTTAGCAATTAACCTTGCTTTATAAGCTGCCGATCTATCTACTTTAGTTGGGTCTTTACCACTAAAGGCTCCGCCTCCCACAGGTGCAAAAGACTGGTACGTATCAACTACTATTTTTCTTCCGGTAAGACCAGAATCCCCTTCAAAGCCACCGATTTTAAACCTACCGGTTGGATTTATTAAAAAGTTTTCAATTTTAATATTATATTCATCACATATTTTTATGCACTCATCTTTTATTAGTTTATCAGTGAAGTTTCTGTTTTCCTCACTATTTTGGTAAGAAATAGTAAAATACTTTATCTTTAAAAGGTTCATATCATCATCATAATAGCCTGTTATTTGTGCTTTTCCATCAGGCATTAAATCTTTATACTTTTTCCTTGCATCATCATACCAAATACTTAAACGTTGTAAAATTACCATTGCACAAGGAAGCATTTCTTTAGTATCAGAACATGCAAAACCAAACATCATTCCCTGGTCTCCTGCACCTAACTTATCATCATTTACGCCAAGAGCAATATCACTACTTTGAACACCTAGGTTATTTATTATTTTATAATTAGCACTATATCCAACGTCCTTAAGTACTTTTTTAACTATTTTTTCAACGTCTACCTTAGCACAAGACGTAACCTCCCCGGTTATAAAAATATTTTCTTTTCCGCCCATTACTTCTATTGCGCATCTTGAGTTCTTATCTTCTTTTAAATACGAATCTAAAATGGCATCACTTATCTGATCACACACTTTATCAGGATGACCTCTAAACACTATTTCGTTTGAATATAACTTCATGCTTAACACTCCTTTTATTACTATACTATTATATTTTTTATTCATTATTTAGTGATTTTATAAAAGTATTTATTTTTATATCTTGTTAAATTAATTATATCAAAAAAATAACCACTTTAAAAAGTGATTATTCGTCTTTAAATAATTTTACTAATAAAGGTTTAACTAACTCTAATATTACAAATGATATTATGTTTATTAATATTACGAAAATAAATTGTTTAACACTTATAATCGTAAGACCAAATAATTTTCCTACGGGCGTAAAGAACACAAGCACTTGAATAACTAGTAAAAATAATATACCAACGTTTAAATATTTATTAGAGAAAAAGCCTCTTTTTGAAATTCTTTCCTTTAGTGATCTACAGTTATATGCAAACACAAACTCGTTTATGATAATACTTAAAAGTGCAAGCGTCTGTGCAAGGACAACGCCTTGGTCTTTAAAATGATGATAAACAATTAAACTAATTAACGTTTCTAATATTACTGATGCTATTAAAAAAGCACTAAAGAACTTTGTAAATATTCTTTTGTTTAAACCATTTGGCTTTCTTTTCATGGTACCAGTAGATGATTTTTCAAAAGCAAGAGTAATAGATGGAATGGTATCCGCAACTAAATCAATGTATAAAACATGGATTGCGGAAATTATTGTGTTACCGGTAAATAAACCAAATAATATTATGGCAATCTCGGTAAAGTTACTAGATAAGTTATATAAAATATTACTTATAACGTTATCATATATTCGTCTTCCTTCTTTTACGGCCGTTGTAATCGTTGCAAAACTATCATCTAACAAAATTACGTCCGCAACCCCTTTAGTAACATCAGTACCAGATTTACCCATTCCGATTCCAACGTTAGCTAACTTTATCGCTGGAGCATCGTTTACACCGTCTCCGGTCATGGCAACTACTTTTTTAGTTTTTTGTAGTGCTTTTACTAGTTGCAATTTATTATCTGGACTAACGCGTGCAAAAACAGAATACTTTTTAGCATATTTAATCATTTCTTTTTCGCTTAAGTTGTTTAATTCAGATGCGTTTATTCCCTCACTATCACTTTTACATATTCCTATTTCTTTTGCAACAGAAAGTGCCGTTGGTAAATTATCACCAGTTACCATAATCGGCCTTATGTTAGCTTCCATACACGTTTTAATTGCGTCTTTAACGTTTGGCCTTACTGGATCTTTAAGACCTACAAGCCCAGTAAATACTAAGTTCTTTTCTTCTTTAAAGTAATCTTCATCTTTAGATGGTTTTTCTTTTAACACCTTATATGAATATGCAAGTACTTTTAAAGCGTTATTTGAGTACTCTTTTTCTTTTGATAAGACACTTTCTTTTAAAGCGTTAGTTAACTTAACTTCTTTATCATCAATTAAAATAGATGATGATCTTTTTAATACTGATTCTAAACTCCCTTTGTTAAATAAAACTAATTTATCTTTCACTTTGTAAACGGCACTCATCATCTTACGATCTGAATCAAATGGTAATTCAATTACTTTTTTATAATCATCCATTTTTATATTATTTTCTTTAATATAATTTTTAAGTGCCACGTCAACCGAATCACCAGTATAAAAATTATCCTCGTTTAAATATGCTCCGTTTGCGTAAAACATTGGCTCAACTAGCATTTTATTTTCTTTAACATCTTCTATTTTTAGTTCTTTATTATTAGCATATACGTTTATTACTTCCATTTGATTCTTAGTTAAAGTACCCGTTTTATCAGTGCAAATAACTTCGGTTGCCCCAAGTGTTTCTATGGCAGCTAGGTTTCTTACGATTGACTTTTTCTTTGCCATTTGACTAACACCAATGGAAAGTGTTGCGGTAATTGCAATCGGTAGACACTCTGGTACACTTGCAACAATCATTGATATACAAAGCATTACGATGTTTAAAGTATCATAATTATTAATAACACCATAAATAAGTACGAAGAAAACCAAAAAAGCCGCCACAAACGAAATAAATTTACTTACTTTTTTTACTTTCATTTGAAGTGGAGTTACCGGTTCGGCATCAGTATCAACGCTTGATGCTATTTTACCAAGTTCGGTTGACATACCAGTTTTTACAACTATCGCATCTACTTTTCCACTTACTAAAATAGTACCAGAATAAAGCATGTTTTTTCTTTCTGATATTAAACAATCATTTTTTATATCTTCACTATCCTTAGATACTGAATTACTTTCACCAGTTAAAATAGACTCATCACACTTAGCAAAAGATGTGTTTATTATTCTTGCATCAGCGGGTACTTTATCTCCTGCCTCAAGCGTAATAAAATCACCTGGAACCAAATACTTAGAATCTATTTTTTTGTATTTCCCACCTCTTTTTACGTTAACATAAGAAACTGAATACTTCTTTAATTTACCTACCGCATCTTCGGCTTTAGCTTCTTGCATATAACCCATAATACAATTAACTAAGGTAGTACCTAAAATAACTATTGAATCTAAAAAATCACTTTTTGTTACTATCGCATAAATAAAAGACAAAATACCAACAATGATAAGTAAAATAATCATCATGTTCTTAAACTGATCTAAAAATATTTGTAACTTAGTTTTTTTATCCTTTTCCTTAAGCTCGTTTTTTCCGTTTTTTCTAAGTTTTAATTTTGCATTAGCATCACCTAATCCATCTTTTGTTGCGCCATAAACTTCCATTATTTCGTTAATTGTCTTTTTATAATCTTCTTTCATACCATCACCAATAATATTATAACAGACACAAAAATATTTAATCTAATAAACTTTTATTTATTAAAAAGTTTACGTAAAAAAAGCCTTAAATAAATTAATAGGCTCCTTTTAATATACTTTTAATAGATCTTTTATAAAGCTCTAAAATACTAGCTTTTTCCACGTCTTTTTTAACGGTTAAATCAACGGTACTTATTACTTTATTACCCTCTTTTAACTTTAATGTACCTATTTTATTTCCTTTTTTTATTGGTAATTTTATCTTATCTAACTTAATTTCATAATTTAAACTTTTCTTTTCTTCTCCTCTTTCAATAAGTACGCTTGCATCTTCTTTTGGAACTATTTCAATTATTTCGTTTTTTGCTTTATCAAGTTTCTTTCTTGAGATAACCTCCCCCTTTTTAACTTCAACCTGCATTTCATAAGAGTTATATCCGTAATCTAACAATGTTGCCATGTTACTATTTCTTGACTTGCTATCACTAGCTCCCATGATTGTTCCAATTAATCTCATGTTATTTTTGTTTGCGGTAGCCGTTAAACAATATCCTGCTTCTTTAGTATAACCAGTCTTAAGCCCATCGGCTCCCTCGTAGGTTTTGATTAATTTATTAGTATTCACGAGCCAGAATTTATTATCGGTATTTTGCCTTAAATAATCTTCATAAATAGTTGTATATTCAAATATTTTTTCATGTTTTACTAACTCTTGTGCCATAAGTGCCATGTCATAAGCTGATGAGTAATGATTTGCTTCATCAAGCCCTACCGCATTTTTAAAATTAGTATCTTTAAGTCCTAATTCTTTTGCTTTATCATTCATCATCTCAACGAATTTTGCCTCTGTTCCAGCGATTCTTTCTGCAAAAACAACCGTAGCATCGTTAGCAGAGCCAATTGCTACCGCCTTAAACAAATCCTTAACGCTCATTTTTTCGTTGGGCTGTAAAAATATTTGACTTCCACCCATTGATGCAGCCTGCTCACTTGTAACAAGCATCTCATCCCACTTAAGATTTCCTTTTTCAATTTCCTCCATAATTAATATCATGCTCATAATTTTAGTCATAGAAGCCGGGGCATATCTATCATGAGCATTTTTTTCATATAAAACTTTACCAGTTGAAGCTTCTATTAATATTGCACTTTTTCCGTCAGTTAATATTCCGTCACTTTCTTCTTCCTCAGAGCTTTTTTTTGTGTTGATACACTCATCATTCGTACAAATAGATTCGTTTGAAGTATCGCTGTTTATAGTAGTTTCTTTAGTTGATGTAGAACTACTTTCTGCATTAACTATGATAAAAGGAGCGAAAAGAAAAACACAAACAATAAAAAGACATATTTTTTTCATTTAAACACCTCTAATAAAAAATATGTCTTTTATTATGATTTATACATATAAGTTTTTAATTATTTAATAACCGTATAAATAATCGGAAAACCATCATCTTTGTTTTTACTTAACGCAAATGATTTTAAAATATTTTCATCACTTGGTTTTTTATCATCATAATAAACGGTTACTAACACCTCGTTTTTTCTTACATAATCGCCTATGTGTTTTTTTATAACCATACCAACGCCATGATTTATTTCATCATCTTTATTAAGTCTTCCCGCTCCCATCACCAAGCACTCGTTTGCAAGCATAACCTCATCGATATCCCGTACGTAACCATCATAAATAGAAGTAACATCATAAGTGTTTTTAGATACTTCAATATTTGTTATATCACCACCTTGATACATAACAAACTCTTTAAATTTTTCAAGTGCCAGCCCACTTTCTAATGCTTTTTTAGCCATTTCTTTAGCTTCACTAAGTAAAATTTTTTTTCCTAAACTTATCATATAAGATGAGATAGTAAGACAAAGATCCGTGAACCTTTCATTTCCGTTTCCTTTAAGTGTTTCAATTGCCTCTTTTACCTCAAGACCATTTCCTATTGTGTTTCCTAATGGTTCGTTCATATCAGTTATAAAAGCAACCGTTTGTTTTTTAAACATCTTTCCAATGGTAACCATTACCTTGGCTAAGTTAACCGAATCTTCAAAATCAGTTATTAAAGCACCAGAACCAGTTTTAACATCTAAAACAATCTTATCGGCCCCCGATGCTAATTTCTTACTCATGATTGATGATGCGATTAATGGTATTGATCTTGTAGTTCCAGTAACATCCCTTAAAGAGTATATTTTTTTATCAGCAGGTACTAGTTCTTTAGTTTGCTCAGCATCAACGATTCCGATTTTTTTTACTTGATTAATAAATTCTTCTTCTTTAAGATTTGATCTAAAACCACTAATTGATTCTAATTTATCAATCGTACCACCAGTATGTCCAAGGCCTTTTCCTGATAATTTAGCAACCGAAACACCTAATGATGCTACGATTGGTGCAACAACAAGCGTTGTTTTATCACCTACACCACCAGTAGAATGTTTATCAACCTTAATACCATCAATACTTGATAAATCAATTACATCACCACTTTCAAGCATTGCTTTGGTCAAATAATAAGTTTCATCAATATCCATACCATTTATACAAATGGCCATTAACAAAGCCGCCATCTGCGCATCTGATATAATATTCATCACGTAAGCGTTAACCGCGTACGTAATTTCATCACTACTTAACTTTTTTTTATCTTTTTTCTTTTCAATAATACTTATTATGTTCATTTTTTATCCCCTCTTATAATTATATATTAATTGTATCACATTTTAAAAAAAACGGATTACTCATCCGTCTTATTTTGTTTTTTTGAAGATAAAAAAGTTATCTTTTCCGCCACAATCTCAGTTATTTGTTTTGGTTTTTCACCTTCTTTTTCAATCTTTCTTGTTTGAACCCTACCTTTAACACCCAATAAATCCCCTTTTTTACAATACTCCGTTGTGGATTCTGCTATCGTGCTCCATAATACACAATCAATGAAGTCAGTATCATACTCTCCGTTAGTGTTTTTATAACTTCTTGGTACCGCTAAGGTAATGTTAGTTACGTTTTTACCGCTTTCCGTTTTTCTTAACTCCGGATCCTTTACTAACCTACCAATTACTACTAATTGATTTAACATTTTAATTTCTCCTTTCGGGTATTAATATACTTCTATTATCAAACAAAAACAAACCGAAAGAAAAAAGCTTTTATAACAAAAATAGTGCAAAAATAAAACTAAAAACTTTAAAAATTAGTTTTTAGTTTTATTTATCTTACAAATATTTAATTTTTATAAAATGACAAACAAATTTCGACAAACATTAATTAAAATATATCAATTCTTGGAACCTTAACTTTTTGCTTAACTTCTTCTTCATCCATAAAATTAAATATAAGTCCACAATCCGCTAGTATTTGTCTTAAATGTTCTTTATATAAAGGCCTATATATACCAAGATCAGTTAGCGGTTTTGCGTAAATTACAAAAAGTTCATTACTCGCAAAAGGTTTTAAAGCATACTCTGCTTCACTAACCGTTTGGAAATATAAATATCCAAACGAATTTTCATCCATAATATCTAAGAATATTGGTAGACCCTCTTTCGTTTCTTTTAGTTCTCCAACAATGTATGCCTCATTCGTACATCTTAAACTAACGTTATCAAGCTTATTTATTTCTAAATCTTCATCAGTTAATCTAGCCAAATGAGCAATCATCGTTTTTTCTGGATTAATCATCTCTTCTTTTTTAAACATAAATTTACTACTCCTCTTATTAAATCTATTTACATATTTTAACATTTATGACAAATGCTTATGTATATCATATATTATCTAACTCATTAACCAATTTGTCAATATCTTCTTTAGTATTATAAAAATATAAACTACAACGACAAGTACTTTTTACTCCTAATACCTCAGAAAGTATTTTTGCACAATGACTTCCAACTCTAATACAAACTTTCTTCTTATTTAAATACTCACCAACGTCCTTAGAAGAAATTCCGTTTACATTAAACGTAATAATACCACTTGAGGTATTTTTATTATAAATGGTTATTTTTTTTAATTTAGATAACTGGCTAATTGCGTACTTTTTTAAATCAGTTTCATACTTATGAACGTTTTTCATACCAATTTTATTTAAATAATCAATCGCTTTTTCAAAACCAATTATTCCCGCGATATTTGGTGTTCCAGCCTCTAATTTTTCTGGTATATCTTTGTATTGGACATTCATTAAACCATCAAAATATTTATTCATACCACCACCTGTTATTAAAGGTTTTATCTGATTTAGCAATTCTTCTTTACCATATAAAATCCCAACTCCGGTTGGACCTAGCATTTTATGAGCCGAAAACACCAAGAAATCAGCATCCATATCTTGTACGTCAATTTTATCATGTGGAACGCTTTGTGCCCCATCAACAACTACTAATATATCATTATCATGAGCATATTTTATAATTTCTTTTACTGGTCTTACATCCCCAATTACGTTTGTTACATGAGCAAGAGAAATAACCTTAGTATTTTTTGTTATCTTTCTTTTTAAAGCATCTAAAGTAAGTGATAAATCATCTTGTAAATCAGCGTACCTTATTTTACAATGCGTTTTTTTTACAACTTCAAACCAAGGCAAAATAAGTGATGCATGTTCTGCTTTAGTTGTTAGTATTTCATCACCACTTTTTAGGTAATTAAGAAAAAAACCTTTAATAATCATGTTTAACCCTTGCGTTGCCCCAGAGGTAAATATTATTTCATTAACGCTTTTTGCGTTTATAAATCTAGCTACTTTTTTTCTAGTTTCTTTTATCCTATCATCCACCATTAAACTTATATCATAATCACCACGATTGGCATTAGCACTATAATTCATATAATAATCACAAACCGCATCAATTACACATTTAGGTTTAAACGTTGTTGCAGCATTATCAAAATAAATGATATCCTTGTTTAACATTTTAAAATCATTTTTATAATTCAAACACATCACCCCCATTTAACTTATTATTAATTCATTATTATTTTATTCTTAACTAAATCAAGATTATTTACTATTAACACTATTAATTAAAAAAAGATAAGTTTGTTTTACCTTATCATTTTTCTTTTTTTATAACTATACTTTTCTGCCGCATCTACAAATCTATTAATTAATTTTCTACTTTTTTCATCATAATTAATCATTTTTTCTGGATGCCACTGAACACCAATTCCAAAAGAATATCCTGGTATTTCTAATGCTTCAATAACTCCATCAGATGAATAGCCTTTAATTATTTCACTCAAAGTATCGTCAACACAATAATTATGATAGCTATTAACTAAAATTTTATTCGTGTCAAATAATTTAGATAAAAAACCATCTTTCAAAATAACCTCATGTGCATATTTAGCAGTAGAATAATGATTATTAGTTTTTATTTTAACTGTTCTATCGGATCCAGGAACATGATTTTTCGAAAAATAATTCCCTATCATTTGCATACCTAAACATATTCCTAAAAAAGGAACATCATTATCTAAACAGTATTTTAAAATTTTTTCATCTATTAATT
Organism: uncultured bacterium; assembly: GCA_949288625.1. Taxonomy (GTDB): domain Bacteria; phylum Bacillota_I; class Bacilli_A; order RF39; family UBA660; genus Aphodocola. The sequence continues at coordinate 13,008 of CASEKZ010000028.1, read as the reverse complement.
CCCATTTGGTACCACCGGTAAATAAAATTCCACTACAATTTTTAACTTTTTTTAAAACACTTAATTCATCATAGTAGCTTTCAATAATAACTATGTTTGCACCCGTTCTTTTTAAAGCACCAACATAATTATCTAAATAATTATCTTCTTTTCTTTTTATAACTCCAATTAAATTCATAATACCACCAATAATTATATATGCCTTTTTTGGTAGTTTTTAGAAATATTTTCATTATATTGTTTCATACAGTCTTCTAAAAATTTATTTTGAATAGCAAGTTTTATAACGGGATGAACTAAAAGTGAATCTCTATCCCATGCATATCTAGTTGCATCAATCATGGTTTTTCCATTTGGTAAAGTAATTAATTTTTCACCATTTTCTCCCACAAACATAAGGCTTTTCTTATCAGCATCTATAAAAGTCATTCTATTATTACTTCTATTAGATAAAAGTGAATAAAAAATATTATTATCTGGATCAACAGTTAGTTGTGTACCAGTCCAACCTGCTGATGCAAAAGTTCTACCTGATAAAGGATGATAAATTTCCGAATCTTCTTGCACTGGATTTTTACTATAACATAACTTACCTAAATATTGTATGTTTTTTCTATTAACACCAGTTTTGTTATCACCCATATGCAATAAATCTTCGTTAGTTATTATTTCTCTATTAATAAGCGCAATTGCTAAATTACTCATGTTATCGGCCGTTGAAAACAAACCAGCATGTCCACTTAAATTTCCATTTTTTTGACCCATTATTCTGGCCTTTGCATCATAACAATCACCTTTTTGTACAGAGTTATTTATTCTATAATTTCCATCTTTATAATAAAATCCATCATAACCAGTTAATGCTAAATTATTTAATTTTTCTTCTGGAATACTTACAAAAGTGTTATTCATGTTTGCCTTTTTTAAAATATATTGTCTTATAAAATCATAAAACGACATACCACTTACTTTTTCAACAATATATTTAAGTACCATAGCGCCCATATCAGTATATGGTCTTTTACCATCGTTTTCATAATCAACCTCGATTGATTTAAAAATCTCAAAGGCTTCTTCCTTATTATTTGCTTTATCAATTCTTCCATTTGTCTTAACTGGTTTATTAAACGTCAATAACTCATTTATAGTAGTATCACCCAAACCAGGTAACCAAGGTAAATAATCCGTAATCTTATCATTTAAATTAATTTGATCCATTTCATCCAATAACTGAATACTTAAAGAAGTAAATAATTTTGTTACAGATGCTAAATCATAAATCGTGTTTTCATCAGTTGATATACTATCTTCAAAATCCGATGTTTTGCCTAATGAAATTACATTTTTATAATTTGAAGTCCCATAAGTAATAACAGCCCCAGGAGCCATTTTTCTATTATAAATGGCTTCTTTTAATATTTCGTCAACACCAGATTGTAAATAAAGCTTTTCACGTAATTCATCTAAAGAATTATCTTTATTTTCTTTTATTAAATCCACAACTGGTCTTAAAATATTTAAGTAATCATCTTTTGTAAATAAATTTCTGTGCTCTTTTTCTTTTGCATCGTTATGATTCATTAAAAGCATTTGTGCATATGATTCTAAAAATTTTTCTAACACAGTAAATTTTCCCCCCCATATTTAAATTGTTGATTATGATAGCACAAACATGCGTTTTTGTCAAATTTAACACTACTAATAAAAAAATAAATAATTAATAAAAATACTATTTTTATGATAAAATAAAACAAGAGGTGAAATTATGAAAGATTGTATTTTTTGTAAGATAGTAAAAGGTGAAATTCCTAGCAAAAAAATATATGAAGATGATTTGTGTATGGCTTATTTAGACATTAATCCAGATACTGATGGACATACCCTAATAATTCCTAAAGAGCATTATGAAGATATTTATGAATTACCAAATGATGTTTTAAAACATATATTTGACGTTTCAAAAAAATTAATGAATGAACTAAAAGATAAACTAAATTGTACTGGTCATACCCTTATGATTAATTATGGTAGTAGTCAAGAAGTAAAACATTTTCACATGCATATAAAGCCGCAGTATAAAGATAAAAAATTTGTAGAGTTCATAAAGCATAAGGAACTTTTAAAAGACACAAATAAAGTACACGAAATGATAAAAGAGGACTAAAATCCTCTTTTAATTTATACCTAAATATTCTTCTAAGGTTAAACCAGATTGTTTTACCTTAGTTGCGGTATCTACTCCTAAATATCTTATGTGCCATGGTTCATATATATAACCTGTTATACTTGTTTTTCCTTTGGGATATCTTATTATAAAACCATATAAGTGACAATTTTGTTCTAGCCACTTTGATTCAGCTGTATTTGCAAAACTGCCTTTTGTAGAGCCAACGTCAAACGCAAGACCAGTTTGATGTTCAGAATGTCCCGGTCTTGCTGAATAAGTATCAGCTTTTTCTTTTCCATCTTGTTTAACGTATCTATTATATAAATTATATTGTGTTTGATAAGATCTAAAACCTGAGACTAATTTTAAATTTAATCCTAACACACTAGCATCTTGTTGCATCGTTTTTAATGCTTCATACGCTTCTTTATTTACGCCTGGATTATAGTCTTTAGGTAAACCATATTTTTTATTAACAATTAAAATACCATTAATATAAGTTAACCCATTTACGTTAGATGAAACATAATTTGTTTTTTCTTTAACAACGATTTTTCTATTAATCTCAAAATCATTACCACTAGAATCTTTTACTTTATAAACAACGTTATACTCTCCTTTTTTAGAAGTATCAACGTTATTTTCAACAATTACTTTGTCAGTTATATCACCATCATAATTATCACTTGCAGAATAACCTGGTTCATTGTACCTAGAACCAACATTTAAGGTTATTGTTTGACTACCATTTAAAGTAATAACTGGTTTTGTCGTGTCTTTTACAATAACTTTTCTAACTAAATATTTATTTAAAATATCAGTCTTTAAAGTATAAATAACATTATATTCACCAAGTTTTTTATAATCAACATTATTTGATGTTAAAACTTTGTCTTTTAATTTATTATCTAAAAAACCTGCATCTTTATATTCTTGATTTACTTCAACTTCTATAACAGAATTACCATTAAGTTTAAAATCCACTTTATTTTTCTTTTGCTTTTCTTTTAAAGAATCGCAAGTTTCATTAACTTTAAAAGTTTTAACGAACTCATTATCTTGTAATTTATAGCCGTCTTCTTTTAAAATACTAATCATGCTTTTATCAACGTCTTTTTCATTTATTACATTTTCTATTTTACACTTGTTAAAACGCCTTTGAAGTATAATCCTTGCATTAGCATCATTAAAAACCTTGTCACTAATTTTAAGTGGTTTAAAATAAAACACCAATCCTAAAGTAATAATAACTAAAAGTAATAACACACTTATAATAACAATTAATTTCTTTACATTTATTTTTTTTAATGTTTTCATTACTTGCTCCTAAACCATATTAATCCTTACAGCCTAATTTTATAACTTAATGATTTCATTGTCAATATTAGCAACTTCTTTACCATCTTTTATTCTATAAAATCAGTTTCATGTTTAACCGAAAAATAAAAAGAAAAAAAGAAGCAAAATTTTGCTTCCTTTAGCATATAAATGAACCAACTATTATAGCAAGTAAGATATATAAAACTATTATTAATAAGTATCCATTACCTTTTCTTGAACCACAAGTATTCGCACATGGATTACAAGTGTTGGTCGTAGTTGATGAACAACATGCCATAATCTATAAACCTCCTTTTTTTATATTAAACGTAAGCACCTATTATGATTACTAATAAAATGAATAATACTAATATAATTCCAGCACCAGATGTATAATTGTTTCCCATAATTCATTCCTCCTTTTTGTCTTTTCAAAGTATTTTATGGTATTCGTCATGAAAGTGTGAATGGGTTTATTAAAAAAGTTGCATGAATGCATATAATTTGTTATGATATATAAGTAAATTTGATAGGAGGATATATAAAGATGGCTGAGAAAAAAAACACATCAAAAACAACTAGCAAAAATAAAAATAAAGCTACTAAAAAAAATGAAACTATTAAAAAGGAAGTAAAAAAACAAGCGTCAAAAAAAGAAAAAGTAGTTGATACTTATATTGTTAACAATAACAAAAAAGGAAAATCAAAGATTAGAAAGTGGTTTGATAATTTAACGCTAGAACAAATAATAATCGGAGGCATAATAATAATTGCAATATTATTAATTATCTTAATTTTTGTTGCAACTAAAAATACTAAGACGAAAAATGGTGATGATATCGTTGTGTCAGTTGATGGTAAAACTATTACCGCTAATGATTTGTATAGTGAATTAAAGGAACAAAACGGAAGAAACGTTGCCATAAACATGATTGATGAATACATTTTAAATAAAGAGTATAAAACAACTGATGACATGGAAGCCTCTGCCGAGGCAACCATTGAAAACTATAAAAGTACATATGGTGATAACTACCAAGCTTTCTTGGAATATAATGGAATTAGTGATGATAAAGAACTAAAAGAGTTATTAATTTCTAATAGTAAATTAACTTTAGTTACCGAAGATTATATAAAAGATAACCTAACTGAAAGTGAAATGAAAGAATATTATGAAGATAATATTTATGGAGATATTTCAGCTAAACACATACTAATCTCGTTTGATTATGATGATGATGCAACGGATGAAGAAAAACAAGCTGCTGAAGAAGAAGCTAAAACAAAAGCAGAAGACATAATAAAAAGAATTAAAAATGGTGAAGATTTTAGTACACTTGCAAAAGAATATTCAGACGATAAGGGTTCTAAGGAAAATGGTGGTGATTTAGGATACTTTAACACTGGTGATATGGTTGAAGAATTCGAAGAGGCTGCTTATGCATTAGATGTTAATGAGTATACAACTGAACCAGTTAAAACGACTTATGGATACCACATAATAATGAAAACAGGTGAAAAAGAAAAGCCAAGTTATAATAAATCTAAAGACATAATAATAGAAAAACTTGTTGAGAAAAAGAAAAGCGAAGACGCTACTATAGGTATAAAAGCAATGATTGCCATAAGAAAAAAATATAACATGCAAATAAAAGATAAAACAGTTAAAAGTGATTACGATTCATACGTTGAAGAATCAACTAACACTACTTCAAGTAATAATTAAAACGGTTCAATTGAACCGTTTTTTTATTTACCACTAATTATGCTTTTAACTTCTTCTTTTGTATATCCCTTTAAATATAATTTACTAGATAAAACGTAAGTTAATTTTTCCTTATCATATTTATCTTTGTATTTATTATAAAGTTTTTCATATTCTCTTTTTAACTTTTTATCATCCGTTTTTATACATACCTTTGATAATTCATTTAATATCATGCTTTTTTCATAACCTAAGTTAATAAAATAATTAAGTAATTTTATTTTCACTAAATTAGCACTACCAGTTTTTATTATAAGTTGTTTTTTTAACAATTTAGATAGTTTTTCCTTTATAAAACCTTCATCTATTTTAGCTATTTCATTATTACATATTTCTTCTTCTACACCATGTTCTAATAATTTTCTTTTTATTTTTAAAGGACCGTTAAAAGACAAATTTACCTGATCATTTATAAATGCTTTTGCAAACAATAAATCGTTTATATACCCTTCTTTTGATAACCTATTAATAGTAGAATTAATCAATTCTTCTGATGTTTGTTTTTTTATTAAATAGTTTTTTAATTCAAGCTTACTTCTCATTTTAATGGTAATGTATTTTATCGCCGTATGATAAACATCAAATTCATTATTTTGATTAATTAGATCATCTATTTTCTCAGAACTTATACATTTTTTCATCAACAAATTATTTTTTACTATAACATCTTCAAATAACGAAATAATATCACCATTATCCAAATACAATTTATACTTATCATTTGAAACTTTCTTAAATTTTACTATCCTCATAAACCCTCCGCAAAAAGTAATTTTTATTAACTAACACTTTTATGTTAGCATACGTTTGTTTGTATGTAAATAACTTTTATTTATTATTTAAATAATTTTTTATAAAAAAAAACATAATACTATTTTATATGTATTAGGTCTTCCATTACTTCCTCAAGTGCTCTACCGATGTTTTTATTGCATTTATACTTAGATTCTGGCATTTGATAATGTTTAGTTTCTTCCATTTCTTTTGCTCTTCTAGAGGCTACATGAACTAATAAATACTTAGAACCAACCTTAGTAAGTAGTTTATCAATTGATGGATAAATCATTAATATCACACTCCCTATAATTAGTATATACCAGATGTAATGCAAATATCAATATATTGTACATTATTTTACATTATTTTTATCAATCATTTTTTCATGTTCAACACATGGTGTAAAAACAGCTAAAGAATTATCAAAAAAATTATTAATGTCAGCATCAAACTTATTTATTTCATCCTCCGAAACCCCACGTTTAATCTTAAAGTTTCTTACCTTCCCTAAGTAACCTTTTAAAAGTGCATCACTTCTTCTATCAAGTTCAAAAAGTGTCTCAAGTGAATCATCCTCATTATATATTCTCATTCCTTCTTTAATTAAAGAAGATAATGATTCATAGTCTTCTTTAGTTAATCCAACACTAATAAATACTTCAACAGGATTCTCACCATTATAAATTCTCATGCAACCATCAGAACCAATTAACGTACAAATCTTTGGAAAAAACAAATCTATGTAAGACAAATCCTCATTTTCATCTTCTCGTAAAAAATCATTAATTCTGCTACTAATAAGTTCTAATATCGAACAACCACCATTAGTCATAAATACCTCCATGATACAATCATATTATACCACGAAATTAAAAAAATTCCTAATTAGGAATTTTTTAGAAGTTATTACAACCGCAACCAGGATCAATATTAGTAACCACATTTTCTTCTTGACATGTGTATTCTGGTCTATATACGTGCTCTATTATATGGTTATTAATAATCCTTGTGTTAATCGGACAAATGTGTTCAACTTGATGACAAATATTTCTTTGTATACACCTTTCAATTGTTGGCTCAACGATTGGACTACATCCGCAAGCATCCATGTTGCAGCATCCTTCTTGTTGAAAGCTTTTTTGCTCACAACATTTGTTATTATTAAAAAACATTTAAAATCCCCCTTATCTACTTTATATTATGAGATATTTAAATGTTTGAATAGGTTATTGCTTAATTATCACATTCTTTATAAAATATTATTTTCTAAACAATATACAAATTATCTTTATAAAACTCATTAAAATGGCATTTTAAAGTTACCATTTCTCATCATTTTTATCATTTTTTGCATTTGTTCAAACTGGGTAAGTAATTTATTAACCTCTTGAATACTCGTACCACTTCCCTTTGCAATTCTTTGCTTTCTAGAAGATTTTATTATGTCAGGATTTTTTCTTTCTTTAATCGTCATAGAAGAAATTATTGCTTCTAATTTTGCGAACTGCTTTGGATCAACGTTTATGTTGTTAAGTCCCATTTTTCTTGCTCCTGGAAGAAGTTTAAGAATGTTCTCTAGTGGTCCTAGTTTCTTAATTTGTTTTAATTGGGATAGAAAATCATTTAAATCAAACTTACCAGACCTCATCTTTTTTAAAGAAGACTCAGCTTCTTTTTCATCAATAACTGATTCAGCCTTTTCAATTATTGACATTATATCTCCGTTGCCCAAAATCCTAGAAACCATTCTTTCAGGATCAAAATAATCTAATCCATCTAATTTTTCAGATGTTCCAATAAATTTTATTGGTACACCAGTCAAATGTTTTACACAAAGTGCAACACCACCTTTGGTATCGCCATCCATTTTGGTTAAAATAGTTCCAGTAAGCGGTAATGCATTATTAAATCCATCAATTACGTTTATGGCATCCTGACCTATCATCGCGTCAATTACCAAAATTATCTCATTTGGATTTATGGTGGTATTAATTTCTTTTAGCTCGTCCATTAACTTTTCATCAACGTGTAATCTACCTGCCGTATCAACCAAAACTAAATCATAACCTTTTTCTTTAGCATAATCAACTCCGTTTTTAACGATTGATATCGGGTTACCTTGCCCTTCGTCATACACTTCAATATTAAGCTCTTTTCCTAAAGTTTTAAGCTGTTCTATTGCAGCTGGACGATAAACATCAGCCGCAATAAACATCGGCTTTTTACTATTTTTTTTACGTAATAAGTTTCCTAACTTACCTATCGTAGTTGTTTTTCCAGAGCCTTGAAGTCCAACAAGCATAATGATAGATGGTTTTTTTGATAAATCAACATCAGCTTTTTCGTTACCTAATAATTCAAGCAATTCATCTTTTAATATCTTTAAAAAAACATCCCCGGGTTTTAGACTTTTCTTCACTTCTAACCCCAAAGCTTTTTCCTTAACCTTGTTTGTAAATTCCTTTACAACTTTATAATTAACGTCAGCTTCTAACAAAGCTAACCTTACATCTCTTAAAGCTTCTTTTATATTGTCATCAGTTATTGTTCCATAACCTTTTATTTTATTTATCGCGTTTTCTAATTTTTCGGTTAAACTCTCAAACATACATATCACCCTAACTAAATATATTTATGATTTCATCTTTAATAGATTCATCATCAATTTTCTTTAACGCCTCTTTTAGTTTTTCTTCTTTTTCATATAGCTTAAGTTTATCTTCATAAAACAAAAGTTTTAATTCGGCACTTTTAATATGCTTATGAACCGCATTACGACTAACACCACTATTAATGGCAATTTCCCCTAATGATAAATTATCAAAATAATAATCCTCAAAATACTTTTTATTATCATCATTTAATAATACACCATAATAATCATATAAAATAACTAAATAATTCCTTTTATCCATCTTACATCATATCCTTAAATAAACCATATATATATTTTTCAATGTCAAAATCTTCTAAATCTTCTTCTTTTTCACCCAAACCAATGTATCTTACCGGAACACCAACTTCATTTTTTATTGCTAAAACTATACCACCTTTTGCCGTACCATCTAATTTAGTTAAAATAATTCCAGTTAAGTTAGTTATTTCCCTAAAAGCCTTAGCTTGATTTATTCCGTTTTGACCAGTTGTTGCATCAATAACCAAAAACGTCTCATGAGGTGCACCTTTTATTATTTTATTTCCAACATCGCTTATCTTTTTTAGCTCATTCATCAAATTAACCTTGTTTTGTAACCTTCCGGCCGTATCAATTAATACCATATCATAATCATCTTTTAGTGCTTTTTCAAGCCCTTGATAAACAACGCTTGCAGGATCTTTCGTTGTTTCATCACTTACAACTTCACATCCTAACTTCTTTCCCCAAGTAATAAGCTGTTCTACCGCCCCAGCACGAAAAGTATCAGCGGCTACTAAAAGAACTTTTTTTCCTTCTTTTTTAAACTTACTTGCAAGCTTAGCAATGGTTGTTGTTTTTCCAACCCCATTTACACCAACGAACAAAATAACGCTTGGTCCATTTTCATTATAATTTATTTTATTACTCAATATTTCTTCGTTTACGTAGATAATAAAAAGCTCATCAACGATAATTTCAGTAAGCATTTTAGGATCAGTTATTTTTTCTTTACTAACCCTTCTTTGAAGTTTGTCCATGAAATCAATAACGGTATTAACCCCAATATCAGCGTTTATAAGTAACTCTTCTAATTCCTCGAAGTAATTATCGTTTATCTCATCATACTCCTTAGAAAGACTAGCTAATTTATTAACAAAGCTCTTTCTTGTTTTAGATAACCCCTTTTCATAAGTTACAACGCATTTATCTTCTTTTTTAAAAGCATTTTTTATTTTACTAAATATTCCCATGACTTTTATTTTCATCCTTTCTGTCTAAAATTTCTATTCCGTTTACAATCTCAATGAAATAATCTTCGAACCGAAGCCCTGAATCCAAGGTTAAAAAAGATTGATTAACTTTTTTAACAAGTTCACGTAAATCCAAAAACTCTGCTTTACTATCAAAATCCCTTACGTTATTGTTAAATATTTTTTGAATTATATCAAGCATGTCATCATCCGGTAGCTTAGGAAACATCTTAAACATAAAAAACAAATTCATGATAAATAAAATTATATCTGGCTTAACGTGTTTAAACTGATTATCCAAACATAATTCCATTACTATACTATCAGGTAAATTTTGATCATTATTTAATAATTCCCAAGCTAAGTTTTCATTATTAGTTACCTTGGAAGTATCAACAACCATATTATTATTTATGGTACCATCAAACAAACCATAATATATAATATACAAAAGATTACTATCACAATCCCTTGAGTTTTCCATTAATGAAACATATCTTTCGATTGCATCTTTATTTTGTAACCTAAACAACTTATCAACAATTAAACTTGATCTTAACATAATAGCAAGTTGTAAATCCAGATCAAATTGTTTTTCTAATTTCTTCCTTAAAAAATACAATCTTCCATAATATGGTATTAAATTTTTATTTGGACATAACTTCATAAAGTTATTTAATATATATAATGATGTTAGTTTATCAAAATTAGACTTATCCGTTACTTTATCATAGTCTTCTTTTAACGTTTCTTTATATATCCTTAATAAATAATTATATGAATTCATTAATCCTTGTAAAGCATCTTTATTTAGTACCCCGCTTTTAACCTGGCTTATCATGTGATCTAACTCTTTATTATAAGAAATTATTGCACCCGCAACATAGTCTTGTTCTGATAATTTACTAAGTGCGTTATTAACCAAGTTAGTTTTACATATTTGCCTCATAACATCAGCCTTCCTTATAACATTATATCAAACAATAGACAAAAGTTCAAAAAAATAGTATAATCTTATTCGTTAATTCTTTTATAATTATTAACTAAAAAGAAAGGAGTTTTTTAATACAAATGAAAATTTTTGATACTAATCGTGCAGAAACACTAGTGGTTGCACTTGGTGGCTTAGGAGAGGTCGGAAAAAACATGTACGTTATAATGCACGATGATGAAATGATTATTATCGATGCTGGAGTAATGTTTCCTAAAGATGAATTAATGGGTATAGATTATGTTATTCCTGATTTTAATTTTTTAAAAAAGAACGAAGAAAAAATAAAAGCATTATTCATAACACACGGGCATGAAGATCATATTGGTGGTATTGCATATTTACTTCAAACGGTTAACGTACCAGCAATATACGCTCCAAATCAAGCTTGTGGGTTAATAAAAAGAAAATTTGCTGACAGAAACATAAGTTATGATAACTTAAAAGTATATAACGAAAATACCATCGTAAAATTCAAACATTTTAAAGTGGAGTTTTTTGCAACAACCCACTCTATTCCTGATTCACATGGAATTATTATTACAACACCTAATGGTAAAATAGTTGAAACTGGTGATTTTAAGTTTGACCTAACACCAATCGGTCCTATGAGTAACATTCATAAAATGTCAGACGCTGGTAAAGATGGCGTTAGACTACTTATGAGTGAATCCACAAACGCTTTGTCACCTGGTTTTTCCGCTAGTGAATCAAAAGTAGAAGAAGAACTACAAGAAATATTTGAAAAAAAGAAAAAAGGAAGAATTATAATAGCAACTTTTGCCTCTAATATTTATAGGCTAAAACACATCGTTGAAACATGTAAAAAGTACAATCGCAAAATCGCACTATTTGGAAGAAGCATGGAAAATAACATTGAAATATCAATAGAAGGCGGATACATAAAAGATGACAAAATCTTTGTGTCGCCAGAAGTTGCAAACACGCTTAAACCAGAAGAAGTATGTTTACTTTGTACTGGCTCACAAGGCGAACCATTAGCAGCTTTATCTAGGATTGCAAATGGTAGTCATAAACAAATTAAATTAAGGCCTACCGATACGGTTATATTTTCATCAAACCCAATACCTGGTAATAATTCATCAGTTGCGAAAACCATTAACCAATTATATTTACAAGGTGTAGATGTATTCGTAAATAATTCTGAAAACGAAATACATACCTCAGGACACGCTAATCAAGAAGAATTAAAATTAATGATTAGATTAATTAATCCAGAATATTTTATGCCAATCCATGGTGAATACAGAATGCTTAAAGCACACCAAGATTTAGCGATAGATTGTGATATTCCAAGAGATAAAACTTTTTTACTTCAAAATGGTGACGTACTTGCACTAAGTAAAAAAGAAATAAGAAAAGTAGGTAACATCGGAGCTGACGATATATACGTAGATGGTAACCGAATTGGTGATATTGGAAGTGTTGTTATAAGAGATAGAAAAATAATGGCTAATGATGGTATATTAGTTGCGATATGTAACATAAACACAGAAACGCATAAATTACTAGGAAAAATAAATATTACTACCAGAGGTTTTATATTGGTAAATGAAAACGAAGAATTACTAAATCAAATAGAAGAAGTGGCCGAAAACACGGTAAATAAAGAATTAATGCAAAAAAACGTTAACTATAACGATTTAAAAGGTCAGATGATAACTAACATTCTAACCTTCGTATTTGAAAAAACAGGCCGAAGACCAATTATACTTCCAGTAATATTAGACATAAAAAAATAAATGCTTAAAAAAAGAGCATTTATTTTTTTAGTTAGATGGACATTGTAATGTTAAGTCAATATATACATCCAAAGTACTAGAATCTATTCCATCAATAAACGTATCATGGTTTAAATCAAACTTATTTGCCGGGCAGTCATCTCCAAATAGGATCCAATTAGCACACCCTTCTATGTTATCTTCAAATTCCTTTAAGCTAGCACAAGCACTTTCTTTATCACTAGTTTGAACATAGTTTAACTTAAATGTAATTGTCGTACTTTCCTCTTCTTCCGTATTGTTATTAGAATCCCAGTATATCCTTATTGTTTCCGTTGTTTCATCTTCTGGTTCATAA
>CASEKZ010000027.1 GCA_949288625.1 uncultured bacterium | reverse complement strand
AAGTGCGATTTCTTTATCTGCGATGGATAAAAGTGATAGCATACTTTTCTTAATAACTAATGATCCGGTTGATTTAAAAAACTCAAGGAGCATGGTTGCAATATTTGAAGATTCTGAAATCAATAATTACAAAGTTGTGTTTAACTCTTCTAAGGATACTGGTAAAGATTATTTTTCTTTGTTTGATGTAAAAAACATAATAAAACATAATATTGATTATACGATTGATAAATCTTTTTACATAAAAGACATTGATAAATACGTTATAGATGGTGAAATTTTAACGCTTAATAAAAAGATTAGATCGATTAAGAAAAATGATATAGTTAAGCTTACTAAGCTTGCGGTAAGTCTTTTAAATACCAAAATAACGGATAAGGAGGTTAAATGATGGCTAAGAAAAAGTTACTTGATGCATTTGATATAAAAGAAGAAAAGCCGGCTGTTAAACCAGTTTCTGATTATGACATATTTAAGGATAAAACGCTTTTAGATAATTTAAGAAACACGATTATTTCTAATATAATCGATGATAAGATTCCAAATGACAAGATGCTTCATGAATATATTAATGATGAAATTGACAAAGCTCTTTTGGGATATGATTTAACGAATTTGGAACGTAGTCACATCTTTAACCTTATCGATAATGAAATAAATGGTAATGGACCAATAACGGAATTACTAGAAGACCCTAACATAACTGAAATAATGGTTAATGGTAAAAATGAAATTTATGTTGAAATAGATGGTCAAATAAGTAAGGATGATTCTGTATCATTTATTAATGATGAACACATATTAAGAACCATTCAAAAAATAGTCCAGCCGCTTGGAAGAACAATTGATACGGCTAATCCAATGGTTGATGCAAGATTAAAAGACGGATCAAGGTTAAACGCAGTAATTCCACCTTTATCACTAAAAGGGCCGGTTGTTACGATAAGAAAGTTTAGGCGAGATATGCAAACAATCGATGATTTTTTAAGAACTGGTGCAATGACTCCTTACATGGCTAGGTTTTTAGATGCTGCGATAAAGGCAAAGTTAAATATAATCATATGTGGTGGTACCGGTAGTGGTAAAACAACGCTTTTAAACGCTTTATCGTCTTTTATTGGGGATCATGAGCGTATCATAACGATTGAGGATGCTGCAGAATTAAAACTAAGGCAATCACACGTTATTAGTCTTGAAACAAGACTTGTTAATTATGAAGGTACTGGTGAGGTAACAATTCGTGATTTAGTTATTAATTCACTTCGTATGAGACCTGATAGAATAATCGTAGGTGAGGTTCGTGGTAAAGAAGCTTTCGACATGTTACAAGCCATGAATACCGGTCATGATGGATCACTTACAACTATGCATGCTAATGGTCCTATAGATGCCTTAAATCGTTTGGAAACAATGGTTTTAATGGCAGGAATGGACATTCCTATTAAAGCTATTCGTGAATACATAGAAAACGCAATTGACCTTGTAATAAACGTCACAAGGTTATCTGACGGACGAAGGAAGGTAACTAGTATTTGTGAGGTTGATGGTTTTGATGGGGACGTAATTGATTTAAAAGAAATATTCTTATTTAAGCAGACCGGATTGACTTCAACGGGTGAGGTTGATGGTGCGTTTGATTTGAAAAAGAGAATTCCAAACGTTTATAAAAAAATCATTAGCAAAGGTATAACTGATTTAGAAGATATATTTAAATTTAAAAAGTAAAAAAGAAGGTGTGTTACATGAACGTGTTTATTATTCAAACCGTGATTATGCTTATTTTAGCGTTTGTTATATTTTACTTAATTATTTATAATAAATCACTTAAAATAGAGCGTAGAATATCTAAGTATGGTATTGAGTCAATTAGTAAAAAAGAGGTTTCTATCTTTGATTTATTGTATAATCATTATCACAAACTAACGGGTAAAATAAGTAAAATGCTAAAAAAGTCTTCGGTTATGGTTAAGTACTCACAAAAATATAACAAATACATCTCATATGATAATGAAAAAGACATAGCAGCGATTGATTTTGTAAGTAATAAATTAACTATTTGTTTGTTATTTATTCTTATTATTTCTTTTGCAAGGATAATTGAAGGGGTTATACCAAGTATATTAGATATATTAGCATCAGGATTAATTGGGTTTTTCTTGCTCGATATATATTTTAAGTTTTCTGATTACGTTAAAAAAAGGCAAGTTGAGCAGGAACTATTAAATGCTATTATAATAATGAACAACGCTTTTAGATCTGGTAGAAGTACGATTCAGGCAATTGAAATAGTATCTCATGAACTAAAAGGGCCAATAAAACAAGAATTTAAAAAAATGCACCTGGAAATAAGTTATGGATTATCGCTCGATGTGGTTTTTGATAGGTTTAGTAAAAGAGTTGAATCAGAAGAGGTAAGTTATATAACCTCATCACTTAGCATATTAAATAAAACCGGTGGGAACATTATAAAGGTTTTTTCATCAATTGAAAAAATGCTATTTAACAAAAGAAAGTTAAAACAAGAGATGAAGTCTTTAACTTCTAGTGCGTCAATGATAAGTAAAATACTTCTTTTTATGCCGTTTGTGTTCGTGTTATTTATTACTTTGTTAAACCCAAGTTATTTTGCACCATTAATTAATACAACGACGGGAAACATACTTCTTTGTGTTATGATACTTATTTATACTTTATACGCGTTTGTTGTAAGTAAAATCATGAAAGTGAGGTTTTAAAAATGAAAGACAAAAAGTCATTTATATACCGCATTTATCGTGAAAAAGACATAAAGAAAGTTGATGCTAGAATAAATTTGTTTGGTGTTTCTAAAAAATTTAGCACTGAGTACTTTATGAATTTCAGGTTTTACTCATCAATATTATTTTTTGTAATTACGTTTTTGTTTGTTGACATGGGAGCTATTTTAGCACCAATATTCGTTGTCTTTTGGTATTTTTTGGTTAATTATTTAATGATTGATAGACCGCTTAAGAAAAGGGAAAGAAAACTAAACGCCGAGGCATATTATTATTTTGAGGTGTTAACGCTTGCGTTAGAGTCTGGTAGAAACCTAGAAAACGCTATAAAAATGGCATGTAGATACATTAATTCTGAAATATCAGACGAATTTAAGGAAACTTTAAAGCAAGTTAATTTTGGTAAGTCACTAACTGAGGCACTATCACTTATGAGTTATAGAATACCAAGTTTAACCATTAATAACATAATCCTTAACATGGAACAATCTAATTTATTTGGTAACAGCATAATTGAAACAATGTATAATCAGCTTGATTTTCTAAAGGATAAACAAATTATGGACATCAAAGAACAGATAAATAAAATTCCAAATAAAATAAGTATTTTTTCGGTTTTGTTTTTCATTCCATTAATACTTTTAATAGTATTAGGTCCGGTTTTAGTAGAATTTTTAATCGGATAGTAAAAGATAAAATAGCACGTTTATGTTGCTATTTTTTATATACTAGGAAAGTATGTTAAAAAAAATAATAAATGCATGCGTAACAAAAAAAATCAACTGGGAAATATTATGTAAGTGTTTTAATAGAAGAAAAAGAAGTAAACACTAATAGATTTAGGAGTTAAAGATATAGTAGTAACATCAAATGGTAAAAAAATATAAAAATGCAAAAGAATTAGAAAAAAAAGAAAAAAGATTATACAAGGAAAATTATCAAAGCAGATAAAAGATAGTTAAAATAATAATAAAACTAAAATAAAAGTATCAAGAATTCATAGTAAAATAAAAAAATGTAAGTATGGTGGTGATCATCGGAATTTAAGTTTGTGAAAGAAGTGAGAATACTTAATCTATGAAGCAAGAATGATTAATCGGTAACGATTAATAAGTAAAATTTTTGATTTTGCTTATGTCCTTGTCAAATGTCTTTACACTTAGTATATAATTTTATTTACCGGGAATATTTTTAATGATAAGATTTAAATAGATAATAGTAATAATCGGAGTGGTAGCATGAAAAAAGACATAATTGAATATTTAGGTTTTGATGATGATAACGTAAAGAAAAAAGTTGGTAGACCAAAACTTGCGGATAAAAAAACGAAAAAGAAATCATTGATTATCGCGGGACTATCATTTTTTGCTGTTACTTTGTTATTGGTTTTTGGATATGGGACTTTATTTGGGTTTAATACTTTTGATTTGTTGGGTTTGGCAAATAATAATAATAATAATAGAGATGAAAACGTTTTAATAACCGATTTAAACCCGGTAATTAAGGATATTACTTTAAAAGAAGGTACGGCAAGAAAGGTATATTTAACCGTGCTTCCTGCTAACGCTTCTAATAAAGAAATTAAATACGAAAGCTCTGATGAAAACGTTGCAACCGTTGATGCAAATGGTAAGGTTACCGCTATTTCGGTAGGTAATGCTACAATTAAGGCATCCGCTGTTGATGGATCACTTAAAACGGCAACGTTTAACATATCAGTAATTAAAGATGCATCTGGAAAATGCGTGTTTTCTTCACTTGATAAAACGAATAATGGTGTAAGATATCAAATAAGTTGTGATAATGCAAGTGTAAAAGAGGTTCAATACAAAGTTGGCAATGATGATTATGAAAAATTACCTACTAAAAAACTAAGTGATATCATTGAGTTTTCTAATGAACAGTTAAATGAAGATATAACTTTAAAGGTTGTTTATTATCCAAATAATAGTAAGGTTACTAAATATTCAACAAAGAAATTAAAAAGTGTTAAAACAACAGAAAAGAAAGATGGTAGTTGCGCACTTACGATTAAAGAAGTAAAGTCAAATAGTGCTAAGTATGATATAACGTGTAATAACGCAACTGTTTCTAAAATAGCTTATAAGATAGGTAACGGAAGTTATGTTGGCCTTGCTCCTAGTAATTTAGCTGATACCATTTTATTTGAGGAAAGTGATGTAACTAGGGTTTTGTATTTTAACGTAGAATATGTTATTGATGGTACTAGTTCAATTAAAACGGTAACTAAAAGTAGCGTAATTGAAACTAAACCTTCTTTAAATTAATATGTTTAGAACTTGTTATAAGTTCTTTTTTTTGTATATTATTTTATTAATTACTAATTATATTAATGGGTGAGTAATTTTGATAAATGATATTTTAAATACAGATTTTAACGAGCTTTTAATAGTAGTAGAAAGGGCTGTTTTTTCTTTAGTAACGTTGTTTTTAATTACTAAAATGATAGGTAAAAAACAGGTTTCTGAACTTAGTTTATTTGATTATGTAATAAGTATTTCGATTGGTAATTTTGCGGCGGAAATGACCATGAATTTGGATTATCAAGTTTTAAATGGTTTTATAGCGGTTATTATTTTTGGCATTATAGCTGTGATAGTTGCCTATTTAACGATGAAAAGTATTATTTTAAGACGTTTTTTTATGGGAACACCTACAATTATTATTCAAGATGGAGCTTTTGTATTAAAAAACTTAAAGAAAATTAAATTAGATATGAATGATTTTTTACAAACCGCAAGATCACAAGGTTACTTTGATGTAAGTGAAATAAAGTTTGCAATAATGGAAGCTAATGGTAAAATAAGTTTTTTACCTAAAGAAGAATATTTACCAGTTGCTAATAAAGACATGAACATAAAATCATCAAGAAACGGACTTGTTGCTAACGTTATAATTGATGGGCGAGTGATGAAAAATAACTTAAAAAACGTTGGTAAAAATGAGACTTGGCTTATGAAAACGCTTAAGGTTAAGGGGTATAATGACTTTAAGAACATTTTGCTAGCTACGCTTGATGTTAATGAAAAGCTAGTTATCTTCAACAAAAATGATGTTAACGATATTAAAAACGTGTTAGAGTAAAGGAAAAAGTTATTGTTCCTTTTATCTTTTTATGTTATTATTTTTATGGTGGTATAGTTGAAAAATAAGCTTATTAAATTTTGTAAGGAAAACAAGTGGTTATTAATCACTTTATTTATATCGTCCTTAGTTGTATCAATTATTTATACTTTTAATAAAATCGCACCATTTGGGAATAATTCAATGCTTGACGTTGATTTTTATCATCAGTATGGACCTTTATTAAATGAGTTATATGATCGGGTTAAAGATGGCGAGAACCTTCTTTATTCTTTTAACACTGGCGGTGGTATTCCGTTTTATAGAAATTTCTTAAACTACTTATCAAGTCCGTTTAACATGGTGTTGTTTTTGTTTAAAAAAGAAAACATCGTTATGGCATTTTCCATAATAATTGCTTTAAAAGCCGTTTTTGCTTCATTTACAATGGCTTATTATCTTAAGAAAACATTTAAAAAAGACGGCGTTTTTATATGTGTATTTGGTCTTTTATATGCTCTTTCGGGGTATTTTTGCGCCTATTATTGGAACATAATGTGGTTAGATGGCATGGTGTTCTTACCATTAATAATGTTTGGAATAAATCGTATTGTAGATTATAAAAAACCACTTTTTTATACTATTTTTTTAGCGATTATGTTATTTGCAAACTATTTTATAGGATACATGATATGTATTTTTTCGGTACTTTATTTTTTGGGATATTTTTGGTATCGTGGTAATTTCAAATTAAAAAACGTTTTCTCTACGTTTTTAATGTTTGGCTTTTTTTCGTTTCTTTCAGCGGGATTAGTTTCTTTTGCTTTGTTACCACTTTTTTATTCTCTTGGCAGTATATCAGCCACAAACGATAGTTTTCCAGCACTACAAACCAATTTTGGGCTGCTTGATTATTTATTTAACCACATAAGTAGCGTTAATAAAACGGTGTTTGCAAGTGATATTTTACCACTTCCTAATGTGTATGCGGGTCTTATTACGATTTGCTTGATACTACTTTTATTCATTAATAAAAAAATAAATATAAAAGCTAAAATATTAGCTGCCATAGCACTTTTGTTTTTCTTTTTTTCGTTTAACATTAATACTTTTGATTTTATATGGCACGCTTTTCATGTTCCTAATGATTTACCTTGGCGTTATTCTTTTATATATGTTTTTACGTTAATAGTAATAGCGTACTATTCTCTTATTAACATAAAACATGCAAATAAACTTATGGTAAGTATTTGTTTTATGGTTACTTTTATATTCGTAATGTTAGCTTCTAAGCTTTCTTTTGATAACTTAAGTAACGACCGCATTATAATATGTTTGATTTTAATTGCTTGTTATTATTTAATATATCTTTTATCATCTGTTAAAAGCATGCCAAGGTGGATAATTAGTCTTTTGATAATTGGGATAGTATCGTTTGAGTGTATTTATTCTATAAACGTAAATTGGAACATTGAGCATGACATAGAAAATTTTATGAGTGATAAAAAGCCATATCAAGACTTGATTATCAGTGCAAAAAAAGTTGATAATGGTTTTTACCGCATGGAAAAAACAAATTATTTAACGCTTAATGATGGTGCTTGGTATGATTATAAAGGTATTTCTGCGTTTTCATCAATGGCTTATGAAGACGTATCAAAATTTCAAAGAATGATGGGCATGGCGGGAAATAACATTAATAGTTACTATTATCAGTATGAACAAACCCCAATTTATAACACAATGTTTAACATAAAGTACTTGATGGGTAACTATGTTGATGATGATTATTATTCTTTTGTATATTCTAACGACTATTATAATTTAAATGAATATAAATATCCGTCATCTGTTATGTACATGGTGGATGAAGGTATTAAAAATTGGCATCTTGAAGAATATAATCCGTTTTTAAACCAAAGTAATTTCGTTTCGTACGCAACTGCAGATGAAGGCGTTTTTACTCCGTTAAAAGTGGTAAGATTAAGTGGTGGTAGCATTGTTGATAGTCGTTTTACAAATGATTCTAATGGTGAGTTCTTGTACTCAGTAAATGATGGTGAAAATGCTCTTGAGTTAACCATTAATAATGATAAAGAGCAAAATATATATTTATATGTTGGTGGAAATAAAGTAAATAGTTTTGAGGTTGATGGTGCTTATTATGGAATAACTCAGGATGAATATTACATTGTTAACGTTGGTAAAAAAGAGGCAGGAGAAGTTAATGTTACAATAAACTTTAACGACTCTGAGGACGGAAGTTTAAAGTTTTATGCATATGCTATAAACGAAGAAGCGTTTAATCATTTTTATGAAAATTTAAAAACCGGATTTTTAAACGTAGAAGAGTATAGTGATGCGTATATTGCGGGAAGTGTTAGCGCTAAGGATAATCAGGTTGCTTTTACAACGATTGCTTATGATGAGGGTTGGAGTGCATATGTTGATGGTAAAAAAGTTGATACATTTAAAGTTGCTAACTCATACTTAGGATTTAAAGTTCCTTCTGGTACTCATGATATTGAACTTGTGTTTTATCCTAAAATGTTAAAAGAAGGTCTTATAGTATCAAGTGTTTCTTTGGTTGTTTTATTTATCTATTATATTTATACTGATAAACTTAGTTTTAAAAGAAAAAAGGAAAAAAGATAAATTTAATGTTTAAATTTATCTTTTTTTGTGATAGAATGTTTATAGTTATGATATAGTGCATGGCATTTATATCAAAAAGGGGTAGGCATATATCAAGGAGGCTAGTTATGATTGGCGTGATTGAAAGGGTTAAAAACAGTGTACTTTTAAAGTGTAGCACTTTAAACGATGAAATAATTGCAAAAGATTTGATAAACGTCATAGACGAGGGGATATATCATTTTGCTGAAGACTTAATAAGTTTGATTAGCGATCTTAATTTTAACTTAACTGAAGAAGAATTAAGAAATAAAGTATCTGATATTATAAAAACACCTATTGTTAAGAAAATAAAAAGAAAGCTATTTATTGATTCACTCGCACTTCAAATAACTAATGATGGTTTTATTGAACAATACGTTAACAAAGAAATAAAGCTAGATGAACTAAAGAAAAAATACATTAAAGAATTAAACGCTAATAAAAGTTCGAATCAATTAAACATGACGGAGGATCTTAATCTTAACGAAATAATTGAAAAGCTTCGTCTTTACGTTGATGAAAATATAACAAGTAGTTTAAGAGAAAACGTGTTTTTAGTAAACGCAATAAACGCTTTACTAGATAAAACGAAAAATGAATTAGAAAATGGTTTAGATGTGATGATTAAACAAGCCGATAATAAATATTTAGATATTTTGATTGGGGAATTAACTAACAACGTTAGTAATGATGTGATTGAAAAAGAAGAAGGGGAAGATATTATGACTGAAAAAGAAGTTACTCAAAGTAATAATGATTCAAAGAGCATTAAAGCAGCAAGCAACTTTGATATGTATGATGACATGACGTTATTTAACAAGATGATTTTAGCGCTTAATACTAAGGAAGAAAAATTATCTAGAAAAGAAAGTAAGCATAAAGAAAGAAAAAAAGAGGTTGATGAGCGTTTAAACGCTACAAATAAAAATATTGAAGCTAATATTGAAAGAGAAAACAAATTATCTCAAAGAAAGTTAGAATTAAATTCTAAAGAAGTTGAGTTAAATTCTAGGTTGTCTGAAGCAGAAGTGATTTTTCTTAACATGAAACCTCTTATTAAGGGCTTAAATAAAATTAAAAAAGCTGAGGAAGAAGGAGGTAATAAACATGAGTAAGTTATTAAGTAGTGTTTTGGATAAAATTAGTGAGGATAATAACAGTTACCGCATGGAACTTAGTGATTTAAATAAAGTGATTGACGAAAGAACAACTACGCTTGTTGGTGATGTTGTAACCCTTTCGAATTACACCATCGATTTTTCTTCTTTGGTTGTTAATTCTAAAGAAAAGCTTTCCGATCCAATATCTAGATTAATTGAATCATATGTTATAAAAGATTTAAGAAGTGTTGAATCAGTAAATGAACAATTTATTGATAAAATAAATGATAAAATTGATGAGGCAAATAAAACATCAAAAACTGATAAAGATAGTTTTATACAAAACCTAGATTCTTTATTAAATGATAAGTATTTAGATATTATAAAGATAAAAAGAACTGATTTTTTAGATGCAAATGGAGTTAATGGTGATATTGAAAATTACGTTAATGATTTTGTTTCTTATTTAAAAACAATATCTAGTCTTGATGATAAAAAATTAGATGATGTAATTTCTTCATATAAAAATAATTTATATAACGAAGTTGTTGGGACTTTATCACGAATTAGTGATTTATATTTACGTAATTTTGTTGATGAGGTAAGGAATGCTTTAAATTCGGTTCTTGATTTTAACGATGTGGAAGATAATTCTTACGCAAAGAATGATACTTTTAAACCATACATTCCAGAAATACCTGAAGTTGATATGGTTTCAGAAATACAGGTGCCAGATGTTCCAGAAATACCTGAGGTACCAACTATACCAAAAGCACCTGAGGTTTCGGATGTTATTATGAATGAAGATTTAACTACTAAAAGCTCTGATACTTATTATGAAAATGATATGTCCAAGGCTGATGAGGTTTCATTTGATGAGGCAACTTCTGATGTTGTTGGCGAAGTAGAACCAATGGAAGTTCCAAAAATAATGCCTAACGATGTATCTGAAGAAAAAAAGGAAAATGAGCCTAAAAAAACGTATGACGTTGAAGAAATATTAAAAATTGCAAAGTCACCGGTTGTTACGATGACATCTAATCCTCAAGAGTTATCTGATGAATATTTAAAAGTTTCACCAATAGAAAGTATTCAAGAAAATGATGCACTTGATTCTGAATTTGATGAGCGTGAAATAGTAGAGGAAATGATAAGAAGATTAACCGAACGTTTAAATTTGATTAAAGAACGTCAAGAAAAGTATGATGCTGAAGAGCATAAATTACATGAAGATGAGGCGTTTGTTAATGATTTAATACAAAGTTCTAATGCTAAGCGGGAAGAGTTAGATAAATTTGAAGAAGAGTTAAATAATAAAGAAAATGAAATTATTAAAAAACAAGAGGAATTAGAGAAGAAGATAAATAACGTTTTACCTTTTGCGGATGCGGTTATGAAAAATAGTGAAGAAGAAGCCTAATAAGGCTTTTTTTTGTTCTTTTTTTTTGATTACGTCATATAGTTAATTAGAAAGATTTGGAGGATAATATGATTAATAAACAAAAATTGTGGTTTTTAACATTATTTAGCTTAATTCTTGTTTTAAGTGTGTATTATATTACTATGCCTAGTGATCTTATGACGGCATCTAAAAAACCAACTACTACTCAAGAAACCGAGGATACCGCAAACGTAAATGTCACGCAAGAAGACGTTTTAACTGCTCTTCAAGTTGAAGCTGATGAACAAAGAGCTGCATTAGCGGCTGAGTATAACGAGATATTAACCAATAAAGACACATCAACAGAAGAAAAGAATAATGCTTATAATGGTCTTAAAGAAATTGATGAGTTAAAAGCAAAGGAAGAAGAATTAGAAAATAAACTAAAAAAGCAGTTGAAACTTGATTCGTTTATAAAAATAGATTCTAATAACATAAGCGTTACATTAAAGAAAAAAGATCATGATTATTCTCTTGCAAATAGTATTATGAGACTTATTCAAGAAGAATATCAAGATAAAATGTATATATCAGTGAAATTTCAAAATTAAGTACCATTTTATGTCTTTCCTCATAAAATAATATAGAAAAAATATTAAAATACCTCTTATTATAAGAAAGTGAGGATATCATGGGAAAACGGGTACTAACTAAAAGGGAAAAAGAAATCTTTGATTATCTAATAACAAATAAAACAACTAAAGAAATCGCAAATAAACTTAAAATAAGTGAAAAAACCGTTAGGAATCACATATCTAACGTAATGCAAAAACTTGGTGTTAAAGGAAGAGCATGTGCGGTAATTGAACTTATAAAATTAAATGAGATTACTTTATAAAATCGCATATTAAATGCGATTTTTTCATATAATGTAAAGGAGGTAATCATGTTAAGAAAATTTGTTTATAATAAAATATTTAGAACTACTGGAATGTTGTTTTTATTACTTTTACTAATTTTGTTTCCAGCGTCAAAAAAATATTCTTTAGAAGATGATAAGGTTATAAAAACTAGTTCTAATATTAAAAAAAACGAAGTGTTTTTAATTGATAAAAATGGATATGTAGCTAGATGTATGGTCCCTATAGGTGCTTCTACTGATGAACAGTATGCAAAAAAGTTAATTGAATTATTAATTCTTGGTGGTAAATACGAAGATAAGATTCCAAACGGTTTTAGAGGAATATTACCTGCGGATCTTAAGATTAATAATGTAAGTATAAATAAAAATGATATAACCATTGATTTATCAAGTGATTTTTATGAGTTGTCGGGTAATTATGATGAAAAAGCTATAGAAGCTTTAACGTTTAATTTGACTTCTATTGATGGAATTTCAAACCTATATATTAACATTGATGGAAAATCACTTAAAACTTTACCCAATTCTAAAAAAAACGTGGTACAACCATTTAATAGAACAAGTGGGGTAAATAAAATTTATAATGTTACCAATTATAAAGATACAAATAATATTACTATTTATTACGTAAGTAAAGGCAATAATGATTACTATTACGTTCCAGTAACAAAAATAACTAATGATAATCGTGATAAAATAAAAATAATTATAGATGAGTTAACAAGCTCTCATATATATGAAACTAATTTAATGAGTTTTCTTAACTATAATACAAAACTTTTAAGTTATGAATTAACAGATGATGTTTTAACGCTTAACTTTAATAATTTTTTGTTTGATGATGAAAATACTAAAAGTATTTTGGAAGAAGTAATATACTCAATTGCACTATCTGTAAGAGAAAATTATGATGTAAACGAGGTTATATTTAACGTAGATGGCAATGAAATTACAAAAAGTGTAATAAAAAATATTGAATAATTAAGTTTTTTTTGCTATAATTGATTTGTTCTTTTTGAACGAATCATTGTCCTGCTAGCTCAGCTGGATAGAGCAACGGCCTTCTAAGCCGTGGGTCAAAGGTTCGAATCCTTTGCAGGACGCCATATAAATATTATCCCTTGAGAAATCAAGGGTTTTTATTTTTCTTGTTCTTGTTTTTGGTCTTGTTCTTGTTTTAAAAGAATATTATTTTTACAAAAATTTACATCTTGGGGAGTTAAGTCAAGATATTAGACAAAGGAAGAAGGG
>CASEKZ010000026.1 GCA_949288625.1 uncultured bacterium | reverse complement strand
CCACATGGTGTAAAATTTTGTAAAAACTTTGTAGTGGTAAACTAAAAGTAGATTATCATGATTTAAACAAATTAAATAAAAATATTTATATATTTATTTTATTATAGATAACAAAAATAAAAAAATTATGATATAATTTTTCATGATAATATGTACTCTTAGTAATAACATATAATTTATAAGAGTAAGACAATAGGAGGATAAAATGAATATTATAAGGGTTTTACAATATGTATTTTTAGGAATATTACAAGGATTTACCGAACCTATTCCAGTATCTTCAAGTGGACATTTACTGATTGCTAAAGAATTATTTAACTTTGATATGTTAAATGACATGAACTTTGAGATAATCGTTAATTTTGGTTCTTTTTTAGCAA
Organism: uncultured bacterium; assembly: GCA_949288625.1. GTDB lineage: Bacteria > Bacillota_I > Bacilli_A > RF39 > UBA660 > Aphodocola. Next base: position 8,564 of record CASEKZ010000026.1, on the reverse strand, counting down.
TATTATTTTTATACAGAAAAGAAATATTTAAAATAATAACTGATTTTTTTAGTTTTATTAAAACAAAGGATGAAAAATATAAAAAAAATTATAAATACGCTTGGTTAATAGTTCTTGGAACTATTCCTGCTGGAATATTTGGGCTTGTTTTTAAGGATAAAATAGAAATACTATCAGGTAACGTAAAAATAATTGGAGTAGCCCTTTTAATTACTTGTCTTGCTTTATTTTTAATTAAAGATGCTAAAGGTAAAAAAGAAAAAAAAGACATAACCATACTTGATAGTATAATTATTGGTTTCTTCCAGGTTATTGCTCTTTTTCCTGGGATATCAAGAAGTGGTGCTACAATCGTTGGAGGAGTAAGCCGAAATTTAAAAAGAGAAACGGCTGTTAATTATTCATTTATGCTGTACTTACCAATTAGTGTTGCAACCATGATACTAGGGGTTAAAGATTTAGCAGAAACGAGTAATTTAAATAACCTAATTCTTCCCTATTCGTTAGGATTTATCGCCAGTATGATTGTAACTTACTTTAGTGCTAAATGGTTTATTAATATAATTAAAAAAGGTAAACTAGGATATTTTTCAATATATTGTTTGATAGCTGGAATATTAGTAATTCTATTTTTATAAAAAGATAACACTATTTGTTAGCGTTATCTTTTTTACTTTAAATTAACAAACCAATTATCATTACGATTAATAAAAGAATGATACATACAACCATTTTTATTATTATTTTTTTCTTTTCTTTAGGATCCATCTCGCTCATAAGTTACCTCCCTATTATAAGCTTATTTTATCATAACATGAATAAAACTTCAACCTTAAAGGTGTAAAAGAAAATCCTCTAAACCAATAAACTTATCTATTTTTCCACTTTTAATGTTAAAATCAAGATCATGTAATTTTTTTAAAACTTCTTTTAAATCATAAATGGAATAATCAGTTTCCAAAGCGAGTTTAACACGATATGGATGAACCTTTAATAAATCCGCTATTTCTTTACTATCCTTACCTTTATCACTTAATAATTTTACTTGATAAGTTAATAGAAACTGATTTCCCAAAAGAGATATAATTTTTATTGGTTCTTCAGACATAATCATTAAATCTTTATAGCATTCATAAATCTTATTAAAGTCTTTTTTCATAATACCATCAGTTAAATCAAAAACATTATCTTTAAAAGCTTTGCAAGAAATATCATTAATATCTTGTTTAGTAACTTTTTTATCATTATCTTTATATACCATCATCTTTTCTATTTCACTTATTAAAATATCCACGTTTTGGCCTACGTAATTAACAAAATAACTAGCAGTTTTATAATCAATATCATAACCTTCATTTTTAAATTCAGACATAACAAACTTTGGTAAATCTTTTTGATTAATTACGTCTTTATGAATAACGTTAGCTTTTTCCTTTAAAAGTTTTACTATTTTTTTTCTTTCATCTAATTTGTTTTCATTAAGAGTAAATATTATTATGTTATCATGATCATTTTCTTTTAAATACCTTTCTAAGTAATCAAAATCATGATTTATGGTATTTATAGAAGAACTTAAAAATAAAGCGTTTTCTCCTATTAAAACTTTTTTACTACCAAAAAAAGATATGCAAGATGCCTCATCTAACATTTCATTTATCCTTTGAACACCTAAATCAAAAGTGATAACGTCATCAATACCACTTGTTATTTTATTTATTTCTCTTTTAATAAGACTATAATCATTACCATATATTAAATATAGATTATTCATAGTACCACCTAACATGATTATACAACAAAAAAAGAAACTATGCTAGTTTCTCTAGTAATTCTGCTTTTTTCATAGAAGAGTATCCTTCGACACCTTTTTCCTTTGCCATTTTCTTAAGTTCAGCTACGGTTAATTTTGATATATCTTGTTTTTCCTCTTTCTTTGCTGGAGCCTTTTTAGTTACTTTTTTTTCTTCTTTACTTACAGTTTCTTTTTTTACCTCAGCTTTAGCTTCTTTAGGCATTTTTCCATTCAAAGCGTCCTTAGCAATTTCAACTAAATCAGTAAATGTCTTTGGCTGATCAATTGCTATTTCTGCAAGCATCTTACGATTAACGGTTACTCCTGCCTTTGATAAACCATTAATAAACCTTGAATAGCTGATTTCGTTTTCACGGCATGCTGCGTTAATACGAACAATCCATAACTTTCTAAACTCTCTTTTCTTTTGTCTTCTATCTCTATAAGCGTATACACGTGAATGCATAACTTGTTCTTTTGCGGTTTTAAATAATCTATGTTTACTGCCAAAGTAACCCTTAGCTTCTTTTAATATCTTCTTACGACGTTGTTTTACAACAGCACCATTTTTAACTCTTGCCATATTGTAATTCCTCCTTCTTACCTATAATTATAAAGTATCTATGATTCTCTTTAATCTGTTTTGATCAGCTTTACTTAGCTTAGAACCATTTCTGTTTTTTCTGTTATACGCAGCGTTTTTATCACCGGTATTATGTCTTGAACCTGGTCTACCAATAGTAATAGTACCACTTTTTCTAACGTTTAAAACTTTCTTAGTACCCTTATGAGTTTTTTGTGTCTTTTTTGCCATTTGATTTTCCTCCTTTATTCAGTTTACTTATTCTTTATTGGACTAATCATAGCCGTCATGTTTCTACCATCAAGCACTGGAGCAGCATCCAACGTACTAACATCACTTAATTCTTCTGCAAATCTTAATATTACATCTTTTCCCTTGTCGGTAAATTGCATTTCACGTCCTCTAAAACGAATTGATAACTTGATTTTATGACCTTTTTCTAAATACTTCTTTGCATTATTCATTTTAGTATTAAAATCATGTACATCAATATTAGGTGACAAACGATATTCCTTTGTTTCAGCGTTATTTTCTTTTTGCTTCTTCTGAGATTCTTTTAATCTTTTTTTCTTTTCGTATTTAAATTTATTATAGTCCATTAACTTACATACTGGATTTTCAGCCTTATCATTAATTAAAACCAAATCAAAACCAGCATAAGAAGCAAGCGTTAAAGCCTCATCCTTCGATTTAATACCAAGTTGTTCACCATTAGGACCAATAACAAGCATTTGTTTTGCTTTTATTTGCTCATTAATTGGCATATCTTTTTCTTTTGCTATATTAAAGCACCTCCATAAAAAAAGCGAATACAAGATTAGTATTCACCCTAAAAAACGCATAATAATTTGTTATTCATAAGCTGGCGTTTAACCCATTGTTATTTTACAATCGGGTGAGATAAATACAATCTTCTTTCCTTTATATCAAAATTACTTTATAAGTATACAATAAATTTTATGATTTGTAAAGCATTTTATTACTTTTATACGTTTAAACCAGTTAAAACAAACTTACTTATTTATTTTAAAAGCCTTATTCGCTCATCATAATTATCATTATTAGTTATAAAAGAACCAGAAACAACCATATCACACCCAGCGTATCTACACAAGCTAACGGTTTTATCATTAACACCACCGTCGATACTTATTATTAGATCCTTTGGAGCTATTTTTTTAAGAGTCTTTACCTTTTCTACTACTTCTTCTTTAAATGGTTGACCTCCTAAACCTGGTTCAACACTCATGAACAAAACTAAGTCTATATCATCTAAATAAGGAATTAATTTATCAATCTTTGTTTCAGGATTAATTGCAAGTCCAACTTTAACTCCTAAAGATTTAACGTAATCAATGATTTCGTAGTCTTCTAATATTTCAACATGAAAAGTTAAATACTCTGGTTTTAGTAAAGCATATTCTTTTACGGTTTTTAAACTATCTACCATCAAGTGTACGTCTAGTGGTTTTTTACTAATACTAATTACATCTTTTACAACTTCTATTGGAAATTTTTTATTAGCAACAAACATGCCATCCATAACGTCAAGGTGCAAAAAATCCGCACTAGATTCATTTACTTTCTTAATAGCATATATTAATCTATCATACGCACTTAAAACTGATACTGATACTTTCATAAATTACCTCTTTTTTTCATTTATTTGTTCAATAAACCTTTTATAGTTTTCATATCTAGTACTCATGATTTTACCTTCTTTCACTAAGCTCTTTACGTAACATCCATCTTCTTTTATATGAATACAATCCTGATACTTACACTTATCTTGGTTTTGATAAAACTCAATAAAATTATCTTTTATATCTTTTTTATCCATACCAATGAAATCAAGCTGAGAAAAACCTGGTGTATCCGCTACTAGACCATCTGAAATCTTTAGTAGTTCAACATGCCTAGTAGTATGTCTACCACGCCCTAAAGCTTTTGAAATTTCTCCAGTTGGCAAATTCAAATCAGCTCTTAACTTATTTAATAACGATGACTTACCAACACCAGTTTGTCCCGTTAAAACGCTTACTTTATCTTTTAAAGCGTTTTTAATTTCATCCGTGTTTTTATTTATAAAAACTTTATAACCAATTTTTTTATAGTAACTAATTACCTCATCAATCCTCTTAGTATTATCTAATAAATCATACTTAGTAAAACATATTATTGGTTTTATGTTATTATACTCAATTATTACTAACATCTTATCAAGTAAGTTGCTAGAAAATTCCGGTTGTTTACAACTAGTTAAGATAATGGCTTGATCTACGTTTGCAACCGGTGGTCTTATAAGTTCATTTTTTCTTGGTAATATTCTTGTTATCAAGTTATTACTAGCATCAAACTCAACTAAATCACCTACTATCGGTGTTACTTTTAAATACTTAAATTTCCCGATTGATGAGCACTCATAAAGCCTTCCTTCAGCCTCAACCGTCCATTTATTACTTATTAACTTTATTACTCTACCAGTCATTATTCACCTAATGAATCATCACTATCTTGCGTTGTAGTCGTTGTTGGAGGTGTCGTTGTAGTACTTTCTTTTTGTGATACAACTATCGTAAACACATCGTTTTCAAAAACTTCCTCACCAGCTTTTGGTGATTGAGCAAGCACGATGTTTTCCTCAACTTCATTTGTTGCTTTATAAGTAACCTTTAAAGTAAGACCATATTTTTCACAAAACTCAGTTGCTCTTTGTAGTGTCCATGCGTCCGTAACCATATCAGGATAAGTAGATAATATTTTTGGAACGTACAAGATTATTTTTTCACCTTGTGATAACTTTTCACCAGCACCAACGCTTTGTTCAATTATTAACTGTTCTTTTCCTTCATAGCTAGATGAATCAGTTACTTCCTTTTCTTCGATGGTAACTTCTAATCCATCCAATTCTAACTTAGCTTTTACCTCATAAACGTTTTGACCAACGTAGTTTTCAACCTCAACTTTCTTAGAACCAGAAGAATAGTATATGGTTATCGTACCTCCTTTTTTTACGTATCTATTTTTTCCTGGTTCAGTTTCTATTACTAAATCTTCATCAACTTCATCACTTGGTTTCTTTTCGGATTTAACGTTTAATCCAGCTTTCTTAAGCATGTCCTCGGCCTCGGATATTTCCATTCCATAAACGTCAGGAACCCTTATTTCCTTAGATTCAGTAACCTTTGGTAAAATTATTACAGCAAGAGCCATAACAAGTACAAACACACCAATTATTACACTAATAATGGTTATTTTCTTTTTATTAGACTTTTCGATTTTATCTTCTTCTGTTATTTGCTTAGCAACTGGTTTTTCTTCTTTTGGTTCTTTTTTTTCTTCTTTTAAAGCACTAACCGTCTTGGTATCAGAAAAATCAGTTTCAGGATACTTAAAAGTTATTCTAAGTTCATCTTGACGATTAGCATCTAAGCATGTTTTTATATCTTCAGCCATTTCACGAACATCGCGATACCTATTTTTAGGATTCTTAGCAGCAGCCTTTAATATTATGTTTTCTACTGATTGTGGAACTACTGGATTAATTGATTTTACCGAAGGAAGTGGTTCTTTCATATGCTTTAAAGCTATTTCAACAGCTGTATCACCCTTAAAAGGTACTTTACCAGTTAACATTTCAAACATTAATATTCCAAGCGAATATATATCACTTCTAATGGTTGAACCCTTACCACTAGCTTGTTCAGGAGGCAAATAATGAACCGAACCCATAACTGAGTTAGTTTGCGTTAACTGAGCACTATTAAGAGCCATGGCAATACCAAAGTCAGTGATTTTAACTAAACCACTTTCTTTAATCATTATGTTTTGTGGTTTGATATCTCTGTGAATTATATAAGAATCATGAGCGGTAGCAAGAGCATCCAACAACTGAAGCATTATGTCAATCGTTTCGGATAAAGATAAAACGCCACGTTTTTTTATTAATTGTTTTAACGTTTTACCCTCAATGTATTCCATTACGATGTAAAAATTTCCATCGTCTTCACCAACATCATATATCTCAACAATGTTTGGATGTGATAAAGATGATGCAGAAAGAGCTTCCCTTTGAAACCTTCTAACAAACTTTTCATCGCCTGCCAAATCTCCTCTTAAAATCTTAACCGCTACTTTTCTATCCAATATGGTGTCCCTAGCTAAATAAACATTAGCCATTCCACCCTCGCCAATTAATTTTTCAATTTCGTAGCGATCATTTATTTTTTGTCCTTTTGCAATCACTTATCTTCACCACTTTCTTTTTCTAAATACGCGATGGATACGTTATCAGTTCCACCCCTTAAATTACTCTTTTTAATTAATTTAACAATTTTTTCCTCAGTTCCTAAATCACTATTCAAAACTTTTTCAATTTGATTATTAGTAAGCATGTTCGTTAGTCCATCACTACAAAGTAAAATTGCATCACAAGCAGTATCAACGTCAAATATGTCAACATCAATTGGGTTATTAGCACCAAGTGCCCTCATGAGCACGTTTTTTCTCGGATGATTTTCAGCTTCTTCAGCCGTTAGTTCTCCCGTTTCAACAAGTAAATTAACAAGGGTATGATCCTTAGTAACCTTATATAATGCTTTATTTTTTATTACGAACCCCGATGAATCACCAACGTTTCCAAAAAGAATGTACTCCTTAGTTATAATAGCAAGTACTAAGGTGGTTCCCATTCCCTTACTTTCTTCAAACTCATCAGTATACTTAAAGATTGCCTCATTAAGCTCGTTTGCGTTTTTTCTAATCCAATTTACCGCGTCTTGTTTTTCACCAATCGTTTCCATAACCTTAAACTTATCAGTAAGACCATTAACCACGATGGAAGATGCAACTTCTCCCGCCTTATGACCCCCCATTCCATCTGCAACAACCATCAAATATTCCCCACTTAAATTCTTCACGATCATTACAGAATCTTCATTATGAGTTCTAACTTTTCCAGTATCCGTTATATAATATGATTTCATTTTATCGCTCACTTTCAGTAGTTTTTTTGCTTCTAAGCTGTCCGCATGCCGCCGATACCTTAGATCCAAATTCCCTTCTTATCGTCACATTTATGTTATTCTTTTTTAATATATCATAAAACTTATCAATTGTCACTTTTTTACTCTTTTTAAAGCTTATGTTACTAGTTTCATTGTATGGAATTAAATTTACATAACAATTAATGCCTTTTAAAAGATTCGCTAACTGCTGTGCACAAGCTGCATCATCATTTATATCACTTAATAATATATATTCAAAAGTAACCCTTCGATTTGTTTTTTTAATATAATCTTTTACACAAGATATAATATCATTTATTTTATACACCTTATTAATTGGCATTATTTTATCCCGTATTTTATCATTTGGAGCATGTAAACTTATCGCTAAATTAACACCTGTTTTTTCATTAGTAAACTCTTTTATTTTAGGAACTATTCCACAAGTAGAAACGGTTATATGTCTTATTCCAATATTAATTCCTTTAGGATCATTTATTATGTTAATAAATTTCATTACGTTATCATAATTATCAAATGGTTCTCCAATTCCCATTAACACAACATGACTTATTCTATCTTTAATATCTTCTTCTACCATAAGAACTTGTAAAACAAGCTCAAAAGCACCTAAATTTCTTATTTTTTTTAATCTACCACTTTCACAAAAAAGGCAACCCATATTACAACCAACCTCAGTTGATACACATAAGCTGTTACCATAATCATGATGCATCAAAACAGCTTCAATTTTGTTTTTATCATAAAGTTCAAACAAATATTTTTTAACATCAACATCTTCCTCTGTTGTTACTAAGCGTAAAGAATCAATGCTAAAATTATCATTTAAGCTTGCTATTAAACCTTTTTTTAAATTGGTCATCTCATTGAAACCTTTTACTCTTTTTAAATAAAGCCACTCAAATACTTGTTGTGCCCTAAACTTAGACTCACCAATACTTAAAAAATAATTTTCTAAATCCCTTTTTGTATAGTTATAAATGCTATTCATCTAAATACTCCCTAACAACACTAATTATACCATTTATAAAAGTAAAGGTTAATATAATTACAAAAATAAATAAAAATAAGCTTTATCTTTAAAAGTTACTTTACATTTTTTGATATACGAATAATATTTTTAATAATGTAAATAATATTTATGGAGGTATATAATATGGAT
>CASEKZ010000025.1 GCA_949288625.1 uncultured bacterium | reverse complement strand
CACCATGTGCCTCACCATTAAAGAAATTACCCCAACGGCCAATACCTTGAGCCAAAATAAGTCCAACTACCGCTATATCAGTCATCTTTAAAATACTAATATTATATTTTTTACAATATATTATTAATGTTATTACACCAGCGATAATACCACCATGAATTGCAAGTCCTCCGTTCCAGATTTTTATTATTTCAATTGGAAACTTTAAATAATAATTAAGATTAAATAAAACGTAATATATTCTGGCACCAATAATACCAAATAAAACGCACCAAAAAACAAGATTTACCACAAAAGAAGATGGTATGTTAAATCTTTTTGCCTCTTTATTGATTATTATAGCTGCTAATATGATACCTACAAAAATACAAACCGAATACCATGTAATCGTTATTGGGCCTAAACTTATTGCTATTTTACTCATTTTATTTTTTACACCTTTCTATTAATGGTTTTATAATAAGACTTTCCATCAAAACGTTCATTATACTTATGAAAATAGATACGATAAATGGTGAAAAAAAGCCAGTTAGATAAAAGTGATCTCCAAGAATTAAACTTACTAACAAAAGAATAAATACGTTTATAACAAAGTAAAATAACCCTAACGATAAGCCTATAAGAGGAAGCATTAAGGTAACTAAAATAGGCTTAATCGTTTTATTAAGTACGTAAATTATAACAGCTGCTAAAATACCATACCAAATGTTTTCCACGTATAATGACCTAAACAAATTAGAAGTAATAATTAAGACCAAAGCATATCCAAACATGTATATAAGCCACTCCAAAAACAAATTTAAACGGTATTCAATATTAACACCTTTCTTTTTTTCGTTTTTATTATTTTCTTCTATGATTACTCTCATTTTATCACCATTTTAATTATATCATAATGATAATATTTTATATAAACTTTTATTAAATTTTATAAAAATTCTTGGCGTTTTTATAAAGTATTTTATCACTATCAGAGTAAGACCAAGTATTTATTACCCTGTTAACAGACCTGTAATCAATGTTGCCAAAATTATCAGTGTTCCAATTAAAATCTATGTCAAAAAGCAGTTTTTCTGGATTGACTAGTGTTTTTAAAATATTAAGATACCCTCTTTTTAAATATTCTTCCCTTGGTGTTAAAACCTTATATGGATCCAAAGAAATATCTAAATCGGGACCTATTCCAATCATGATGTTATCACACTTATTAACTAAATTGGTGATTTCGCTATCTAAACATGCCCCGTGATTTAAGATGCCTCTTAAATTGTTTTCTAATAAAAACTTGGTCCAATTATTAGGGCTGCATTTATTACGCCAGTATTTAGTTTCAAAACCATAACCACCATTATATGCATAAACAGAAGTATGTAAGATTAAAGGAACATCATAATACTTAATTACTTCTACCAATTCAGGATTAACATCATCTTTAAAAAAGCCACTACTAAAGCCGTGAAATTTAAGCGCTACTGGACTAAACTTTTTTATAAAATCTTCAACGTAAGAAACCTCATCTAAAGCCCCATGAATAAGAGGCACAAATTTAATTTTTGTATTAGTTTTAGAATTCATTATTAAATTATAATAATATTCGTTAACATTTTTGTATGGATTTGATACAATTTCTTTTTTAACTATTTTACCGTTTTCATTAATTAATTTATAATATCGTATTAATTTGTAATTCTCATGTTCCCAAACAAGAGAACACACCTCTTTATCATCATCTTCATAAACTGGCCAAGGCATTGGCATTAACAGGCCAATATCAATATTATTTTTCTTGCAAAAATCATCATACGACTCTAAGGTTGTACCACCGAAATAATAATCTTTACCAACGTGACTATGTGCATCTATTACCATGAATATAACCTCCTAAACAAAATAAGAACCAAAAAGTTCTTATTTTTCATAAACGTTTTTTACTTCTTTTATGTTTTCGTTTTTATCTTTGCACCCCTTACAAGTAGTGTTACATGAACCAACACCACCACCGCAAGCACAACTATTGCATACTGAAGCATAATTTTCAAATGATGTTACCATGTGTTTTTTTATTTTATTTTTATCTAACATTTTCATTGTCTCACCTCCTTTGTATTGTCATTGATTTTTTTACTTAATCGGTAGGACTCTTTAAGTATCCACGATAATGTTTTTTTAGTATGCATACAAAAAGGTTTATCAATCTTTTTCCTATCGCCAAACAAGGCTTCAGCTTGAATCGCACAGCCACCGCCACATATAAATAATGCATTACAATTTAAGCATTTTTTATTGTTTAAAGTATTTCTTTCCTTCCAAAATTTCATTTCGTCAGAACTCATGATTTCTTTAATAGAAATTTTTCTAATATTTCCGATTACATACTTATCCGTCTTTAAATAACCATGACAAATACATATGTCTCCATTTGGCTTTATTGCTAATTGATTAGCCCCAATCGCTCCACAATCTGAAAATTTAAATTCATTATTATAAAAACTATCTATTTTCCTTATTATTCTTCCATCGTATATATTATTACTACTTAATAATTTATAAGATTTTATAAGAAAATCACAAGCTTTTTTATAATAACTTTTCCAATTAGAGTCATAACTTGTATAATGATATAAATTATAAAAAATGCTTTTTACTCCAAGCTTTTTTAACCAATCTAATACCTCGTCCTGGTTCTTTAAAAGATCTTCTGAAACCGTTATGGATAACCCAAATTTGGCATTACTTAACTCAAGATAAGGAAACTTTTTGATAACTTCATCATAAACACTTTTGTTACCATGACGATAAACTCTATTTTTATCATTAAGTTTTTTAGGACCATCAATAGATATACCTATTTCTACTTGTTTTTCGGCTAAAAATTCTATCTTTTCTTTATCTAATAAAGTAGCATTGGTAACCATAGAAAAATCAATTGGCGATGAAAGTTCGTTTGCCTTATTTAAAACAAGTTTTATAACTTTCCAATTAACTAACGGCTCACCACCATAAAATATGACAGATCCCCGCATTTTATTAAGTTTTAGATAATCAGTGTATTTAATAAGCGCTTCAAGTGCGGTTTTTTCACTCATATTAGTTTCTTTATTGTTATTAAACTGACAATTTTCTATAAAACAATATTTACATCCCAAGTTGCACGCTGAACTCATTATAAAATACATTATATTGACTTTGCCCGTTACTTTTTCATATCTTTTTCTTACCAATTTTAATGCTTCATCATCCGAACTTCTTTTTGATACATAAACCCCTATCTTTTTTAACTCTTCAGCTTGTTTTTCACTAACCGAAAAATTAATAACTTTTTTATAAGTTTCGCTATCTACATAAGCGATTTCCATAACTAATGAATTATATATTGCATATACGTTGTTTTCTATCTTAATATGATGAAAAAATCTAGAAAGCCTCATCGTTATCACCTAGTTTCTTTACCATAATTATCTTATTTTCGGTAAAGCCCATTTTTTCATACAAATTAATTGCACTATTGTTTTCCTTACAAACTTTTAGCTCTATGTATTTTGCACCTATTTCATAAGACCAATTCTTAAAAGCATCAACAAGTTTAACTCCAACACCTAAGCGTCTATAATCCTGTTCAACGTACAAAGCATCCAAAACACTAACCATATCAATTTTTGAATCACCATTATTTTGAACGTAACCATATAAATAACCAATAATATCTTCATTGTTTTTAGCAACTAGAAGACAAACGTCTTTATTGTTATAAAAATTTTCATATAGTGATTTAACAACACACTTTTCATTAATGTTTTTATCATATTTTTTTTCATCCACTATTAGCTTAGTTAATAAGCCGTTTGCTTTTTTTGCGTCCTCATAATTACCTTTTACTACTTTTAAACTCATAAACACCTCCGTCAATTAAATTATAAAGAACACTAAACATACTTTTTGTCGATAAAAAAGTTTTACTTATTTTTGGGTTTCTTCAACTCCTAAAGAATATGAAAACCTAATTAGTGTTTCTTTTTTCTTTATGTAATAATAACCTAATGAAAAACCTAGGTTATTAGCAATATACCTATCATCATAATTATTTTCTTTGTCTAAGTAAGTCCAATAAATTATTTTCCTTTCATCCGTGGTTAACTTGTTAAAGGAAAATCTAAAATAATTAATAAATTCAATTCTTGCTTTTCTTGTTTCTGAATTTAAGGTTATGTAAGCGTTTGTAATCGGAGTATATTCTAATTTTTCCAAGATAAAGTTGTCTTTAATGTTAGAAGTCGACCCATTATCAACGGACAAACAATAATATATGTATTTAGAAATTATTTGTTCTACGTTTCTTTTCGTTTTAGACCAAGAAATATTTATTGGTTGTACCATTGTAACAGCTCCTTTCAAAAGATATTCTATCATTTTCAAAAGAATAAAAGTTAATTAGAAAATAATGAATAAGTTATAAAAAAATAAGGTAAAGATATTTTATATCTCTACCTTATTTATTATACATTTGTTTAAAAATCACTCTATAAAAGTGATTTTAAATACATTCCGGTATAAGATTTTTCGCATTTAGCTACTTTTTCTGGAGTTCCTTCACACACGATAGCACCTCCATTATCCCCACCTTCTGGTCCTAAGTCTATTATGTGATCCGATACTTTTATAACGTCCAGGTTATGTTCTATTACGATTACCGTATCACCATTATCAACGATTCTGTTTAATATAACAAGTAGTTTTTTAATATCGTCACTATGAAGACCAGTTGTTGGTTCATCTAGGATAAACACACTTTTACCAGTTGGTTTTTTTTGAAGCTCTTTTGCAAGTTTAACACGGGATGCTTCACCTCCAGATAGCGTTGGAGCACTTTGACCAAGTTTTATATAACCAAGTCCAACGTCCATTAAAACCTGAAGCTTTCTTTTGATTTTAGGATGATTTTCAAAAAATTCTAATGCCTCTTCAACACGCATCTGTAAAACGTCATATATCGTTTTTCCTTTATATTTAACTTCTAGAGTTTCTTTATTAAAGCGTGTTCCCCCGCAAACCTCACAAGGAACGTATACGTCCGGTAAAAAATTCATGGAAATCTTTTTAACTCCATCACCCCAGCACGCCTCGCAGCGTCCTCCTTTTACGTTAAATGAAAATCTTCCTTTTTCATAACCTCTTATTTTAGCTTCCTTGGTGTTTGCAAAAACGTCCCTAATGTCGTCAAATACGCCAACGTAAGTTGCGGGATTACTACGAGGCGTTCTTCCTATTGGATCTTGGGTTATATCAATTACTTTATCTACGTTTTCTAATCCTTTAATGCTTTTATGTTTACCTGGAATAACTCTTGTGCCATAAACGTTTAAGGCAAGTACTTTATATAAAATCCCGTTAATCAAACTTGATTTACCTGATCCTGATACACCAGTTACGCAAATAAACTTTCCTAAAGGAAACTTAACGTTTATACTTTTTAAGTTATTTTCTTTAGCACCTTTTATTTCGATATACTTACCGTTTCCTTTTCTTCTTTTTTTAGGTACTTCTATTTTCTTTCTTCCAGATAGGTAATCACCGGTTAAACTGTTTTTGTTTTGCATAACTTCTTTTGGAGTTCCACAAGCTACTATTTCTCCACCATGATCTCCTGCACCAGGACCTACGTCTACTAAGTAATCAGCTTGAAGCATAGTGTCGGTATCATGTTCTACAACTATTAATGTGTTGCCCAAATCGCGCATCTTTAATAAAGAATCAATTAATCTTTGATTATCCCTTTGATGAAGCCCGATAGAAGGCTCATCAAGCACGTATAAAACGCCCGTTAACTGTGATCCAATTTGGGTTGCAAGTCTTATTCTTTGTGCTTCTCCTCCAGATAACGTTCCAGCGCTTCTTGATAACGTTAAATAACCAAGTCCAACGTTATGTAAAAACTCCAACCTTGATTTTATTTCCTTAATTAATAATCGTGCAATTTCTTCTTTTTCCTTACTTAACTTTAATTTATCAAAGAAATCATATAATTTATCAATGTTCATATCGGTTAAATCAATTATGTTTTTCTTGTTTATTAAAACCGATAAAACGCTTTCTTTTAGCCTTTTACCATGACAAGTTGGACAAGTAAGCTCTACCATGTACTTACCAAGCCATTCTCTTATAAACTCACTATTAGTTTCAAAATAGCGTCTTTCTAAATTGTTTAACACGCCTTCATATGGTTCATAACTATTCATGTTGTTACCACTTCTAGTTGAGAACTTAAACTCGATAGGCTCTTTAGTACCATTTAATACTATATCAAGTTCTTTTTTAGTTAAGTCCTTGATTTTCTTATCCATGTCAATTCCATACTTATCACAAACTATTTCAAGTTTTTTTATGTATATATTATATTCGTCCATGCCTGCATAAGGTTCTATACCGCCGCGTCTTAACGTTTTTTCTTTATCAGGAATAATTAAGTCCGCACTCATCTTTAGTTTAAAACCTAGTCCTTTACAATCTGGGCAAGATCCGTATGGGGCGTTAAATGAAAACATTCTAGGCTCTAATTCTTCTAGTGAAAAATCACAGTGAGGGCACGCAAAAGACTCACTCATAACAATATCATCACGGCCTGGAATTTCAACTACAGCTTTTCCCTTAGACAACTTACAAGCAAGCTCTAGTGCCTCGTATATTCTTCCTCTTGCTTCATCTTTTCTTTTTATTCTATCAATTATAACTAATATATTGTGCTTTTTATTCTTTTCTAAATCTATATCCTCACTTAAGTCTTTTACTACACCATCTATTTTTACCCTTACATATCCTTCTTTTCTTAAATTATCAAATAAGTCTTTAAACGTTCCTTTTTGTCCATAAACAACTGGTGATGAAATAATTAGTTTTGTTCCATCTTCTTCGTTCATTATTTGATTTGTCATCTCTTCAATGGACTGACTTGATATTGGAATGTTATGATTTGGACAATAAGGAACTCCTATTCTTGCGTATAAAAGCCTTAAATAATCATATATTTCCGTTACCGTTCCAACCGTTGACCTTGGGTTGTTGTTGGTAGTTTTTTGATCTATTGAAATAGATGGAGAAAGACCTTCTATTGAATCAACGTCAGGCTT
>CASEKZ010000024.1 GCA_949288625.1 uncultured bacterium | reverse complement strand
TTATTACATAAAAAAATTATAAAGGAGAAATGAAAAATGAAATGGATAATTAATTTTATAAAAAAAATATTTAAGAAGGTAAGTACTATTTTTTTTGTTGGGGCATCAGATGTATTACCAGAACCGCTATCAAAAGAAGATGAATTAAAGTATTTAATGGAAGCTAAAGAAGGAAGTGTTGATGCTAAAAATAAATTAATTGAACATAATTTACGTTTGGTTGTTTATTTATCAAAAAAATATGAAAACACGAAGATTGATTTAGAAGATTTAGTAAGTATTGGTACAATTGGTTTAATTAAGGGGATAAATACTTATAAAATGGATAAGAATATAAAACTTGCAACTTATGCATCAAGGTGTATTGATAATGAAATACTTATGTATTTAAGAAAAAATAAAAAAAGAAACGCAGATGTATCATTAGAAGAATCATTATCTTTTGATTCTGAAGGTAATGAACTTCACTTAGAAGACATATTAGGAACTGATCCTGATTTGGTAACTAAAGAACTAGAAGATAATGATTTAAAACTTACTTTAATGAAGGAAATAAACCGTCTTCCAGAACGAGATCGCCAGATAATGAAGTTGCGATATGGTCTTTTTGGTGAAAAAGAAATAACTCAAAAAGAACTAGCACAAAAATTAAACATATCACAAAGTTACATATCTAGAATAGAAAAAAAAGTAATAAAAAAAATAAAGGAAACTATAAAATTATAGTTTTTTTTGATATAATACGAATTGGTGATTTTAATGAGTAATATAACTGAAATACTAAATAAAGAAATATTAAATGCTGAAGAGGAAATAAAGGCTTTATCAGATGAGTTAAGAGTGCTAAAACACGTATATGATGCCTTGGTTCCAAATAAGAAAAAAAAAGATGTTTTAAAAACCGATAGGTTAAAAGACCAAGAAACCTTTTATGAATTTATAGAACTTTTATCGATTTATAATAAAGTTTTATATAATAAATTGGCGGATACAAATAGTGATTTTAAAAAAATAGAGAAAAAATTCTTAAATTTTCATGAGTCATTAGAACTAAATACGGTTTTAAATAAATCTGAATTATTTTTACAATATAAAGAAATTAATGAAAGAATGAGAAAGATTTTATCGCTTGGTTTTAATTACATAGCGGACTTATATGAAAGTTTAGAACAGGAAAAAGAAGAAAAAAAAGAACATAAAAAACGTTTTTTATACGCGTTAAGAAAAATAAATGATAATGAATCGTTAAGTTTTTCTGATGTAAATATAATTACTTTACTAATAGAAAAACAAGAAGTTATAAAAAAAGAGACGTTATTAAATGAGTTAAATACTTATATAGAATCTAAAAAAAGTGGTAAAACAAAAGTAAAAGACGAAAATCAAGCAGAAGAAAAAAAGAAAAACTATATTGATGATAAAAAAAACATTACAATAAAAGAACAAAAGGATAAAAAAAATCCCATCATACTTAATTATTTAGCTACCATAAGATCTTTTGGAAATGATAAGGGCGCTATAAATGAATTTTTAAACGCTGTTAGTTATAACGATAATATAGAGGATATTATAAGTGAAATACTACTTGAAATAGATTCTAGTAAAGAACAAGAGTTGTATAATGTTGTATCAGATTACTTGATTAAGATATCAAACGATGAGTTTGAAGAAGATAAAATAATAAAGGATGAACAAATTAACTTATTATTTTATGATTTTATGAATAATCCTGATAAAATGATTAATATTATAGATAAAAAAATTCCAAAAGATGAGTATAAAGACCTTTTAAAGGCGCTAGAACTTATAAAAACAGATGGAGCGGCCTCTAATAGATCGACGATTGTTATGCTTAGTAAAATATACAAGTTAAGGGTTGATAAAATAAGGGTTACTTTTAAAAGGTTAAACCATAATACGTATATTATTTTAGGAATATTTAGAAAAAAAGATCAACGTGGTGCACAGGTAATCGTTAAAACAAAATCTAGAAATGATATACTATCTAGATATGAAAAATCAATTATTGAATCTTTTGATATTCCAGATATATGGAATAGTTACTTAGAAGTAAACGAAAAAATATATAAAAATATTATAGAAAAGATAAAATTAGATAAAAATAATCAGCATTCAAAAAAAGTCTAATTAAATTTTCAATTATTTGTTAATAATAAAAAATAGGTTGTTTTAAGGTTAAATAAATGTTATATTTAAAATAGAGGTGTTAGTATGAAAGATAAAAAAGCCTCTTATTTAAAAAAAGAGAATAAAAAGGTTGGCAAAATAAAGTATGAAAAGTTTCCAGGTGATAATAAGGCTAGTGACGCATTAATATCTAAGCCTAAAAAAATAATCATAACCATTTTAATAATTACTTTTTTGCTTATCTTATTAATAGGATCTAGTTTTTTAAATAAGAAAATAATTGACGTTGAGGGTAGTGAAAATTATCATTTAGTTAATAAGTTTACCGGTAAGTACGCAAAGATTAAAAAAAATAAAAGAAACGTTTTATTTAAGGAAATAGGCTTTGACGTATCTAAAGAAGAAGTTAGAAACCTAAATGATGAGTCTTACCATGCTACTTATGCGTACCGAAAAAAAGATGATAAAGAAGTTATTTATGATTCAATTAGTGTTTATTATGATAATGATGATTACGTTTATTATTTATCATTAACATTATCTTACGATGACGTAAAATCAAGTATAGATACTATTTATGGTGATGTTAGTACGTTATTAAGTAATTTTGTTAAAATTGATTTAAAAAAGGACATGTTTGAACGCTTGGTTAAAGATGGTTATTATTATGATGATTCTTTAGACCATGAGTTTAGTATGGCGTTTAATGATGTTACTAATGCTGATTATGATTTGATTAACGTTACTATACAAAGATAAAAATTCAGGGTTTCTGAATTTTTTTGAATAAGAATAAAATAACAAAATGTCAAGTTTAAAGATAGGCATACAATAAAAGTGTTAAATAATTTAATATAAATGAAAAAAATGGCGAATAATGCATAAGTTATATTAGGGTGATTGTCTTGAAAGAAGAATTTAAGGCGTTTGTTAGAAAAAGACCAGAGTTAATAAAATACGTAAATTCTGGCGAAATGACTTGGCAACGATTTTATGAACAATGGTCATTATATGGAGAAGACGAAAAAATATGGAATAAATATAAGGCCAATGAACAAGAAAATTCATCACAAGATTCATTTAACTTGGGTACTATAGCTGATATGATTAAAAAGCTTGATATGAATTCAGTTCAAAAAGGGGTTAGTAGTCTTCAAAAAGTAATAGAATTACTTCAAGGATTTACGTTGAAAGATGCTTCTTCATCTACGCTACAAAAGGAATATGAACCAAGGCAGTTATTTAAGAAGTTTGAGGATTAATGGATATAAGAGTTAAGCTTTTTCTAGATTCTAATCCAAATTATAAAAGATATTTAAGAGCTAATTCATATTGGTATAAAACGCTTATTAGAAATCCTGAAATGATAGATGCGTTTTCTCAAAAAGTAAAAGAAGAATACAAATTAAGAACGTCTGATAAAATAAGTAATATAATTGATAAAATAGATATGGTAAGTAAATTTATTAACGTTTTGAGGTGATAAAATGATGGAAAAAGTATATCAAATAATAGATGAGATTGATAATGATAACATAAGAAAAAGATTAGATAAAGTAAAATTAAAAATAAAAAATAGTAATGAAGCTAAAAAACTTATAAAAAAATTTGAAGAAGCAAAAGAGTTATATGAAAAATATAATTATAAAGATGATTTTGTAAAAGCTAAAAGTAATTTAATAAAAAATGAGCTTATTAAAGAATATTTAGACTTACAAAATAAAATAAATTTATTTTCGGTTCAAATAAATTCTAGAATAAATAAAATAACTAAAGGTATTACTGATAAAAAGTAATATTTTAAACTTCCTAAGAATACTTAGTCCATGAAAAGAAATGATTAACCGGGTAAAGACCAATGCGCAAAATTTTTGATTTTGCTTTTTTTCTTTAAAAAATATATGCTACCATTAATAAGTATTATTTAAAATTACTCGCTGATATGATAGAATGTTTATAGGTGATTTAATTGAAGATAATTAGTGGTAAATATAAAGGAAAAACATTAAAGGGTTTTGATATTGATGGAACAAGACCTACGATGGATAGGGTAAAAGAATCACTTTTTGCTATGATTCAAGATTATATAAAAGACTCCGTCGTGCTAGACTTATACTCAGGAAGTGGTAATTTAGCTATAGAATCCTTATCTAATGGAGCTAAAAAAGCATATTTAGTAGATAATAATATAAAAGCTATAAACGTAATAAAAGATAACATAAAATCTTTAAACATTGATAATACTAATATTATAAATAAGAATGCTAAAGATGCTTTATATGACTTTATTAAAGGTAAAATTATATTTGATATTATATTTTTAGATCCACCATATCATACTGATGAACTAGATAAATCTTTATCCATAATAAATGATAATATAAGTTTAATATCTAATAATGGTATTATTGTATGTGAATCTGAAATTAAAATAGATTATTCAAAATATGATAATTTATTTACATATAAAACAAGAAGTTATGGTAAAAAGTGCGTAAACATTTTAAAAAGAAAATAAAAACCATTGACTAAAACACTTGATAATGTTAATATCTAGTTATGAGAATAAAATAGTGAAAAGGAAGGTAATAAAAAATGAAAAAGAATAATAAAGGTTTTACTTTAATTGAGTTACTTGCAGTTATCGTAGTACTTGCAATCATAATGGTTATCGCAACAACACAAATTAATAACACGATAAAAAAATCAAGAGCAGACTCGTTTTATGAATCAGTACAAATGATTGAGAGAAACGCAAAATTGTTATGTGCTCAAGACAATGAGATTAATGCTAATGATTTATATAAAATAAGTGATATGAGTACAGATGATGAAGATTATACTTTAACAGTTACTTCTAACACTAATAATCCAGATATTTCTACTGTTACGGTGGCTGCAAAAGCTGACGGACAATTTGATAATGTTAAATTTACAGATTATTATTGTACAAAAGGTACAGAAGGTTGTTCTGTAAAAGAAGCAGATAGTGGAATTACCGTTAATGCAAGTTCAATGCAGTTTAATGCTGAATGTAAAACTAGTAGTAGTAATTAAAGAGCTATTTATTGCTCTTTTCTTTTTGCTTTCATTCCAATTATTTAGTATAATTAATATGTAAGGAGGGTTTTGAATGTTACTAATAGGATCGCACGTATCATTTAATAGTAAGGAACAATTATTAGGTAGTGTAAAAGAAGCTATAAGTTATGGGGCTAATACATTTATGTTTTATACGGGAGCTCCGCAAAATACTAAAAGGTGTAAACTTGATTATGATTTGACTTTGGAAGCTAGGAATTTATTATATGAAAATAACGTTGATTTAAATAATATAATTGTACATGCGCCATACATAATTAATTTAGCTAATAATGAGGATGAATCAAAGTATAAGTTTGCCATTGATTTTCTAAAGGATGAAATAAAAAGGGTTTATGCATTGGGTGCTGAAAAGCTTGTTTTACATCCTGGAAGTTACGTAAATTTGAATTTAGACGTTGGACTAAATAACATTATTAATGCTTTAAACGAGGTTTTAACGCCTAATCAAGCCGTTAAGATATGTTTAGAGACGATGGCAGGTAAGGGTACGGAAACATGCTTTAAATTAGAGCATATTAAGCGTATTATTGATGGTGTTAAATATCCAGATAAGTTGATGGTGTGTTTAGATACTTGTCATTTAAATGATGCTGGATATGACATGAAGGATTTTGATAAATTTTTAGAAGAGTTTGATAATATAATAGGAATAGATAAAATAGGATGTGTTCATGTTAATGATTCTAAAAACGCAATTAAAACGCATAAGGATAGACATGAAAACGTTGGTTATGGAACGATTGGGTTTGATAATATGTTAAAGATTATTTATAATGATAGACTAAATGATGTTCCTAAAATATTAGAAACGCCATACATAAGTAAGGAATCAGGTAATGATAGAAGTTATCCTCCTTATAAATTTGAAATTGAAATGATAAAAAATAAGAAATTTAATAAAAACTTGCATAATGACGTAAGAAGTTATTATGAAAAATAAGAGTTTAATGCAATATATTATTATGTCTATTTTAAAAATTACGTTTGGTTATGACTTGAACTATGTAAAAAAAGATAGTATAATTAACAAGCGGTGGTGATTGGCTTGAACGTTGATTTAAGTAAATTAGTACATGGTGGTAAAATACCTATATCTGGTAAAGTAAAAGTCCCAAATGAGTTTTTAAAAGATACTGATATAAGAAGAATAACGCCCGTAGATGTAACGGGTTACGTATTAGATAAAGATGGTAATTATGAACTTGATATAAACGTAAAAGGTGTTATGATTCTTCCTTGTGCTAGGACTTTAAAAGATGTAAATTATCCGTTTAATATTAACATAAACGAGATAATTGGTGAAAATGATGATAATTCGTTACAAATTATTCAAAATAGACTTGAAATTTTTCCAATTATATGGCAATATATATTAGTGGATGTTCCTTTAAGAGTTCTTGCGCCTGACGCTAAGGAAGTACCTTTACAAGGTGATGGTTGGCGTCTTATTACGGAAGATACTAATGAGGAAAAGATTGATCCAAGACTTGCAAAGTTGAAAGATTATATTAAAGAGTAAGGAAGGAGTGAGAATATGTTAAAGTTGGATATCCAATTATTTGCAGTTCCATTCAGAAAAGTAAGTAAGACAAGAAAAAGAATGCGTCGCACTCACTATAAAATTGAAGCTAACGGAACGGTAAAATGTCCTAAGTGTGGAGAAATGATAAGACCACACAGAGTATGCCCAAGTTGTGGTAATTACAAAGGAAAAGAAGTAATAAAGAAAGAGGAAGCTTAAGTTTTAAGCTTTTTTTTAATTTGTACTAGTGTTATAATTATATTAGTAAAGTAGAGGTGTGCCATGAAGAAGTCTAAACAGAAAAACTTAATTAAGATATTCGTTGTTTTAGCAATGGTGTTGTACGTTATTTTTGGAACGGACGTTATAGGTGAGATATCATTGGGATTTAGTGAGGTTTCTAACGAAGTTAACGAGGCAAAGCGTTCTTTAGAAACTTCTTTAAAACAAGATGAAACGTTAGAAGTTTATTTTATTGACGTTGGACAGGCTGATTCTATTTTGATTAAAACGGGTGATGATAACATGCTTATTGATGCTGGTAATAACGAAGATGGACAAAAGCTTGTTAATTATTTTAAGAACTTGGGTATTGATACTTTTGATTATGTTGTTGCAACTCATCCGCATGAAGATCATATCGGCGGTATGGATGATGTAATTAATAATTTTGATATAAATAATTATTATATGCCAAATAAAATATCTACTACCAAGACTTTTGAGGACGTACTTGATGCTTTGGAAAGTAATAACCTAAATTATGAGGTTCCTAATGTTGGTGATGAATTTGATTTAGGTAGTGCATCATTAAGGGTTATCTATGCTGGTGATGACACTAATGATGATAATGATTCATCAATCATAGTTAAAATGACGTATGGTTCTAATACTTTTTTATTTACCGGGGATGCAACTAGTAACGTTGAAAAACAAATTCTAAATAAAGATATTAAAAGCGACGTTTTAAAAGTAGCACATCATGGGTCTAATTATAGTACAACTGACGAGTTTTTAAATAAGGTTAATCCGAAATACGCGGTTATATCAGTTGGACAAAATAATTCATATAATCATCCTTCTACTACTACTTTAGATAAGCTTAATAAGAAAAACGTTAAATTATACAGAACTGATTTAGTTGGCACCATCATATTTACAAGTGATGGTAATAATATAAGCGTTAAAACAGAAAAAACTAATACGAATGGGTAGGTAATTATGAAATATGCGGTTGATAAAATAGAAAATAATATAGTTTTACTAGAAAACATAAAAGATGGTATAAAAAAAGAGGTTAATAAAAAAGATTTACCTATTGGAGTAAAGGAAACTGATATATTAAGTTATGATGGAAAAGCGTATGTTTTTGATAATGATGAGAAAGAAAAAAGATTAAAAAGAATAAAAGATAAAATGAATAAGTTAAGAAGGTGATTAATTTGGATGCTTACTTAAAGACATTAAAAGATAGACTAGTAGATTATAATGATGATTTACGAAGAAGAAATAATGAAATAAATAAATTGAAAAGCATGATAGAAGTTTATTTTGAAAGCGATGAGTTTTCTTACCCTGATTTCGTTAATAATTATTCTATAAGTATTGGTGTTAATAATAACGTTTTAGATGAAAACTTAAAATCTATTTTTAACGAAATAGTTAACAAATTAAGAAAAGAAAGTTACGTTAAATTAACTTCTTCTTATGATAAAAGTTTAATTAGTGAAAAAGCCATGTTATTAAAAACGTTACGTGACATACTATCTTATTTAAATAATAATTCGGTAAGGTATTACTTAAGTCTTGACGAAAGATTAAAGTTATTTGATGAAATAGGTAAAAAAGAAGTTTATGTATCTAAGGATTTTAATTTGATGCTTACAAGATTAGGATTATCTAAAGAAGAGGTTGTTTCTTTTAACTGTTTTGTTACAAAGAAAAACATAGATTTGTATACTAAGTTAATTAGCAAAATAGAAAAAGAAGCCAAGGAAAAAGAAGAGGAAATAATAAAAGGTCAGCTAAGGAAAGAAGCAAGATATAAAAAGAAAATTTCGTTTAAAAATGAAAAAAGTAAAAGTGCTAAAAACATTATTGAATTATCAAGTGAGCTTTTAAAAAATTTAACGGAATATAATGACGATGATGTAAACATGGCTTTGTCATACCAAGAATTTTTGATAAATGATATAAATAGCGTGTTAAAGTCGGTATATGACGCTGGTTCTGTTATGAAATATTTATTGTTAAATATTTCATATATAGCTAGCTATATAAAAGAAAAAGAAAGCTTTCAAAGTGAAGAAGAACTTTTAAAACCATTAAATGATTTACAAAGGTTGTGTAACAATTACGAAATGGTTGAAAAACTAAATAGTCCTAAAGTTACCTTTAATGATGAAGAGGCTTTAGAAAATAATAAACATGATAATTTAATAAACGTTTATTTTGTTCATAATAGTAAAACTAGTGAAAGCTATTACGAAGAAGATATAAGTAAAAACAAAGCATCTGGTGATTATGAAAAAAACGCAAGAATAATAGTTGAAAAAATGTCGCGTGGAAATTACGTTTCAAAGCCTAAAAAGGTTTTTCCGGGTATTCCTAATTGTTTTTATGTTCAGCAGGGACTTACTTATTTATCTTTTATAATGTTATCAGATAATAACTATGTTATTTTAACTTCTAGTAAATGGGATGATCTATTTAAAATTACTAATAACATTTATAAAACAGAGCAAGATGAGATAAATATGATTAAGAAGAATGTTATTGGAGGTGCCAAATGAAGGAATTAATAGTTAAATATTTAGATAATAAGATAAAAAGCATTATTAATGCATCAAAAATAGATGAGTTTGATACCTTTAGTGATCTAGAAAATTTCTTAAGTATTTTAATGGACGTTCAAAATGGTGTTGGACCTTATGAAGCTGATGAAATAAACAGAAACAAAAAATTAATTATTAGAATAAATAATAAATATAAAATATTAGATGATGATAGTTTAAAAATGTTTTTGGAATTCATAAAAGAATTATCAATGAGAAGTCCATCTTTTTCATCTGTTAACTATTCTTATGTGTTAAATTGTGTTAAAAAAATGATGGACAAAGAATTGTTTTTGTATGATGAATATGAACGTTTATCTAAAATGATTAGTAAAAGACAAAAAGAAAACGAAGATTTAACGCTTTATAAATTATGGTTTGAGGAATTAAAAAATAAGTTTCAAAATGATGTTGTTATAACGGACAAAGCTTTTGTTGATTTTATTTTTATGGATAAGTATATTAATGATGATTATAAATTAAAGCTAATAACTAATTTAAATGAGTATAATAAATATGCAATTAAAAACTACGTACCAATAAACGAAGAGGAAGTAAGAAAAATACTTATGGATTATGGTTATAATATAAATAACAAATCCGTTTTGCTAAACGTATCAGCTAATTACACATCACTTACTTTAAAGAAAATACTTGAAACAATCAAGATATTAAATTTAAACTTTAAAGAAGACGTATTATCTAAAATACTATCTTTAGGAACTTCGGTTAATACGATAAAGGAAGCTTATAAGAAAATTAAAACGGATAAAAACTATAGTTTAGTAGCTACTTTAAAGATACATAACTTCTGGATAGATAAAGCGTATCAGCCTGGTAATTCTAAAAAGACAAAAAGTAGTATAACAAATGTTTCTTCACCTGTTGAATCAAGTGTAAATGACGATGATGAGGCATATGAATTAAATTCTTCCGAAATATTTGAAACGGCTGAATACTTAAAGAAATATCCGTTTTATAATAGTAGTTTTGATGGCATGAAAACGATACTAAAATTGCCAGTAGAAAAGCTTAAAAAAAGAGAAAACATGTTTCGTTTGTACGGAATAGACTATGATGATATTAATGGTTCTATGGCACTTTTTACGCCTTATGGAATAACCATGCTAGATCAGTTTATAGAACTTGATTTAAAAGATTATATTTTAGAACATCTATCTACGCTTTCGAAACCAAAGAGCTTGCCGGTTATTATTTATAATAAAAAAATTAAAAATGAAAGTGTAACTACGATAAGAAATAATAATGAGTATTTAATACCTGAGGTAGTATATGCTGCAACTAAATATACTAGCGTGTTAAGTGAGTCTAATTTAACGGATTTAAATATAAATCAAAGGGATAATTTTGATGAAGAATTAACACTTGATGAACCAAATAAAATTATTCCATCCATTTATAAGGTTCCAATGATTAAATATTTAGAAGACAACTATAAAATAAATGATTTGCAATACAAAATAGGAAATTATTTATTTTCTAGAAAGAAAGTTTTAAGAGTTGCTTCTTCCTTAGTTAAAGAGGAATTAAGTTTAGATATGTTTTTATACATTATGACGTATCAAAGAATTATATCAAAAAATGAAGTTGATGATTTAGAAAACACGTT
>CASEKZ010000023.1 GCA_949288625.1 uncultured bacterium | reverse complement strand
ATCTCCTATTCAGTTTGAATTCCAGTATTTTAATAATATCCCCCTTCTTCCTTTGTCTAATATCTTGACTTAACTCCCAAGGTGTAAAATTTTAAACAAATTAAAAATCGATAAAATCAATTATGATGATACTGATTTAACAATAACTTACTAATCATTTATGTTTAAAGATAAAATCTCTTTAAAGTAACCATCAAACTGTTCTTTTATACCAAATAGCGTTTCTTCTAATTCATCTTTTATAATTAGATAACTTTGGTATATAGGATATGATTCTAACCTTTTATATAATTCTTTAATTTCTTTTTCTAATTGTAAATCATGATGGTTAGTAGCTATTTTTTGTAATCTTTTTATTTTGTTAATTAAATTTATTATTTCATCATTTTCTCTTAGTTTCTTTTTAATGGCTACATAATCATCGTAAAGTTTAGATTTTTCTAACTCATCAAATAATTGATCTATTTTTCTTTTTATATTATTCATTTATTTCACCATCTAAACTCCATGTTTTAGCATCTAATATTTTAACGTTTACTATTTTACCTATGTATTTTTTATCAGCTTTTACGTTAACTAATTTCATTGTATCCGTATAACCCGCTAACATGTTCTCATCTTTTTCACTTACACTTTCTAAAAGAACTGGTATGATTTTACCAACCAATTTTCTATTGGCATCTTTAGAGTATTTATTTACTAACTCATTTAATTTATGTAACCTTTGTTCTTTTTCTTCTAGTGTTGTTTCATCTACCATTTTAGCAGCAGGAGTGCCTTCTCTTGGTGAGTATATAAAAGTAAACGCAGAATCAAACTTACACTTTTTTACTAAATCTAAAGTCTGTTTAAAATCCTCTTTTGTCTCTCCTGGAAAACCAACTATAATATCAGTTGTTATTGAACAGTTTTTAACTTTTGCTTTTATTTTATTATATAATTTTAAATAATCTTCTTTAGTGTATCTTCTGCCCATTAACTTTAAAATTCTAGAAGAACCTGATTGCACTGGTAAATGTATATAATTACAAATATTATCATACTTTGCAATAACTTCTATCATGTTATCAGTAAAATCCCAAGGATGAGAAGTTACAAACCTTACTCTTTTTATACCAGTTTTAGCAACATCACTAAGTAAGTTTTCCATCTTATAATCCGTGTTTTTAAAGTCTTTTCCATAGGCATTGACGTTTTGACCAAGTAACGTTACTTCTTGATATCCCCTTTTTATTAAGTCTTTTACTTCATCTATTATGTCTTCAGGCATTCTACTTCTTTGTTTACCTCTTGTATATGGTACGATACAATAAGTACAAAATTTATCACAACCATACATAATGTTTACCCAGGCTTTGTATTTTGAGTCCCTTTTTGATGGAATACCTTCGATTACGTTACCCTCGTTAGACCATACGTTTACCTCAAGTTTTTTTGTGCGAACATGTTCTTGTAAAATTTCTGGAAGTTTATGAATGTTATGAGTTCCAAAAACAAAATCCATCCATTTATATTTATTTATAATCTCTTCTACCACGCTTTCTTCCTGACTCATACAGCCCGCAAGACCAACCATTAATCCGGGTTTTTCTTGCTTCATATGTTTGATTCTTCCAAGCATTCCAAACGTCTTATTATGAGCGTTTTCTCTTATTGCACAAGTATTTAAAATAATTAAATCAGCATCTTCATAATCGCTGGTTTTAGTATATGACATATCTTCTAAAATTGCCGAAATCATCTCACTATCATGTTCATTCATTTGACAACCATAAGTCTTAATAAAATATTTTTTATTTTTTCCAATGTTTTTTACATCATCTGGTATAACGTATTCATTTCTTAAGACTTTTATATCATCTTTCGTTCTTTTCTTAGCTTCTTTAAAATTTGGTTTTAACATGTTAATCACCCGTTTCTAAATACAGATTATATCACATTTATAAAAGAAAAACACTTCTTATTTTTTTGAAAGTGTTTTTCCCTTTGTATTTTTATATAAACTATGTAATGCTTTAATTATATAAAATTCATATTCCTCTTTTATAAGTTCATAATTACATAAATAATAATCAGTAAGGTTATCTATTACATTACATAAATTATCATCATTACCTTCTTTAAAATTTTCTTTTAAGCTCATAATAATATCATAACTATAATAATTATTTATATCAAAAATAACATGGTTTAAAGCTCTCGTAATATAATTATACATGTTATTTTCTTTACGTTTAATAACACTATTAGCCGCTACTACGCTATAAGTACTGACTAATATCTTTTTTACAACATCTTTAGAAACGTAAGCATCTAATTTATTTAAACTTCTGTCTATTTTTTTAAAATATATTTTATATATTATTTCTATATCTTCTTTTTGACTTTCAAACTTAACATAAGCTTTATAATGATATTCTAAACAATTTTTTAAATTAGTAGAAATAAACTTACTATATTGATTAATATTTTTATTACCAAATTTTTTAATATAAAACCTCGTACATTTTTCATAATATAAATCAATCATATTAATTAAACAATCATTTGAAATATTAATTTTATCTTTATAATAATCATACATTCTAAGTTTTATATTAGAATAATAAGTAAGTAACTTATTAATAGCGTTTTCATCGCCTTCTTGTGCTAATTTATAACAACTATTTTTAAGATCCTTTTTTTCTCTTAACACCTTATAAATTTTTTCTTCTAAAATAGTTCCGATGTTACATGATATTGCCTTAAACTCATAAAGCGTTTCAATTATTAATTCATCATATATTTTAAGCAAATAATCTTTTATAAAAACCAAACTTCTATCGTCTAACAAATCCCTATATTTATTAGCATAATAATCAACTATATTATCTTCAATTCCTCTTAATAAAACATATCTTTTTATTAACTTTTCACTATCTTTTTCATATCTTTTAACTTCATTTGCAATTGCGGCATTCATAATAATACGCAAATCAACATCTTTAGTATATGGTTTATAAAACACACTCTTAATAAACGTATATGAAAAACGTTCTAATTGTTCTTTAGTTAATATCTTATTAAATTTACCAATCTTATTTACAAAGATAGTTGCATAATGTTCTATTATATAATTACTTTTTTTATCATCAAAGTAATCAATTTTAGTACCAATATCTTCTTTGTTTTTTGTATAGGAATGTGTTACCTTATAAAATAAGAAATCATAAATAGATACATTAGCGCCATTTTCTAAAAATTCATCAATAAAATATGGTAACTTTGGCGCCATTGATGAATAAGCTTTTTCGCCCCATATTCTTACTACAAGTTTTTTAAAAATTGGTTTAAAATAATTAACTAAAAATTCCTTTTTTTCTACGTTATTTTTTTTTGCTTCTATTACATAATCATTTATGTTCATTATTTTTACTCCTTTTTTTTGCTACCTCGCCATCACTATAAGTTATATTATCTGGTCCTATATCTTGAGAGTAAGTAAGCTTTTTTAAATATTCTTCTAACCTAATGTATATATATCTATCTATTTCAGATTTAGAAACACCATTTATATAAGCATTAAAATATAATTCAAACCTAGAATCTATTAGCTTTTTTAATACATCATCACTAATTGTTACTTTAGCTTTAAATTTATTAAAAAAAAGTTCCTTAATATATGAATAATCACTATATAATTTTTCTATTTTTTCTTCATCAAACTCTCTTTTTTTTATTTCATCATTTTTATTTTTCTTTGCATTTAAATAAAAATGATATAAATTATTTTTTAATATTCTTAAAACCGATTGTCTTAGTAGATATATTTGTAATAAGCTTTCTTTTACTATTAATTTATAATTATCATTAATAACATCATATACTCCGGTATTTTTATACCTATCTAATAAATAGCTGTATTTATTCATAAAGAAATTTAATGTATCATCATCA
Organism: uncultured bacterium; assembly: GCA_949288625.1. Lineage (GTDB taxonomy): Bacteria > Bacillota_I > Bacilli_A > RF39 > UBA660 > Aphodocola. The sequence continues at coordinate 6,261 of CASEKZ010000023.1, read as the reverse complement.
ATTCCAACTAACATTACATATCTTTTAAATAGCGTCTCTAAGTTTTTATCATACATAATAAGTTCTCTTTTAATTGTATTTAAAATAAGTACCCTAATATCATAATCTACGTTTTGATATTTAACACAAACATCCTTTGTAAATAAAATAGCATATTTTTTCAAATCACTAGTGCTCAAAAAATCAGCATATTTTACTAACCCTTTATAAAAAAAGTCCGCGTACTTGTTTACTGCATAATCAAGGGTGTTTTTATCATCTAAGTTAATATGCTTACCAATTATTATACTTTTTTTCACGTAAATCATCCCTTTTTAATAATGCCTCATATAATAACAGATTTTTTTATAAAACGCAAGAAAAAAGAGTTTAACCAAACTCTTTGATCCACTTTTTATAATCTTTACCACGTTCTTCAAAGTTTTTATAAACGTTATAACTAGCTGCAGCAGGAGATAAAACACATGCATAATTTTTTTGCGTAAATTCATAAGCCTTTTTTACCGCATCTTTCATGTCTACTGCTTTAATAAGTCTTTTTTTACAACCCAACTTTTCTAGTTCCTCATACATTTTGTATCCAGTATCTTTTAAAAATATTAATGTTTTTAAATTTTTATTATCATTTAAATAAACTATTAAAGAGCTTAAATTAATCCCTCTGTCCATCCCGCCTATTATTATGGTTTGGATGTTTGGAATCGATTTTATACAATTAATAGCAGCTTCTGGAATGGTTGCGATAGAATCGTTATAAAACGTTATTTGTCTATATGATCCAACAAGTTCCATACGGTGTTCTAGTGGCTCAAAATCATCTATTAAATCTGCAACCTTGTTCGTGCTTAAACCTAGTATATCCGATACACAAAAAGTTGCTGCAACATTATATAGGTTATGTTTACCAAGTAACTTTCTTTTCCTTTTACAATCATAAATTAAGTTTTCTCTATTGTTTTTAATCAAATAAAGACCATCATCTTTAATTACAATGCCTTTTTTAATTTTCTTAATGTCGGTTGAAAAACAATACGTATTTTTATTACTTAAAAACGCCTTTAAAGAATCAGGACTATCTAGCCCCCAAACGTTATAGTCATTTTCTTTTTGATATTTAAATATGTTTAATTTAGCTTCTTTATAATCATCATATGACTTATAAAGATCTAAATGTTCTTCTTATAAATTTAATAAAACACTTATCTTTGGTGATGCTTTAACGAACTTTAGTTGATGACAACTAAGCTCAAGAACGACTAGTGTATCACAAGTTATATCATCTATTTTATCAAACACCGGAATACCAATATTACCAACTAATAAAGTATTTTTACCCAAACCACTTAAAACATGATAAATTAACGATGCCGTCGTACTTTTACCCTTAGTTCCCGTAATACCGATAGTAAGACAATTAGCATGTTTTAAAAATAAATCTATTTGTGAAGTTATTCTATCTTTAAAATCCTCATAATTAACATGTTTAAAGTTAACACCTGGAGACTTTATTATTAAATCATAATTATCTAAATCATTAAGATAATTATTACCTAAGACAAACTCAAGGTCATGGTCTTCTTTTAATTCGGGATTATTATTAATAAGCTCTTCGTTTGCATCTGCTATTGTTAATTTCTTGTTTTTTAAATATTTTCTTATTAAATTATAAGTAGATTTACCTTCCCTACCAAATCCTAAAATCAGCACTTTTTCCTTACTATTTATGTCATCTATTATGTTATCAATCATCATTAAGCTCCTTTACTACTAATTTTAAAAGATCTTTTGGAACGTTATTATTTTCATCAATATTGATAAGAATTTCATAACTTGGTTTTGAAACCTCATAATTTTCTTTATAGTAACTTAATAAATAAGGCAAATTATTTTTCAATCTTTCTATTAAGTTGTTAATTACGAATAAAACTTCATTTATCGTGCCAACGCACTCAAATGGTTTATTATCAGTTTTACCAGCAAGCTCAAGAAAATAATTTAACATTTCTTTTTTATCAAGTAGATTTTCACCAAAAATTTTAACCATTTCGCCCTGATCAACAAAATTACTCATTAAAATATAAATAAATAAACACTTTGCACAAGATAAACACCAACCATCTTTTTTCCCAATGTTCTTTCTTTTTCCACCATTATTACAACTAATAAAATTGTTAAAATACTTAGGATACTTTGTAAAAATCTTCATTATTTGAAGCTCATTAAGTGGTCTTAACAAACTAAAATACTCTATTTTATCAGTTAAATACTTCTTTGTATAATACCTAAAATCATTTTCAAACTCAAGACTCTTGGAGTACTGATGATTAATGCTGGTTCCTTTTACACTTGCCTCATTGGCACTTGATTCGTTTGATAAAACAACGCGTTTTATACCATTTACGTACGCTGTTAAGTAAGATATGAAAGCTATACAACTTGATAATGGTGTATGGCCATTTAAAAAGCCCTTGTTATTTAAATCTATTATTTTTTTATCAAATAATCTTTCTACGTTTATTACGTCTTCTTTTTTTATACCAGCAGCATAAGCACCATCAAAACAAACTTTTCTATTATTTATAATAAACGCCTTTTTATTTGGTATCTCCTTTAATATTTCTAAGGAAGTTAAGGAATCCTTTCCCCCGCCTACCGCTACTAAGTAACCATCATAAGTGTTATTATCACAAACTTTTTCGTAACTTTCTCCACTACTTGTAACGGTTACAAAATCATCATACTTAGCATTTATTTTATTTACGTAAAAAAACTCTCCCAAGCCGTTATAAATAAGCTTCTTTACCCAATTTGTTTGATCTTCGTTAAGAGTGCCACACTCAATTATTATTTTAGGAGAGCAAGTAGCCTTCCAATAACTTGGTATTTCCGCTAACCCGGCACTAAATATAATTTCATTTAACAAAGCATCATCATAATTTACATCAGAAACTTTTGGAACTTTTAAAGTTGGATTAAATCTTTCTAACCCTTGTATTTCAAAATCATAAGTGATAAATAAATGATTATCATTATTCTCTATTTTAAACCCGTGATAATAAAATAACGGGTACTTTTCTCTTAATTCATTATACTTATCCATTTATATCAACTCCAAACAAAAAGTAATACGTTCTATAAATAATTATAGCACAATATTACTTTTTTTATTATTAATTATTATTTTAAAACGTCATACATAAGTCCCTTATAATATTTCCAAGAAAGAACTCTAAAGGCCATCTTATCTATTAGTGTTTCTTGTAAACTTCCGTTTTCCAAAGCATCTTTAACTTGTTTTATCGCACTTTCATAATCGGTTACAATAAGTAAATCATTACCAGCTTTAATTGCCTTTATAACCGCATCACTATCATTTATCGCACCCATTTCTAAATCATCAGTTATGATTACTCCCGTAAAAGAAAGCTCGTTTCTTAGTAAATTATGCACGTTTACTGATAAAGACGCCGGATTATCCTTATCAAGTGCGGGAACCGTGTTATGAGATACTAATACAGCTTCTGCTCCAGCTTTTATACCAGATCTAAAAGGAGGTATATCATACTCAAGAATATCGGAATAAGTTCTGTTATCAGTGGTAGATGAAGTATGCGTATCTTCATTATCACCATAACCTGGAAAATGTTTTAAAGTATATGAAACTCCGGTATTTGCTGATGCTTCAATTACCGTTTTAGCATAATCGCTTGTTGTTTTAGTATCTTTTTTTAGCGTTCTTTCATACATGTAACTATCTGGTGACGTTGAAACATCAACTACTGGCGCTAAATTAACGTTTATACCAAGGGATTTTAACACGCTTGATTTATTAATCGTATCTTTTCTTATTGCGCTAAGTCCACCTTCATCATATAACTCTGATGGTGATTTAAAAGGCTCACTAACAATGTTTTTGTTACTACTTAACCTAGATACTTCACCACCTTCTTCATCGATTGCAATTAAAAGAGGAATATTTGCGTTTTCTTGAAATTCATTAATCATATCTATAATTTCTTCTTTTGCTTTGCCTTTAAAATCACGTTCGAATAATAAGTAGCCACCAAACTTATACTTTTGTAAAGCTGATATTTGATTTTCACTTGGCACTCTAACTAAGAATATTTGACCTATCTTTTCATCTTGTGACATGGTCTTTAGCTTGTTATATGCCATTTCATAAAACTGACTAAACATACCATCATCATTTAACGAAAACGGAATATCGCCATCATTACTAAAAGAAGAGGCACTTATTATGTTAGCCGTTTGTTTTTCTTTGTTTTTATCAAGTGTTCCGGTGTATTCAATAGATACGTTTTCTCCAAGTTCAAATGCCTTATCGTCATTTAAAAACGTGTATATTATGTTATTTTTATCAAGTACCGTAACATAATCATCAGATACTTCTAAAACGGTTGCTTTTAAGTTTTTTTGTGTTTTTTTAGTTTTTACATCAATACTTGTTTTATTATTCGTTAAAATAATTGCAATGACAACTAAAAAAAGTACCGATAAAAATAAAACTACTTTGTTTTTCATACATCATATCCTTTCTTACATTAAATAATATGAAATAATAATTAATAATATTAAAATATATCACTATTTTCTATTAGGAAGAAACACTTTATTTAAATAACACTTAGAGCATAATGGAACGTATTTTACCTTTTTACTTTCTCCATCTATTAAAAGCTCATCACCATCAAAAATAAACTTACCATCTACCATTCTTGCGTTAAACCTTGCTTTTTTACCACACTTACATATCGTTTCTAACTCCTTAGTTTTATCTGCAAGTTCAAACAACCTTTTCGAACCTTCAAAAAACTCCGATTTAAAATTAGTTTTTAATCCAAAACAAATAACAGAAATATTTTTAGTTTTAGCTATAAACCATAAATCTTCTACCTGGGTTTTTGTTAAAAACTGGGCCTCATCAACTAATATAGCATCTTTATCTTCAAGCATATTAACATACTTATCACTTAAAAGGCTTTCGTTTTTATCAAGTTTTATTTCAATTTTTCTTTTAGGACCTATTCTAGATACTAAATAGTCCCCACCTTTAGTATCTACTACTGATTTTACTAGTAAAATTTTTTTATCATTTTCTTCATAATTATACGCCATTTGTAAAAGAAGCATACTTTTACCAGAATTCATAGGTCCATACCTATACTCTAAGTTTGCCATATCAGTACTCCTTATCCTTCTTTTTATTCTTTATTAATTATATCATGTTTTTATTAAATCATTTTGAACTTTATTTAAAAATAAAAACAAACTACATCCTTTTTCTTTTGGCTAGTTTGTTTTCTTGTAATAAATTTTTCATGATATCTAAATTATCAAACGTAATACCAACAAATTCATCCTCAATTACTAATCTATCTGCTCTTTTTCTTGAATCATCATAATATTTTAGTAATAATTCTGTTTCAGAATCACCAAGGTTACCATTAAAATTAAACGTCTCCTTAGAAATAACATAATTAGTTAAATAATTAGCTAAAGAATCAACTTTTGGAAAAACGTATACGTTTGAAGATTCGGTACCTACTCTTTTTTCTGCTAATTCTGTCATATTTTCTCCTTCCTACATAATAATATATGTATTTTTCTTAATACTTTAACTTTGTAAAAAAATAGAGGCGAAAAAAATAATAACACATTTTATTGAAAAATACAAACGTTTTTTGTCGAAAGTAAGAAAAAAATTTAAAATCTGAAAATATCGCATTAAAATTAATGTAAATTAAAGATGCTAACTAGTTAGCATCTTTAACTTCTATTTTATCCTTACCGCCCATGTATGGTCTTAACTTTTCTGGGATATTAACGCTACCGTCCTTATTTAAATTATTTTCTAAAAACGCAATTAACATTCTAGGAGGTGCAATTACCGTGTTATTTAAAGTATGAGCATACTGTTTTGAACCATCTTCTTTTTTATAACGAATGCCAAGTCTTCTTGCTTGTGCATCGGTTAAATTAGAACATGAACATACCTCAAAATATTTTTGCTGTCTTGGGCTCCATGCTTCAATATCGCATGAACGATATTTTAAGTCGGCCAAATCACCTGAACAGCAAACAAGTTTTCTAACCGGAATATCTAAACTCCTAAATAATTCTACCGAATAACGCCACATCTTATCATACCAAGAATCACTATCTTCAGGTTTACATAAAACAACCATTTCTTGTTTTTCAAACTGGTGAATTCTATATACCCCACGCTCTTCTATACCATGA
>CASEKZ010000022.1 GCA_949288625.1 uncultured bacterium | reverse complement strand
AAAGTCATTACTATTATAATTTGAATACTTTCTTCCACAATACTGTGGCCATGTATGACGGTTTCTTGCAAAGGCAAGCGCTTGTTCACCATTTAAAGTCTGATATCCTTTTTCTAAGTATATCGTATACTTACCAAACCTTCTTTTTGAATCGCTTTCACAAAATGCATAAGGAATATCAACGTCTATTCCTCCTAGAGCATCTACTAAAGATATAACACCTTGGAAATTTACTTTTACCCAGTAATCTATTTCAATACCAGTGAAGTTTGTTATCGTATCCATAACACAATCAGCTCCGTATAAAGCGGCTGAATTAATTTTATTTTTAGCTTTTGATCTGGTGCATACGATTGGAACTCTTGTATCCCTTGGAATACTAAGTACTGTTGCGTTCATCGTGTGTGGGTTAAACGTTATAAGCATAAGCGTATCACCATTAAACGAGTTACTTTTAGAAAGGGAATTAGTGTTACTATCAACCCCCATAAAAAGTATTGTAAAAGGTTCGTCTAAGGTTTTCCCCGTAGTACTAATTTCTTTTTTAGTTTTTTCTGTTTTTTCGTATATTACCTTTGTTTCATCCGCAATGTTTTCAAAACCTTCTTCGTTAGCAAAAAGTGAAACGTAAGAAGAACTTACAAACATTGCATCAATTTTACCATCATATAAATCATTTAACATGTCGTTGTACTCATTATAACTTACTAAGTTTTCTTCATCAATTTGCTTTTCTTCAACAACTTCCATTGGCAAGGAATATCCTTCTACATTTTCCATATCACTTATGATACCTATATTAACATCTAAAACGTCATCTATTGATTCATAATTAGATTTTTTTAGTACCACTATGCTAGTAGAATACCCAGCTTCGTTGCTAGTTATTTTAGATAATGATGAACTTATCTTGTTAATGTTAATGGTTATAAATATTTCAAGTGCTATAAGTAATATTAAAAATAAAAAATACCAAACATAACTTTTTGTTTTATTTTTCTTTATGGATTTAAAACCCCATATGGTAAATATAACAATAAATAGTGCCGTTAATATAATTGAGGCATAAACTATATAGGTCATGAAACTTTTTGATGAATTATAGTAGTATATAGCATCAACAAAATAAGCACTTGCTACATAATAAACAATTAAAAGTGGAAAAAGTAAGAGTGCAGCTTTTTTAAATTTTCTTTTTCGTCTTTCCAAAATATCACCTCATGTACCAAGTAATTATACAACAAAATTTTACAAAAAACAACGTTGGTCTGACTTAATTTATATTACGTTAATATAATGCTTTGAAAACAAAAGAATATTCTATTTATTTTTTACACTATTTTACAAATTAAAACTTTATTTTACCATTTTAGTATTTTTGTAATCATATTCTATGTTATAATTAATACGAATAGGAGTTGGTTACATGAAGATGCGTAAAAAGTTTTATATAACAATATTAATTGCCATCATGTTTACTTTCTGTACTTTTTTAGGCAAAGTAAACGCAGGCTCTTATGATTTATATCAAGTAAGGTATAAATGTCCGGTTAGAACGGAAGCATCTGATAAATCAGCTTCAATAAAAAACGGGAATGATACCGTTTATGTATATCCTAACCAACAACTTAATTATATAAAAAGTGCAACAGGTCCTAACGAGGGTAATAACAGTGCTACTTGGTACGCGGTAAAGTTTGATTATGCCGCAAGAGAATATACGGGTTATGTTGCTAAAGCTTGTATGTATGATGTTAAAACTTATTCATATAGTGACGATGCAGCATTCGAAGAAAGTATAAGTGATTTTCCAGAAAGTTATAAACCATATTTAAGGAACTTACACGCGATGCATCCTAACTGGACGTTCAAAGCGGATTATACTGGTTTAGATTGGGAAGCATCGGCAGAAGCTGAAAGCGAAAAAGGAACTAGTGCGATAAGTTACTTATATCCATCTTTAATATTTAAAGATAGTATGAACCCAAACGGAATAATTGTTGATGGAACAAGTTGGTATGCACCTGCTAAAGACGCGGTAAAGTACTACATGGACCCAAGAAACTTTTTAACGGAAAAAAACATA
>CASEKZ010000021.1 GCA_949288625.1 uncultured bacterium | reverse complement strand
GCCAAAACAATATGATGCCATTTTAAATGGTGTTAAAGCATCTGGCTTTCCAAGTGTTCCGGTGGATTATGGATACCGTGATAATAAAAACTTTTGGTATACTAAGCAGAAAAAAGCAAAGTCTGAACCAATTCCAAAAAGCAAAGGAATCAGTTTGGATACGGTAAAATACGCAGCATCAAGAATAGATAGCGAAGTAAAGTTTACGGATGAAGCTTGTGCTAGGTTAGTTAAAGTTCCAAGGGTATTTTTAAACACCGTGTTAAAAGGATGCGTTTCTTGGGCAAAAGAAAACAACGTAACGTTAATAACGGAAAAAGAAATGCAAATAATACAAGATAAAAGAAGTAAAGAAAAAAGATAAAAACTACGTTTAAAAAACGTTTAACGTTTTACATTTTTATAAAATTCTAAGAAAGCTTGATAAAAAAGAAAAAATAAATTATAATTATAGTTATAGAATAAGGAGGCGGAATAATGCAAGATTTTGAATCTATAAAAATATCTACACCAGATGGAAAAGAAATGGAATTAAAGGTTATTACGATTTTAAAAAAACCAGATAGTGATAAGAGTTTTCTTTTGTATACGTTTGATGAAAACGCAGAAAACGTTGATATTTATGCATCAATTATTAAAGAAGAGGAAGGAAATTACGTTCTAGATTCAATAACAGAAAAAGATGATTGGGATTTAGTTCAAAAGGCAATACAAGAATTATCAGAATAACGGGAGGTTATTATGAACAAGGAATTATATATCAAGATAAAAACTGAGTTAAATAATCTTGAAGGTGAATACGCAAGGCCTAAGTACGTTTGTGAGAAATTAATAGGTCAAAAATTACTTGGTAAAAACGCAAAGGATCAGTTTACCGTTATATATGCTTTTTATGAGTATATGAAAAATAAAAAAGAATATTACTTTATAAAAGAAGGAACATGGAATACTTTTTATCAGAAAAACTTTTCAAAGTATCTTACGAAGGATGTAATTAAACGTGAGTTTGATGAAATCATTGGTAATGATGGGTTACTTAATGTTATATTAACGGTATGTAATGATGACGTTAAAAAGAATTTATACGAGTATGCTAAGACGGAAAATTTTGTGTTTGAAAAAGCTGGAAATAAAAAGTATAAGGAAGTCTTTGAAAAAATAGAAGAACAAATGATTAAACAAGGGCTTGTTAAAGCGAAAGAAGAAACACCCGATACTTCTAATTACCTAGGTATTAAAGACGTTTTAGAACGAAAAGAGCCTGTTAATCAAAATACTCAGTTAGAATCAAAAGACATATTTAATATTGCTGCTGAAACACTAGGAGCTGACAAAAGTAAGTTGGTTAGAAAAACTGATAAATTACTTGAAAAAGACGGAAAAGACATACGTTGGATTGATAGGATTGTTGTCGAACCTAGTGTTATGCAAATGCTAAGTAATGACGCTTCTAAGGCGGCTGCAATTCAAAAAACAGCATATCAAAAATTTAAGGAGCGTATTCGGTCAAAAACGATGCTTCACAAGCTTGATTTAGATATAATTGCGTTAGATGAAAAGTTAACGCTTGTTATTAAGAAGAAGGAAGGCTTTTTGGATAAGATTGCAAGTAGTGATAATGCAATGGTAAGAGCAATTCATAATTCTGCCCGTGAGAAATTAGAATTATTTAAACAATTAGTAAAACCAAGTGCTGAAGTTACTTCAATAATTAAACAAGGGTTGGTTAATACTAGTAATAAGTTTGCCCAATCAATTTATAATACTAAGCAAGAAGTTAAAGCTGCTTATGGTGATTTAAAAGAGAATCTTAGTTCTTCATTGCAAGAAAACGTAAACACAATGAAACAAAACTTTGAAGATACCAAAAACGTAGTTACTCATTATTCTGACTCGGTTAAAGATAAGATTTCTAATAAGTTATATGACATAGCGGATAAAATTTCACCAAGTGTTAATCTTGAAAAAAACGCTGAAACTCAAGTAGAACCTCAAGTATATGATAATAATGAAGGTGAACGAAGATATGTTGTTAGAACCGCTAATAAAATTTTGCCAAACGGAAAAAGAATCGTTGTAAAAGCGGCTACTAAAGCAGGTGAAATTCATAAACCAATTAATGTTAAAGTTGCATAATAATATGTATTAAACAAGATATTATTTTCATAATAATAATGGTGGTTATTATGAAGAAGTATCTTTTTTTATTGGTTTTATTAATGTTTTATTTTATTTTAACCATAACACCTAAAACGATTAACGTATTATCTTATGATGATGAAGAAAAAGTTGGTGTGGTTAAGATTTTAATAAATTATAAAAATGGGGTAAATAGTAATGATTTATTACTTTTTTTTAATGATTATAATAAAGAATATTTTGTATCTTACTTAAAAATTGGTAATCATGAAATACCTGTTTCTTGTGAAGAGTTTAACGAATGTGTTAATGAGGTATATGAATATTTTGATAAAGAGTTTTTGCTTGAACATTTAATAGCGGGATTTAAAGTTGATGGTATTTCTTTTATTGCATATAAAGATGAAATTGAAAAATACTTAAAAGACAATAAAGTTGATTATACAATATATTAAATATATGGTTTACTTTTTCTAATAA
>CASEKZ010000020.1 GCA_949288625.1 uncultured bacterium | reverse complement strand
TAAACAACACCATCATTATGCCAGGTGAAACATTTTCATATCTTAAGGTAGTGGGACCTTACGGCGCATCAAACGGGTATTTACCTGCGCCTATATATTTAAATAGTGAGGTTTCAACTGCTAATGGTGGCGGCGTATGTCAGCTCGCATCAACTTTATACATGGCACAGTTAAAAGCGGGATTACAAACGGTTGCAAGAAGAAATCATACTTTTGCACCTAATTATGTTCCAAAAGGACTTGATGCAACGGTATATTCAACTACAACCGACTATAAATTTAAAAATAATTATAATTATCCAATTTATATAACATCTTATGTAAATGGTAATTATTTAACGGTTGATATATGGACTAATGATGCGGCACTAGGTGGAAAAACGTTTGAACCTTACTCAGTATACTCAAATGGTGCTTATTTATCTTACTTAAAAACAATAGAAAATGGTAAGGTAATAGAAACAAATTATTTAGGAAGAAGTGTTTATAAGACAATGCAGTAGGTGATTAATTAAAACAACTTAAGTTTATTGCTTAAGTGTTTTTAATTTTGCATAATATAAAACTTTGAGAAGGTTTAATTTTACGGTAAAGCAAGGATTTTATTATATGAAAATATAAATATGTTTTATGTGTTTGTAGAAGATGAAGACAAGAATCTAAAGATTATTCTTCTTTTGGACTAATTAATATTGAAGATAAAAAAATAAATTATTAAATATATGTAAAATTTAGTTTTGCATATATTTTTTATTTTTCATATATGGTAAAATAAAATGGTGAAAAAGAGGTAATAACTATGAATTTAGATTATTTAAATGATAGACAAAAAGAAGCTGTTTTATATGGTGATGGGCCGCTTTTAATTCTTGCGGGTGCAGGTTCTGGTAAGACTAGCGTTTTAACGGCTAGAGTTGCTTATTTAATTAAAGAAAGAGGGGTTAATCCTAAAAACATAGTAGCTATAACTTTTACTAATAAGGCTGCAAAAGAGATGAAGGATCGTATTATAAAAGAAGTTGGAAGCGTAGGATATAGCATTCAAATATCAACGTTTCACTCTTTTGGACTTAGAATAATAAAAGAAAATCATGATCTTTTAGGTTATGATAGGAATTTTACTATTTTAGATAGTGATGATTCTCTTATTGTTATTAAAAAAATATTAAAAGATTTAAACATTGATTCAAAAAGGTATAATCCAAAATTTATAAAAAATAAAATTAGTTCTTGTAAAAACGAAATGGTAATGCCTGATAAATATAAGTCATTAGTCAATGATGAGGTAAGCGATATTATTTATAAAGTTTATAAGAAGTATCAAGAGACACTTTTAAGAAATAATTCTTTAGATTTTGATGACTTGCTTGTTAAACCTATTGAATTATTTAATAAACACCCGGATGTGTTACAACAATATCAAGAGTTGTTTAAATATATTTTTATTGATGAATATCAGGACACTAATGAAGTACAGTATATATTTTCTAAAATGTTAAGTATAAAATATAAAAACATATGTGTGGTCGGCGATGATGCTCAATCCATATATAGTTTTAGGGGCGCAAACTTTAAAAACATTCTTAATTTTGAAAAGGATTATAAAGATGCTAAGGTAATTTTACTTGAGCAAAATTATCGTTCTACTAAAACAATTTTAAATGCTGCGAATAGTGTAATTAAAAATAACGTACAAAAAAAAGATAAGAGTCTATGGACTGAAAATGAAGAGGGAGAAAAAATAAAGTACGTAAGGGCACTTGATGAAAAAGATGAAGCGTCTTATGTTACAAAAGAAGTTAGAAAATTAAATAATGATGGTGTAAGTTTAGATGAAATAGCGGTACTTTATAGAACTAACGCTCAGTCAAGAGCAATCGAAGAAGGTTTCTTAAATAGTAGCATACCATATAAAATAGTTGGAGCATATGCTTTTTATTCAAGAAAAGAAATTAAGGATTTACTTGCGTATTTAAAACTCATTTATAATCCTAAGGACGACGTTTCTTTAGAGCGTATTATAAATTATCCAAAAAGAGGTATTGGTCCTAAGTCAATTGATAATTTAAGCATGGATGCCGTATTAAATGAAACGTCTATGTTTGATGTTATTGAAAAGGGTAAAGAGCTTGAGTTTAAAAAGCTTATTTTAGACATGAAAAAGCAAAGTGAGTCACTATCATTAACGGAAACCATCGATATGGTGCTTGATAAATCAGGGATTAAAAGCGACTTAGAATCTGAACACACACTAGAGGCTGATATAAGATTAGAAAACCTAGAGGAATTTAAATCTATTACCAAAACGTTTGAAGAAGAAAGTGGTATTGCATCGCTTGAAGATTTTTTAAATGAGGTAAGTCTGGTAAGTGACGTTAATGATGAAAAAAACGATAATTTTCCTAAGGTTACTTTAATGACGATGCATGCTGTTAAGGGGCTTGAATTTAGTTATGTTTTCGTAATTGGGATGGAAGAAAATATTTTTCCGCACATTAACTCTTTTGAAGAAGGTGGCTTAGAAGAGGAGCGAAGACTTTGTTATGTTGCAATAACCCGTGCTAAGAAAAAACTTTACTTAGTAAATGCTTTTAAAAGAATGCTTTATGGTAGAACAAGCGTTAACATGCCAAGTAGGTTTATAGGAGAAATTGATAAAAAGTATATTGATTTACCGGAAAGCAAAAGCGTTTTAAATAAGTTAGATAAAACGGAAATGTTTAATGAAGATAATGGTTTAAAAACCGGTGATAACGTTGTTCATGACACGTACGGACCAGGCGTTGTTGTAAACGTTGATAAATCTATTGCAACGATTGCTTTTAAAAAAGGTGGTATTAAAAAACTAATGAAAAATCATAAGAGTATAAAGAAGGTGTAGATAATGGAAAGACTACAAAAGATAATTGCAGAAGCTGGTTACTGTTCAAGAAGAAAGGCAGAAGAGTTAATAAAACAAGGCAAGGTTTTCGTAAATGGTAAAAAAGTATGTGAACTAGGCACTAAAGCTTCTTTCGGTGATCAAATATTAATAGAAGGTAAATTAATTGAGTATCAGGAAAAAGAGTATTATTTATTTTATAAACCAAGGGGTGTTGTAACTACCACTAAAGATGATAAAGGACGTAAAACCGTTTTAGACTTTTTTGATGACGTTGGAAAAAGAATTTATCCAGTAGGAAGGTTAGATTATGATACAACGGGACTTCTTTTGTTAACTAATGATGGTGAATTTGCTAATCTTATGATGCACCCTAAGAGTAAAATTGATAAGCTTTATGTCGTTAAGGTAAAAGGAATTGTTACTCCAAATGAAGTGAAAAAGCTTAAAGTTGGGGTAAAACTTGATGATAAAGTTATTTATCCAAGTCGTGTTAAATTAAAAAGAATAGATAAAAAAAAGATGACGTCAATCCTTGAAATAACCATTCATGATGGCGTTAATCACGAGGTTAAAAGATTAATAAAGTATATTGGTCATGAAGTTATCAAATTAAAAAGGGAAGCTTTTGGTTTTCTTACTTTAGGGAGTTTAAAAAGTGGAGAAAAAAGAAAACTTACTCCAAAAGAAGTAAAGGTACTTTATAACATGGCTGTTAGTGAAACTATAAATAAAAAGAAAAACTAGTTTGATTTAGTTTTCCTTTTTTTCATGTATTGCGTTTGTTGGGCAGCTTTCCATAGCGGATATAGCGTTTTCTTTTATATCCTCATCGGTTACTTTTTCATCTTTAGCTTTTGCGTAACCATCATCCGTTATTTCAAAAACTTCATCGCATATGCTTGCACAAGCACCGCATCCGATGCATGTATCTTTATCAACCATAAACTTCATAAAAAACCTCCTAAAATTAATTATAGTAACAAAGTTTTAAAAAAGCAATAAAGCTTTTAAAAAAGCAATAAAGCTTTTAAAAAAGTGTAAAATATGTTATTATTAAATTATATAAAGTGCGGAGGTGTTTTATGCAGTCTAGAATGGATAAGTATACGGTTAAAGAACGTAAAAAATATGAAAGAACAAAGAAAAACACCAAGTTATATGAAGAAGTTTATGATGATTTATATAAAGATACAACGTATCAAAACATGGAGGTTATTGACTCCGCAAAGGAAATTAACATTAACAGGCTAAAGGATATGCTGGATGATAAATACGACACCAGGCAGTATCGTACTTTTAAGAAATATGATATTGATAACGTTGATTTGCTTGAAGAGCCTTTAATTAGCAGAAGAAAAAACAAGAGTTATGATATTAATGAAATTATAAACGAAGCTAAAAATAAAAGGACGTTTATTGAAGAAGCGAAGGAAAAACAAAAATATATAGATTTTACCAAGGGTAGGAATTTTAAATACACAAAAAAATATGACGATATTAAAAAGGATGAAGAAGAATTAGAAGAGTTAATAAACACGGTAGATACTGATACTAATGATGCCCTTGACTTATTATCTGATTTAAAGGGTAAGGAAAACACCATAGTAACAAATCCAATTGATACTTCATTTGATGTTCAAGAAAAAAGTAAGACCATGACTAATGAACTTAGTAAGACCATAACAAAGGCTGATAGAACTTTCTATACAGATTCAAACATGTTTACCAAAAATGATTTTGAGGATTTTAGTACGTTAACTAGGGAACTAACTAAGAGAAATGGTAAGAAAAAGATATTTATAATAGTTTTAGTTCTTATTGTTTTAGCAGTTATCGCATATTTAGTAATAACTAATTTTATAATTAAATAAAAAAATATTTCTTTTTGTTTTTTCATATATTATTATGTGATATTATGGATAAAATAAAAATGTTATTTAAAAATATTTATGTTTTAATATTTATTTTTTTAATTATTTGTAGTGTTATTTTTTTGATTGTTTTAGATAAAAAGGCCATGCCTCAGATAATGAGTTATGCAAACGTTCAAACTAAAAAAATAGGAATCGAAATTTTAAGAAGTGCTGGCTTAAAAGAAGTAGACGAACTTTTAAATGGTAAAGAATTATTTACGATTATAAAAAACAATAAAGGTGAAATAGAAAGCATTGATTTCGATACTGGTCTTATTAATAATGCTTTAATAGTGGTTGCTAAAAACGTAAGAGCAAGGCTAAAAGAGGCGGAAAAAGGAGAAGGTTTACCTGAAGAAATGTATTCTAACATGTTAGATGAGAATTTGAAAAACGGAATAATATATGAGGTTCCTTTAGGAGTTATGTTTGGTAATTCGTTTTTTTCTAATTTAGGGCCAAAAATACCAGTTAGGATTAAATATTCTGGAAACGTCGGATTGGACGTAAAGACAAGGGTGAGTTCATACGGATTAAATAGCGCATTAATTGAAGTATATATATACGTTGAAGTTACGCAAAGGACAATATTGCCTTTTCAGTCGGATGATGTTAAGCTAACGAGTGAAATACCTGTTGTGATGAAAGTTGTAAAAGGTGGTGTGCCCAATTATGTTCCAAACCTTAATGAAACATATAGTTTGCCCATGGACTAAAATTTATGATATAATTTGTATAATGCGAGGTATATAATGGAAAAGATAACAATAGATGAAATAGAATATGAAATAATTAAAAATTATAAAAATGGTTATAATAAAGATGATTTTTTAGCAAGATATACTGATTACTTTCATGATTTTGATTATGTTGCTGGTGATTGGGCATATGGCAAGTTAAGATTAAAGGGTTTTTTTGATGGTAAAAATAAAAAATGTAAAGAATTTAATAACTTTGATAACTTTGATAAATATTTGAAGGATAATTGTGCTTTTGATTGCTCATATTTTGTTGCAAAAAGAAAATAAGTATGTTAAAATGAAATATGTAAGAATAGAAGAGGTGTATATATGGTAACGGCTAGTAATATAGGAAGCAGTAAAAAGGTTAACGTGGGACAAAGCTTTGCAAGCGGTATGTCAGCTTTGCAAACGGTTCAAAAAGAAAAATTTGTAATAGTTGATGAAAATGGAACTAAGAAAGATGCGGAACGTTTATCTTTATTTAAACTTAAAGATATGAATAAAACTTATATTGTATACACTTTTAATGAAGTAGATGAAAATGATATGATTAAACTTTATGTTGCTATATTAAATGATAAAGATGGCGTATATTCACTTGAAAACATCGTTGATAATGATGAGTGGACGAAGGTTAAGGATGCAATGAGAAAGATTGCAAAGGATGGGCAACAAGTTTTAAATGGAAATGAAGCATAGTAAGTAGGAGGATTTTGTTATGAGTAAAAAAGAAATGATAAAAAATGGCGAAGACGTTTCTTTGGATGGTGATAACGTAGTTGTTTTGAATACTATTTCGGTAGCAGAAAAAGCACCTGTTAACGATAAGGTGGAAAAAGAAGAACAGACAACAGCTCAAGAAACTGAAGAAAACGTAAATAGTGCACAAGTATCAGCGGAAAAAGTTGAGCCAGAAAAAGCACCTGCAAGTGAAGAAACTCCAGTAATACCAGTTGTGCCAGATGCTTCTGAACCACAGATTGACGCGCCTGTTGCTGATGTTAATGCTGAAAGTGTTCCTGCAATAGATTTGTCAGGAATTATTCCACCTAGTGGCGTTGATCCTGAAGATTCTACTAAATATCCTGAAGTTCCATCAAATTCAGATAATTTTACATCAAATAATTTTTCAGCTAATAATAACATGTTCTCATTTCCTAATTCGCTTTCGCAAGAAAATGAAACACCTTCATTCGTTGGTTCGTTTGGCAACGAAAATTCAAATGGTAACGTTATAGGTCAAGGTGTATTTAATTCTGATAATTTTGATGGCGGTGTTTTTAAAACGGAAAGTGACGTTGATGCTTCGTTTGAAAAATTCATGACGGACGTAAGAAAATCGTATGATGAACACATTTCAATACCTACGAAAACTTTGGTTGAGTTTGTTATTAGGTTTGTAAATTGGGGAAATCAGGTTACCGCTAATGGTTTAAATAGAAAGTTATTTGACGAGTATGATGAGTTAATTGCTCTTTTGAATAAACAAAAACCATATAAGGATGAAATGCAAAAAGCAAGTACAGGATTTGGGTATAATGATAATCCTTTAAATAATTATGGTGATGATCAAATAAATAATGGCGGAATGGGAATGACTGCATAATATTTGGTTTAATAATGGTTATAATAAAGATATGTAAATTCATATCTTTTTTATTTTTAAATAATTAAATTAACAAAAATTACCATGAAAAAAATTGTATGAAATGACAATATTTTCACATTCTATTAGTGTATAGGAGGTGAAAACACATGAAATCAAGTAACAATAAGTTAGTTGCTCCAAATGCTAAACAAGCAATAGAACAAATGAAATACGAAATCGCTAACGAATTTGGTGTTAATTTAGGTGCTGATGCAACTTCTAGAGCTAATGGTTCAGTAGGTGGTGAAATCACAAAACGTTTAGTAAAAATGGGTGAATCACAATTAGGTGGATCTTATAATACTCAAAAGTAATTTATGATATAGATTTTTATAAGGTAGCTATCTTTTGCTACCTTTTTTGTTTTAATTGTATGAATTTTGTTGTATAATTATTAACAGGAGTGTGATTTTGTGAAAATATTATCTGTTAATGCTGGCTCATCATCACTTAAGTTTCAATTGTATGAAATGCCAGAAGAAAAAGTTTTGATATCTGGTTTGATGGAAAGAATTGGCATTGAAAATAGTTTTTATACTATAAAAGTAAATGGAGAAAAAATTAAAAAAGAAGTTTCTCTTAACAACCATGAAGACGCATTTAAAGCTTTAGTTAAAGAGTTAGAGGAAAATAACGTTGTTGATTCGTTAGATGATATAAAAGGTATTGGACATCGTGTTGTTCAAGGTGGTGATTATTTTGATAAATCTGTTGTTATAGATGACGAAGTATTATCTAAAATAACTGAGTTATCGTCTTTAGCACCGCTTCATAATCCGGCGGCTGTAATCGGAATTAAAGCAGCGGAGGAAGTTTTCCCAAACGCTGTTCAAACAGTTGTTTTTGATACTGCCTTTCATCAAACTATGCCAAAAGAAAATTATTTGTATGCGTTACCGTATTCGTGGTATACCGATTATAAAGTAAGAAGGTATGGTGCTCACGGAACCTCGCATAAGTATGTTGCTCAAAGAGCAAACGAAATACTAGGAAGAACAGACACTAAGTTAATTACGTGTCACATTGGTAATGGTGCTTCTGTTAGTGCTGTTGTTAACGGAAAGTGTGTTAATACTAGTATGGGACTTACTCCGAATGCTGGTTTAATAATGGGAACTAGGTGTGGAGATATAGATGCTAGTATAATTCCTTATGTAATGGAAAAAACAAAAATGACGCCAAAGCAAATAGATGAGGTAATAAATAAGCAAAGTGGGCTTTTAGCACTTAGTAAAAAATCAAGTGATTCAAGGGACATTGAAGAAGGTATTTCTAATGGTGATGAAAACTGTATTTTAGCTCAAAAAATGTACGTAAGAAGAATAGTTGATTACATAGCAAAATATTATGTAGAAATGAAAGGCTGTGATGCTATTTGCTTTACTGCTGGTATTGGTGAAAAATCTGTTGATACAAGACGTGACATTATGAAGGAATTAGAAGTGTTAGGTGTTAAACTTGACGCTCAAAAAAACAACGTAAGAGGCAAAGAGGCTTTAGTTAGTGCTGATGATTCTAAGATAGCATGTTATGTTATCCCAACTGATGAAGAGTTAATGATTGCTAGGGATACTTATAAGTTAGTTTAAAAAGGTATAACATGGAAGAAAAGATATTAAAATTAATAGAAAAATATAATCGTATAATAATAGCAAGACACGTTGGTGGAGATCCAGATGCGTTGGGGTCTACTTTTGCTTTGAAGGAAATTATTTTAGAAAATTTTCCTAATAAGGAAGTTTATGTTGCGGGAACTTCTATATCTAGATTTAAATTCTTTGGCAATCATGATAAAATAACCGATGAAATTTGTAAGGACGCTTTATTAATTGCACTTGACATACCAGATATTAAGAGGTTAGATGGCGTTGATTATTATAAGTTTAAGGACGTTGTTAAAATAGATCATCATCCTGAAATTGATAAGTTCTCAGATAATGAAATAATAGATATTGATGCATCAAGTGCGTGTGAATTAATCGCTAGATTTGCTTATAATAATAATCTTAAAATACCAAAGCACGCGGCTGAAAACATTTTTATGGGTATCATTGCGGATACTAACAGATTTTTGTTTGGTGCTAATAAAGCGGAAACTTATAAAACCATTTTAAGGTTAATTAGGGATGAACACGTAAAACCAAATGAGCTTTATGAGATTCTTTATAAAAGGCCAATGGCTGAGGTCAGGTTAGAAGGGTTTATTTCGTTAAATATGAAGATGACTAAAAATGGTTTGGGATATGTTAAGATTACAGATGAAAATTTAAAGGAGTTTGGAGTTGACTCGGCAAGCGTAGGGAGCATAATGAATGATTATAATTTTATTCACGGACTTATTTGTTGGGTTATTTTCACTGAAGATGTTAAAAACGGGGTTATAAGAACTTCTGCTAGAAGTCGAGGTTTAAAAATTAATAAGTTATTTGAACAGTATAATGGTGGAGGACACGTTTATGCTTGCGGTGCTAAATTAAATAGTTTTAGCGAGGCAGATGAGATAATTGATAAGCTAGATAAACTATGTATGGAATACAAAGAAGATGAATAAACACAAGATTTGTAAAAAGAAGTAAAAAATTGGTGTTGTTGTGTTAGAGTTAATTGGGATAGTAGTTGTATTACTGGTCGGGTTAAGAAAATTAGGCGTAAAAGCCTTTTTTTGTGTAATAAAATATGTTATTATTTAGTTAGTTTTTTAAACTATAGTTAAAGTTTATGGTTTTATACTTGATGTTTTTTTAAAACTATTTATTCTTTTATAATAAAGAATGAATAAAGTCAATTGTTAAAGGAAAGGCTAGTGTTGGGTTAAAAAATGAAAGTTAATGGAAAAAACATAGATATAGATGAACTTACTAA
The DNA here is from genome assembly GCA_949288625.1 of uncultured bacterium. Classification (GTDB taxonomy): domain Bacteria; phylum Bacillota_I; class Bacilli_A; order RF39; family UBA660; genus Aphodocola. The sequence goes on along the minus strand of CASEKZ010000020.1, from coordinate 6,271 downwards.
AGATGTGTACAATGATAAAAGTATGATAAAGATGCGTGGTAATGGAATTTATTTAAGTGATGATCAAATAGGTGTTTTAAAAAGATATAACATAGATTATAATAATTATGGTTCATTACAAAGTCTTATATTTAGAATTGAAGAAGTTTTAAACGAAGAAATACTTGCGGAAGACCTAGAGGAAATCTCAAGAGGTTTATCAGAATTAAATTATTATAATAATACTAATAAGTGATGGTGATTATATGAAAAAAATAGCGTTAAAAGACTTGTTTGGTAATAAGTTGGAAATAAAAATAGTTGATAAAGAAAAAGATGCGGATTTTATAACTCATAATGGAACATTTCATGCAGATGAGGTTATGGCAAGCGTTATTTTATTAAATAAGTTTGGATCTATGAAAATATATCGAACCAATAAGGCTACGAATAAAGATGCTTTTTTTTACGACGTTGGTTTTGGGGAATTTGATCATCATGGAATAGATTTTGATGAAATTCGCGATAACGGCATTAAATATGCTACGTGCGGTCTGGTTTGGAAAAAATTTGGAAATGATATAATAGATAAACTTAAAGTAGAAAATAAGGAAAACTTTGTTCAAATGGTTGATAAAAATTTAATAATGGATATAGATCGTGATGATAACGGGCAATCATTAAAAAGCGAACCAGAGGTAAAATTACAAACTATTCCTAGTTTAATTGGATGCTTTAATCCTTCGTGGAATGAGAAAAAAGATGAAAACGAATGCTTTTTAAACGCTGTTAATTTTGCAAACGTAATTTTTAATAATATGATTAAAAAAATGGTGGCTAAGGAAGACGCTAAAAAAATTGTTGAAAAAAAGATTGATGAAAGTACTAGCGGAATTTTAATACTTGATTTTTATATGCCGTGGAAAGATATTGTTTTGACTTCTAATAATCCTAAAGCTAGTGATATTTTGTACGCGATATTTCCTTCTAAAAGAGGTGGATATAGTGTTGTTGCAACACCAACATCAATTAATAGTTTTGACGTTAAAAAACCATTTCCAGAGGCTTGGGCTGGTAAGGAAAATCAAGAATTACAAGATATAAGCGGAGTAAAATCAATAACGTTTTGTCACAAAAACTTATTTATTTGTGCTTGTGGTACGCTTGAGGATGCAGTTAAAATCGCAAAAATCGCTATTGAAAGTTAGTTATAAATTTGCATTTTATTCATAACTTTGTTATAATACATAACGCAATTAGTTGATTGTGTTTAAAAGTCGAAGGTGATGAAAATGAAAATAAATGAAGTTGAGGAGCCAGTTATTGCGGTAAGAAGAAGTCAGTATCCCACTGATAATAAACCTGAGTTCTTACTTTTAGGAAGAAGTAACGTTGGTAAATCTAGTTTTATAAACTCTATTTTAGAAAGAAGAAACTTAGCTAGAATATCTAGTAAACCTGGTAAAACACAAACAATAAACTTTTATAAGGTAAATGATGAGTTTTACTTAGTTGATGTACCAGGTTATGGATATACTCAATCAGGTAAATCTGATCAGAAAAAATTTGGTATGATGATAGAAGAGTATTTATCAGAAAGAGAAAATCTAAAAGGTGTGTTTATGCTGGTCGATTTTAGGCATAAACCAACAGAGGATGATTTACTTATGTATAACTTTTTAAAGTTTCATGGGGTAAAGGTAACGCTTATTGCAACCAAAGTTGATAAGATAGGCTCAACACAAAGAGAAAAATATAAAAAACAAATTACCGATAATATAGACTTAGCCATTGGTGATGAACTTGTTTTATTTTCATCTAAAACCAAGCTAGGTAAAAAAGAAATTCAAGGTATTATAGAAAAAGAAGTTTACGAAACACTTTAATAAACTTCTTTTAATTTTAAATTTATGATATAATTGTGTGCGTTACAGAGGTGATGTTTATGAAATTACCAACCATTGCACTAGTTGGAAGGCCAAACGTTGGAAAATCTACTATATTTAATCGTTTGGTGGGAAAAAAGCAAGCTATAATAGAAGATACTCCTGGTGTTACCCGTGATAGAATTTATGGTACTGGAACTTATTTTGATTATAAGTATAACGTAATAGATACTGGTGGAATAGATATTTCTGATGATACTTTTAATAAGGAAATAAAAGTGCAAGCAGAACTTGCAATAGATGAAGCTGATGTTGTGATATTTGTTGTTGATGGTAAAGAAGGTATTACCACGAATGACTTAGTTGTAAGGGATATTTTAAGACGTAGTAATAAAAAGGTTATTGTTGCTATTAACAAGATTGATAATAAAAGATCGCAAGAAAACATATATGATTTTTATGAATTGGGTTTTGAATATTATTTTGGGATTTCAGCCGAACATAATCTTGGCATGGATGATTTGATGGATGAGGTAATAAAAGATTTTTCAAAGGTTTCTTGCGAAGAATATGCTTCTGATGTTATTAAGTTTTGTGTTATTGGGCGTCCTAACGTAGGTAAATCATCATTAGTTAATGCGATTTTAAACGAAGAAAGGGTAATTGTAAGTGATGTTGCGGGTACTACTCGTGATACGGTTGATACTACCTTTAATTATGAAAAAAGACCATTTGTTGTAATTGATACGGCGGGAATGAGAAAAAAAGGAAGAGTATATGAAACGATTGAAAAGTATAGTCTTTTAAGAAGTATGAAGGCAATTGATAGATCAGATGTATGTTTGGTTGTTATTAATGCTGAAGAAGGTATAATAGAGCATGATAAACACATTGCCAGTTATGCACTAGAGGCAGGTAAAGCACTTGTTTTAGTAGTAAATAAATGGGACATGATTGAAAATAAAGATCAAGCTATAAAAGATTTTACAAAAAAAGTAAAAGCAGAATTTCAATTTTTAAGTTATGTTCCAATCGTGTTTTTATCTGCTAAAACTAAAAAAAGGTTACACACTTTAATGCCAGAGGTTATAAATGTATATGAAAATGCTCACAAAGAGATAAAAACAAGCGTATTAAATGATGTTATAACAGATGCTGTTTCAAATGAGGCACCGCCTTCGTATAAAGGCAAAAGACTTAAGATATATTATGTATCACAAACTGGTATTTGTCCTCCTAAATTCACTTTCTTTGTTAACAATAAAGGTCTCGTTCATTTTTCATATCATAGATATCTAGAAAATAAAATAAGAGAAAGTTTTGGCTTTGTTGGAACACCAATAGTCTTTCAATTTAAAAATCGAAATGAGTAATAATAAAACTGGTAGTTTAAAAAAGTAGATGATAAAGACAAGATAGGTATTTTATAAATTACGTTTATAAATAACATGGTAAAGAATTATAAATAATCATTCCGCTAGGTTGATAAAAATATATGGTTAATAATTTATTAACGTTTAATATCTAATGTCATATATTATTTTAGGAGTGATAATCACATGGGAATAACCGATAGCTTTCTTAATAAAGTAGAGAAAAAAACAAACGTTAGTAAAGAATCCATTTTGGAGCTTGCATCACGTTTAAAAGATGGTAACTTAAAGGATGAAAAAACAATTAGAAGCGTAATTAATGAGTTGTCTGTTTTAACTGGTAAAAGCGTTTCAAAAGAACAATCTGATAAAATAGTTAAAGCTGTTGTAGGAGATCAAATACCAAATAATTTAGAAAGTATGATGGATTAAAGAAGAATTTTTCTTCTTTTTTTCATATTAATGGTATTTTTTCATAGTATTTAATGAGATTGAAAAGAAAGTAGGGATTATATGGAAAAATACGATATTATAAAAGATATATCTGAAAGAACTGGTGGGGATATATATTTAGGAGTAGTGGGGGCTGTTAGAACTGGTAAATCAACCTTTATTAAAAAGTGTATTGAAAACTTAGTTGTTCCAAACATAAAAGATGAATATGAGAAAAAAAGATGTTTAGATGAGATACCTCAAACTGCACAAGGTAAGACGATAATGACAATTGAACCGAAGTTTGTGCCATCTAATGCCGCAACTATTGCGATTGATGATTTTACTGCAAATATTAGACTTATTGACTGCGTTGGATACGTTATTGATGCCGCTAAGGGTTATGAAGATGAAAATGGACCTCGCATGGTACGTACTCCTTGGTATGATGAGGAAATTCCGTTTGTGGAAGCTGCCGAAATAGGCACTGAAAAAGTAATAAGGGATCATTCTACCATAGGAATTGTTGTTACAACGGATGGGAGTATTGGTGAGATTGCAAGGAAGGATTACGTAGATGCTGAAAATCAAGTTATAGATGAGCTTAAAGAAATAGGTAAACCTTTTATTGTTGTTTTAAACTCGGTTCATCCAAACCATCCTGATACCGAAAAATTAGCAAATGAATTAAGAAGTGAGCATGGTGTTCCTGTTATACCAGTTAGTGTTGAGACAATGACTGAAAAAGAAATATATAATATATTAAAAGAAGCATTGTTTGAATTTCCTGTTTTAAGTGTTAACGTAAATATGCCAGATTGGATTGCTTGTTTATCTTATAAACATCCTTTAAAAAAAGAGTATGTTGAAAGAATAAAAGAAAGCGTTATTGATGTTGATAAAGTAAGGGATGTCGATACAATAATTGGACATTTTCAAAATTCTGATCATATATCAAAGGCATATTTATCAGAAGTAAATACGGCAACCGGTGAAGTTACGATAAATTTAGAAGCACCAGATGGTTTATATAATGAGGTGTTAAATGAGATAATTGGTACGGATATAGACTCTAAGTCAAAGTTAATTTCTTTATTTCAAGAATTTAATGAAATGAAAGAAGAATATGGTCAGTTTAAAGAAGCATTGAAAATGGTTAAACAAACTGGTTATGGAACGTCTTTTCCAACGATTAAGGACATGAAATTAGATACTCCGGAAATAATAAAACAAGGAACAAGATATGGCGTTAAGCTAAAGGCTGTTGCACCATCTATTCATATGATAAGAGTTGATGTTGAATCGACTTTTGAGCCGATTATTGGTTCAGAAACACAAAGTAAGGAATTAATAGATAATTTAATGAAGAATTATGAATCTGATCCTGATAGTGTATGGAAAAGCGAAATGTTTGGAAGAAGCCTAGATGTAATTGTTCAAGAAGGAATAAGAGGTAAATTATCACTTATGCCTGATAATATAAGGCATAAATTACAAACCACGTTAACAAAGGTTGTTAATAAAGGTTCTAATAACATGATAGCAATTGTTATATAAAAATCTTAATAAAAAGGTCACTAAGTTTAAAAAAGTGATTTTTTTAATTATTAATTTCAAATTATTACTTGAAATATATTTATTTTGTGTTATTATATTCGTATTGGTTTTAAGGAGTGAAGTTATGGGAAATTTTCCAATAATAGTACATTATATACAAAATGGTGTATTAAAAAATGAAGTTGTTATTTTACATACTGATAAGGATGTTACTCAAAAAGTAAACAGAACTAAAGAAATTAGAAAGTACGTAAATGAACGTTTTAAAATTGATAATGGTTCGTTATGCTTTGAATGCGATAGGGGTCCTTTGGATTGCCCTAAAATGGCGGATTTATCAAGTAAATTATTAAAGGATTATCCTTTTATTACCGATGGATTTCAAGTTCAAGACGTTTATCATGACATTTATGATAGTGTATATTCTGATGATGAATATGATACGTGCGAATATGAGAGGACATCAAGAAGAAACAATTTAAGAATTGATAAATTTATTGTTCGTAAATGTAAGTTGTTTAAAAGATAATGTTTATTATAAAATGCCAATGATTTAATTGGCATTTTTATTTGTAAAAAGAAACAATATATAATATAATTAACGTAGGTGATACATATGTTAAAAAAAAATATTCTTATTGCATCATATAATTTAGATTTGGGTGGTATAGAGACCTCTTTAATTAAATTACTTAAAAATTTTAATCATGATAAGTATATTGTAACATTAGTACTAGAAGAAAAAAAAGGTGTGTTTTTAAATGACGTAGATAAGTCTGTGAAAATAAAAGAGTATAAAGTAAGCTATAACAAGAATTTTATAATAAGAAAGTTTATTAACTTATTAAAAAGAATAAGGTGGATCTTGGGCAATTATAAAAGGTATTATGCTTCTATTTGTTATGCCACTTATTCAGGACCGTGCGGTTTTTTAGCACGGGTATCATCTAATAATAAAATTTTATACGTACATAGTAATTATTATGAGGCTTATAATAAGGATAGAAAAAAAACCAAGGCTTTTTTTGATAACTTAAAAATAAA
>CASEKZ010000019.1 GCA_949288625.1 uncultured bacterium | reverse complement strand
TTATAAATAATAAACTTGCAAAAGTAATTACAAAAGAATTAAAACTTGATAACAAACTGGTAAAAGAATTAACCAAAAACGAACTCGAAGAAATTTGCTTTAACCTAAAAAACATGAGTTTTAACATAACCGATACGGGGGATTTTAATACTGCACAAGTAACTAGTGGTGGTGCGACATTAAATGAATTCACAAAAAACTTAGAGTCAACTAAATGTAAAGGATTATACGCTATAGGAGAAGTATTAGACGTTGATGGTAAGTGTGGTGGATACAACCTTTCATGGGCGTTTACTAGTGCCATAATAGCTGCAAATCACATACTAAAAAGATAATGATAAAAATCATATATCTTTTTTTGATTGTTTAATAAATCAATTGATAGTATAATAAGATTATAAAGGATAGGAGAAGTAACATGGATGATGAATTTAAGATAATTGAAGAAACGGATGAAAATGATAATATGAAATCTAAAAAACATAAAAAGAAAAGAAAAAAACTTAGTAAAAAAGCAAAAATTATACTTGTAGTTATCTTGTTAATTATAATAGGAGCACTAGCTTTAGTTTTATTAATGCAAGATAATAACGATGCGAAAACAAAAGAACCAGAAAAAAAGAAAAAAGAAGTAAAACAAGAAGAAAAACAAGTTCAAATCGTTGATTTATCGTCAAACTCAAGACCATACGCCGTTATGATTAACAACAATAAAGCGGTTTGGGGATATCAAGCTGGATTGCAAGATGCTTACATAACCTATGAAATGATCGTAGAAGGTGGAATAACAAGAATGATGGCCTTATTTAGGGATAAAGATACGGCAAGAATTGCATCAGTTAGAAGTTCAAGACATTACTATTTGGATTATGTTATGGAAAACGATGCCATATACGCACACATCGGATGGAGTCCGCAAGCTCAAAGTGATATTAGATCATATGACATAGACATTATAAACGCTGATAATTCTAGTGCTTTTACCTGGGATAGTGCTTTAAGAAATATTGCAAAAGAACATCGTGCGTACACCTCAATAGCAAAATTAAAAGAAGTAGCGGCAAAAAAAGGTTATAGAACAACAACCGAAGAGGACTTACTTTTAAAATATCAAGCAGAGTCGCTTGATCTAGCAAGTATTGATGGAGCAATTCCGGCAAACACGGTTAGAATTCCATATTCATCAGGTCATTTAACAAGTTATGGATATGATGCTGAAAACAAAGTATATAAAAGGTATCAAAACCATACGGAACACAAAGATTATGTAACTGGATTACAATATACTGCGAAGAATATAATTACTTATAAAGTACATAATTACAGATTAAATGATGGATACTCTGGTGGAAGACAAGGTTTAAATAACGTAGGAAGTGGGGAAGGATATTACATTTCAGAAGGTTATGCAATTCCAATTACTTGGCAAAAAACGTCTCGCTCTAGTAAAACAATTTACAAAGTAAAAGCAACTGGTGAAGAGTTAGTGGTAAATGATGGTAATACATATATTCAAATACAACCAGATAGTCAAACGCTAACAATAGAATAGTAAGTTAAAAAAGACATATAATTATTTAGGTGATTATATGTCTTTTATTAGACTTTTTTTAATTGGAATATTAATAGGTACCGCAATGATAGTACCTGGTGTATCAGGTGGTGTTATTGCGGTTATTTTTGGTGTTTATAACAAAATGATTTATTCTTTGAATAATTTATTTAAAGATTTTAAAAAAAGTTTTTCTTTCCTATTTATACTTGGTGTTGGAATATTAATAGGTGCGATTTGGTTTAGTAACGTTATGATGTTTTTATATGAAAATCACGAAGTTATAACAAAATTTACTTTTATAGGACTTATTTTAGGGGGCGTACCATTTCTTATTAAAGAAATAAAAAATAATGGTAAGATAAATTATGTAGCACTTATTGTTACTTTTATTTTCTGTTTAATGTTTTTTATTTTGTCAAAAAACGTCTTTAAAATAAACTTTGATGTTAAAACTAACTCATTTTTTATTACTAATTTAAATTTCGTTTTAGCAGGTTTGATATACTCTATTGGTAAAGTTGTTCCTGGTGTGAGCGGGTCTTTTTTACTTATAATAATTGGTATGTATGAATATGTGTTATCCGTAATGGCACATCCTATTAAAGCTGGACTTCTACAAATTGATAAACTTATTCCGTTTGTTATTGGTCTTATGTTTGGTGTGTTTGTTTTGTTAAAAATAATGGATAAATTATTAAAAAAGAAATTTGATTTAATATATAGTATGATAATAGGTTTTGTGTTAGGCTCTATTCCAGCTTTAATTCCATCTGTTGATTTGTCATTTGAACTATTCTTAGGAATGATGATGTCTTTTGCTAGCTTTATTTTGTCATACAAATTAACAAAATAATTATAAAAGTAAAAAAAATAGCAAGTGATACTTGACAATAAAGGGTAATTTTTAGTATACTTAAAGAGCTTTGAAAGAAAGTTTATATGGTTCCGTGGTGTAGGGGTTAACACGTCTGCCTGTCACGCAGAAGATCGCGGGTTCAAATCTCGTCGGAACCGCCATTTTATTTGGCTCTATAGCTCAGTCGGTAGAGCAAAGGACTGAAAATCCTTGTGTCGGTAGTTCGATTCTACCTGGAGCCACCATATTGATAATTACTCGAACTAACGAGTTAATGTATAGATGATTTGAAAAAAGTTTACTTTTATGATATTATTAGTATGTAAGCAAGAAAACTTGCATAAAATAAAAAAGAGGAACATTTAATTCTGCAAGTGAATGTCGCCTCTAAAAATTTAGGGTTGACACTCAATCAGAGATGAGAGAGTGTCATTTTTTTATTGCTATTACCAATAAGGTAAGGAGTAATAAAATGATAGCAATAAGACGAAGGACTTTTATTATAAAAGTTCTTTTCTTCATTTCTATCCCTCCTTTCTTTCTCAAGATTGGAGGACGACACTCACATCAAATGT
>CASEKZ010000018.1 GCA_949288625.1 uncultured bacterium | reverse complement strand
TTAAATCCCTTTGCAAACTTCATTTTTTACTTTTTTTCTTTCTTTTAATCACAAAAAAAGCATCTTGATCTTAGATCAAAATTGCTTTTTTTCATCTTCTTTTTTACCATTTCTCTTTTTTTGTTATTTACTTATTTTTTTAATTTTTTTCCATGTTCAACTTTAATCCACTTAACTTCTTTAGCAGTTAGTGCTTTAAAAGCACACGGAACGTAACTTATCATAAAAATAGGATTATAAAATAACACTTTTATTTTCGTTTTCAAGCTTAAATCAATTTTATTTCCTTCTATAATAACAATGGTTAAAGTCATAACAAGTAAAGAAAAATACAAGATTAAAAAATATAATACCAACTCAAAGACATGAGTTTTTAAAACTTCTTTATTTAAAAACAAGTTATACACGATTAAAAACACAATTGATAAAAACCAAACCAAAAGACCTAAAACCATAAATATGTATGGAATTATTCCAAACGATTCATCTAACTTAGAACCAAAGTTTTTATCATTTTTATCAAGTGATAAAATCATTTTTTTTTGGTACATTCTTCTAACGTCAAAATATCCTCTAATCCATCTAATCCTTTGATTTATGGTATTTTTAAACTTAAGTGGTTGCTCATCATAAAATATAGATTTGGTGTTGTAATAAGTGGTTAGATTATTAAGAGTCGCGTATGAACTTAGCTCATAATCTTCCGTTAGGCTATGAAACGGATAACCATGCCATTTTTCAATTAAATATCCCCTTATATAAAAACCCGTACCGGAAAAAGTAATATTTCTTGTTTTTCGGTTCTTACTTTCATTAAACACCTCATTAACTAAAGAAAAAGTTAAAGTAGAGGCAGCCGCAACAACACTATCATTGCCGTTTTTGCAATTACGATAACCAGTAGCTAAATCATAGCCCATATCAAACACAGGAATCATGTTTTTAAAGTAATTCTCATCCAAAACGTTATCAGCATCAAAAATAAAATATGCATCATAATTTTTATTTAATGACAAAATATGTTTTACAACCTCATCTAAAGCATATCCCTTTCTTTTTAGATGAAGTTTTTTTCTTACAAACACGGTTGCACCATGCTTTTTACAAATATTAAATGTTTCATCTTTTTTTGATTCTATTACCACATAAACATCACTCATGTTAATTTTATACGTTTGGTTTTTGATACTTTTTAATAGTCCTTCTATAACCCTTGATTCGTACCTTGCGGGTATAAGCACACAAAAATTATGTCCATCTTTTCTTTTTTTAGGCTTATTATTATTTTTCCTTGCCATGATGGTAACAAAAACAGACATAAAAACACCAATTAAAATAAGCGTTAAACTTATAACTCTAAACACTATCATATTAATATCTCCTACATAAAGTATGCTAAATAGCCAAGTATTAAAACCAATATTACCGAACACACAAAACCATTTATTCTTTCAAATTTAGTGCTCTTATATTTTATACCTAGCGCTACTGAAATAAGCATTCCAGCAATAAGCCCGCCGATATGTGCATATATGTTTATACCAGGTACCATAAAGCCCAATAAAATGTTTAATATTATAACTGGAAGAATTTCCCTTCTTAAAGCCTCAGCCATATAAGTTCTTTGATTAATAGCAAAGTATAAAATTGCTCCCATAAGACCAAATATTGCTCCAGATGCCCCAGCAGAAATAACGTTATCTTCCATTAAAATTAGTGAAAGTAAATTGCCTATGATACCACTATAAATAAAAATTAATAACGTTTTTCCATGCCCATAAAATCTTTCTGTTTGAGTTCCTAGAAGTTTTAAAGCCCACATGTTCATTAAAAAATGAACAACACCAATATGAAGAAAAATACTACTAAATAATCTTAATGGGTTCCCATCTTTAACTAAAGCACCAAATTCAAACAAGGTTTTTATACTTGTAGATCCTTCCGCCAATAAATACATTAAAACCATAATAATCGTCATTATTGTGATTAAAACATTCGTCACAATCGTTGATTTTGGTCTAAATAAATCATTTATTTTTTCACTCTTATCTAAATTTTTCTTTATTATATCATTATTTATTTTTTGATATAATAAAGCACCTTCTTCAGTAAACTTTAATTTTTGTGGCATATCATTAAAATACTGTAATATCATTTTATCTTTTTTTAATGAGTTTTCATTTTTTACTCTAACTTGAAAATTAATTTTAGTATTACTAAGCTTTACATCTTCATTCAAATCTAAATAAAGCGTTAAAACCTTCATCTTAAACGTAAACGTTTTTAATTTTATTTGCTTTACCAATTTAGAAACTTTAAAATTATCAAATTCTAATTGTTCTTCATTATGAATATAATTCATAACTATTCTAACAATTCTAAAATCACTATCCATGTTTTCAAGCCAAATCTCATTTTGAATCCCATGAACAACAACTGGATTGTAGTTTCTATCCGTTATAAAATAATGAAGGAGTTTCATTACTAATAAATCTTTTTTTTCTCTTGATGTTTTCATAAATAATCTCCTATTTCTTCTTATATTCTTCTAATATATCATTAAATTCCTTTGGTACAGGACAAGTAAAAGTCATCTTTTCTTTTGTTACCGGATGAATAAAACTTAGTTCCTTTGCATGAAGCATTTGCCCAAATGAAGTTGTGTTCTTAGAATTACCATAAACCGGATCATTTATTATAGGATGATTTATATACTTCATGTGAACTCTTATTTGGTGCGTCCTTCCCGTTTGAAGTTTAACTTCTAACAAAGTACTTGTTTTATAACGCTCCAAAACCTTAAAATTAGTAACAGCATCTTTGGCATTTACGTCCGTCACACACATTTTTTTTCTATCAAAAGGATCTCTTCCGATTGGTGCATCAATACACCCAGTATCATGATTTATCCTTCCACTAACTAGGGCAACGTACGTTCTTGATAACGTTTTATCCTTAAGCTGTTTAGCCAACGCATCATGAGCATAATCATTTTTAGCAACAACTAAAAGTCCAGAAGTATCTTTATCAATTCGGTGTACTATGCCTGGCCTTAAGTTATCATTAGAATTACTAAGGTTTTTAGTGCGATATAAAAGTCCATTAACAAGGGTACCAGTAAAGTTCCCCGCCGCCGGATGAACAACCATACCACTTGGTTTATTAATAATCATTATATCATCATCTTCATATATTACATCCAAATCTATCTTTTCTGGTTTCGCAGTTGTTTCTACTTTTAACTTTCCAATCACATCAACCTCATCACCACTTTTTAAAAAATATCCGCTTTTTACAAATTTATTATTTACCATTATCAATTTTTGCTTTATCATTTCCTGTACTTTACTTCTTGATATATTAAGCTTACTAAATAAAAATTTATCTAACCTACAACAATCATCTTTATCTATAATAAATTTCATACAAAGAACTTCCCTTCACAATCCATTAAATAGTATTATATCATAATTACACCATTTTAAAAAATCAACATTAATTAAACAACGTGTTTTTTCCTTTTATCATCTAATATAGAACATATTACCATAAGAATAACCCCAATAGTTATTAAAACATCCGCCAAGTTAAAAATCGGAAATGAATACCCAAACAAACTAATAGATAAATAATCAACAACAAACCCCCTAAAAACACGATCAAATAAGTTTCCTAAAATTCCTCCTATTAAAAAACCAAACATAATATTTTTTAAAGCAACATTTTTATCATAATTAACATATTCTTTCTTTATAAAACCAATTAAAAATAATAACAATAACAAAGATAAAAAAACTATAAACCATCTATTACCCCAAAGCATACTAAAAGCAACGCCTTTATTTTCTGCATAAACAAAAGACAATACGTTTGGAATAACGTTTAAAATAGTAAGATATTTAACCGCTAAAAATTTTATTATTTGATCAATAAAAAAAGTAACCAATGCAATTATAGTTATTTTCATTTTCAATCTTATCACCTTTTAAATTATAGCATATAATAAACACAAAAACAAACCAACTAATAAGTGTTAGTTGGTTATCTGATTCCACGTTATTTCAGCATTTAAAGTTGCTACCAATTCTTCACCTTGAGTATTGGAAGAGGAAAGCCATTCAAGAAGAATATAAAAATAAGCAGTTTCGCCTGGATCAAGTACCGCATCTAATTGTTCCTGATACCATGAAAAATCAAGCATATCATCATCGGTAGATGCATAATCATCAAGCCAAGTTAAACTTGAAAAAAGTCTTGCACAAACCTTATTATCACCAGTTTCTTCGCAATTTTCTATTGCTCCAGGATTAAATTCCTTAGAAAACGTATAATAATCCGGATCATTAAGTTCTACAATCTTTTCTAATTTAGCGGTATCGTGCCAGTATTAGTTACCTTAACCCGGTAATATTTATAAGAACCAGGATACCCTAATGTAGCACTAACGCTAACATTTTTGTCAGAACAACTTATGTTTGAATTTGTTATGCTACCATATTCCTGTTGAGCATTAACTCCTAAAGCTTGAGCCACATTATCGTCGCACATAGTTGTAAGTTCAAAATTACCTTCTGCCGTTACTGCTCCATCAATTGTTAAAGTATCACTAAATAGTGCATAGCCCACTACCATTACTAATGCTAAAAATAGTGTTCCTATTATGATTACTTTTTTCCTATTCATCTTACTGCTCCATCTCTTATACATTTCTAATTATATCTTGTTTCTAATTTAATTGACATCCAATTCTGATGGCGCCTTCCTCCCAAAAAGTTGTATCTGAAAAATCAACAAAACCATCATGATTTAAATCAAAGTTATTTATAGGGCAATCTGATTCTGGCCTTAAATATGCACTACATTCTTCTACCATTTTTGCTTTTTCTAACAAATTAGCACAAGCACTTTCTTTATCATTAGTTTGAACATAGTTTAACTTAAATGTAATTGTTGTACTTTCCTCTTCTTCCGTATTGTTATTAGAATCCCAGTATATCCTTATTGTTTCCGTTGTTTCATCTTCTGGTTCATAAAACATATGTATTATATTAAACTGAGATTTTATTCTATCCGTTTCACCAGTTATATCATAACTATCATATAAAGCTGGAATAGTCCCTGCGTTTTTTATTTTATATGTAACTTCTACATATGCCCCTGGATATTCTAGTTTGGGTATGTCAATCGTTAAAGTGTTTTTATCACTACTTACCTGTGCAGTTGCTCCAGTTGAACCAACCTCACTAGTTATTTGTGCACTTGATATTTCCATGTCAAACTTACCCTTTGCCGTTGCAGTTCCATTTATTGTTAGTGTATCTGAAAATAATGCATAGCCTACTACTACCGCCAAGACAAACAAAACTACTCCTATTATTATTCCTTTTTTCTTGTTCATAAGTTACCTCCACTACTATTTTTTACATGTTTATAATATCATATACCCCCACCCCGGTCAATATTTTTATCAATTATGGAAAACAAAACATAAATAAACTTTA
>CASEKZ010000017.1 GCA_949288625.1 uncultured bacterium | reverse complement strand
CGGCGGAAGTCATGAAGTTGGTTTTAAAACGGCATTAACAAAGGTATTTAACGACTATGCTAAAAATAATGGTTATTTAAAAGCAAAGGATAAAAACTTTGAAGGAACGGACGTAAGAGAAGGCTTAACCGCGGTACTTTCTCTAAAAATTCCTGAAGACTTACTTCAGTTTGAAGGGCAAACAAAAGGTAAACTAGGTACTCCTCTTGCAAAAACCGTAACTGAAGCAGTAGTATACGAAAAAATGCAGTTTTTCTTAGAAGAAAATAAAACGGTTGCAACCGATATTATAAATAAAGCTTTAAAAGGAAAAGCCGCAAGAGAAGCTGCAAGAAAAGCAAGGGAAGAAGCAAGAAAGGGAAAAAATAAAAACACAAAAGAAAAAAACATAAGTGATAAACTTGCTCCTGCAACTAAGAAAAACAACAAGAAAAACGAGCTATTTATAGTAGAGGGTGATTCAGCAGGAGGTAGTGCAAAAACTGGCCGTGATAGAGAGTATCAAGCGATTTTACCACTTAGGGGTAAGGTTTTAAATACCGAAAGAGCAAGCGTTGAAGAAGCTTATAAAAACGCTGAGATAAACACGCTTATCTACACGATAGGAGCGGGTGTTGGACCTGATTTTCACTTAGAAGATTGTAATTATGATAAAATCATCATCATGACGGATGCTGATGATGATGGGTGCCATATACAAGTTTTACTTGTTACGTTTTTTTATCGTTACATGAGACCTTTAATAGAAGAAGGTAAGGTATATATTGCAAACCCACCACTTTATAAAATAACGTTTTCTAAAAAAGAAGAGGTTTATGCATACTCGGATGAAGAATTAAAGAAGGTAACTCAAGGAAGAAAAATAGAGGACTTACAAAGATATAAAGGTCTAGGTGAGATGGATGCTAACCAGTTATGGGAAACAACAATGGATCCTAATAAAAGAAGTTTAATTAAAGTTAAGATAACTGATGTTGCTCTAGCGGAAAAAAGAGTATCCATACTTATGGGTGATAACGTAGAGCCTAGAAAAGAGTGGATTGAAGAAAACGTTGATTTTTCACTTGAAGATAATTATGAGATGTTAAGATAAGGAGGTGTTACAAATGAAAGACGTATTACAAAGAATAGAAGAGTATTCTCTTGAAGAGATAATGGGTGAACGTTTTGGAAGGTATTGTAAAACCATTATCTTAGACCGTGCGTTACCGGACGTTAGAGACGGACTTAAACCGGTTCAAAGAAGAATTTTATACGGAATGTATAAATCGGGTAACACCTATGATAAAAAATATCGTAAAAGTGCAAAGGCAGTAGGAGAGATAATGGGTAATTATCATCCACATGGTGATTCTTCTATTTATGATGCAATGGTAAGAATGAGTCAAGACTGGAAGATGATGGCTCCTTATATTGATATGCACGGTAATAATGGCTCGGTGGATGGTGATGGAGCAGCCGCAATGCGTTATACCGAGGCAAGGCTATCTAAAATAAGTAACGTATTACTAGATGATATTTCAAAAGACACCGTTTTAATGGCACCTAACTATGATGATACTTTAAAAGAACCTACCGTGCTTCCAGCGGCTTTTCCTAACTTATTAGTTAATGGATCAACGGGAATATCAGCAGGTTATGCAACAAACATACCAACGCATAACTTATCAGAGGTAATTGATGCAACGATTAAAAGAATAGATTCACCTAACTCAAGACTAGATACCATAATGGAGGTTTTACCAGGCCCGGATTTTCCAACGAAAGCGGTAATCGAAGGAAAAGAAGAAATTAAAAAAGCATACGAAACCGGTAAAGGTAAAATAGTTGTAAAGTGCAAGTATGACGTTTTAAAAGAAAAAGGTAAAACAAGCATTATAATTACGGAAATACCTTACGAGGTTAACAAGGCAAACCTTGTTAAAAAGATGAATGATATTAGAATAGATAAAAAAGTAGATGGTATTTTAGAAGTAAGGGATGAAACGTCACGTGGTGAGTTAAGAATCGTTATAGAACTAAAAAAAGATGCGAACGTAGATTTAATTATTAATTATTTACTTAAAAACACTGATATGCAAATATCATATGGTCTTAACATGATTGCAATCGTTCAAAGAAGGCCAAGACAAGTTGGGTTACTTTCTATTTTGGATGCATTTATTTCGCACCGAAAAGAAGTGGTAACAAGAAGAACTAAGTTTGATTTAGACCATGCTAAAGAAAGGTATCACATATTAGAGGGTTTAATAAAAGCAATTAGTATTTTAGATGAGGTAATTAAAGTAATTAGAGGATCTAAAAATAAAGCTGATGCAATAATTAATTTACAAAAAGAATTTTCATTTACCGAAAAGCAAGCAACGGCAATCGTTATGTTGCAATTATATCGTCTTACAAATACGGATATAACTGACGTTGAAGAGGAAATGAAGAATTTAGAAGATAAGATAAAAGAATATGAGCTTATTTTAAAAGATGAAGAAGAACTTAAAAAAGTTATTAAAGATGAGTTAAGAAAGATAAAAAAAGAGTTTGGGACGCCTAGAAAGTCGGTTATTAAAGATGAGATAACAGAAATAAAAATAGATTTAAAAGAAATGATTCCAAAAGAAGACGTAATAGTTGTTGTAACTAAAGAAGGATACGTAAAACGTGTTTCTAAAAAGTCTTATAAAGCAGCGGAAAGTGATGAAACACAAGTTAAAGAAAATGATTATGTAATAGGATTGTTTGAACAAAACACGCTTGATACTTTAATATTATTTACTAATAAAGGAAACTATTTATACATACCAGTACACGCTCTTCCTGAATTAAAATGGAAAGATCTTGGCAAACACGTAAGTAACATAGTTCCTATTATGCAGGATGAAGAAATAATAAAAGCTATGCCTGTTAAAGAGTTTAATAATAAAGAAATAATTATCTTTACAAAACATGGTATGGTAAAAAAATCTTATCTTTCTGATTTTAAAATGCAGCGTTACTCAAAACCAATTACTTGTATTAAATTAAAAGATAATGATGAGGTAGTATCGGTTGATGTTAATTTCCTTAGTGAAGTATTTATATCTACTAAAAAAGGTTATGGTCTATGGTATAAAAAAGATGAAATTCCTTTATCTGGCCTTAAGGCATCAGGAGTTAAGGCAATTAACTTAAAAGATGATTTAGTAATTAATGGTGAAACCTTTAAAGAAGATGATGGATATGTTACTGTAATAACTAAAAAAGGTCTTGCAAAAAGAGTAAGACTATCTGAATTTGAAAGAACTTCTCGTGCAAAAAGAGGACTACTTCTTTTAAGAGAGGTAAAAAGTAATCCGCAAGAAATAATAAAGACTTATGTTTCTGATGCAAAACATAACATTGTTATAAAAACAAATAAAGATGAAAAAGAATTTAAACTAACTGAAATACCAATAATGGATAGGTATTCTACCGGAAGCAGCATAACAAAATCAAAAATAGAAGATGTTTTTGAAAAGGTGAAACTAATTAAGGAACAAATAAAAGAAGATAACTTGGATGCTGATAATAAAAAAGAAGAAAAAATAAATAACGAACCAGTACAAAAAGCCACTGAAAAAAAGAAGGAAATATCATTAAAAGAAATAGATGATAAGTTTATGACCATTGATGACTTTTTAGATAATTTTGATTAAGCAAGGATTATTTCTTGCTTTTTACTTTTATACAATTTATAATAATAGTCTATGTGGAGGAATTATGAAAAAAAATAGTGTTATTCTAAAAGTGTTACATGATTTTTTATCCATGTTTAATCTTTTTATATCTGAAATTGATAAAGAATATTTAAGTTATATTTTATGTTCTGGACAACCAGTTACTATATATGATGATTTAAGCCCACTTGGTAGGGTGTTTATAAAAAATGATGAAGTAATTGTTCAAGTGATGTTTAAAGATTATTTTATAAGTGCGATAGGAAAACAACGTGAAAGTAATAAATATTGCTATGAGTATGTCATTAAAGGTTTTAATGAAGAAAAAGAGTTAAGGGGAAATTACGTAGTTAAAACAAATGATAGGCAAGATGAGGTGTCAGTTCAAAACGAGATACTATTATTTGAAAATGAGCAGTTTGTTGCAAAATGTTGTTTTGATACTTTAAAAGATACGTTTAAAATGTATAATTTTAAGCTTAAAAGTAGTGTAAAATATCAAAATAATCAGTTTTATCACAGGAATGGAAAATTTATAACCCAAATTAATTATTATAATGGGGAGTTTATTTATGATGTTATAACTCCTTTAAATACTAAAAATATTTATGGGTGTTCATTTATATCAAAGTATAATGATTGTAATTATACCGATTATGAAACTGAATTTAGAAGAATTTTAAAAGAAATAGATGGTTGGTATTTTACGTTTTTGAAATCTCAAAAAGATTTATTTAATTTTTTTCAGGAAAATTTATTTGAAAACTTAGCGTGTGGTGCCATTAAAAATTTTAGTAAAAAACAGCTATCTTATATACTTGATATTGATTTTAAAAAGTCTTCTTTTACTTATAAAAAGAAAATGGGTAATTATAGCGACATTAAGAAAGAAAAGAGTTTCCACTAACGGGAACTTTTTTAAATTAATTTTAATTTAAAAAAAACAAATATTTTGATATAATGATAAAAGAAGACAATTTAATCATTGACGGTTTTATATCATATTACTAGGTGATGATAATGAAAGTTAGGGTTTTTGATTGTGATCATGAAAAAGACTTAGAAGAAAGTGTTAATGATTTTATTATTGATAAGGAAATAGTTGATATTAAATACCAAGTATCAATTGCAATAAATGCAGAAGAACAAATATATTGTTTTTCTGCAATGGTTATATACATAGATAGGACTTGATGTAAATGAAGAAAAGTAGTTTTATAAATGGTGCTTTAATCGCAACGGTTGGAATCGTGGTTACTAAGTTTTTAGGAATATTATACGTTATTCCTTTTTATGCAATAATAGGTGAATCTTCAATTGCTTTGTATGGCTATGCGTACACGATTTATAATTTGTTTTTATCTTTGTCGACCGTTGGTATTCCGCCTGCCATGAGTAAATTAATTAGTGAGTATAATACTTTAAAATATTATGATACTAAGCAAAGGGCTTATAAATTAGGCAAAACATTATTGATTGTTTTAGGAGTGGTTTTGTTTATCATAATGTTTTTTGGTGCTCCATTTATTGCTAATCAAGTGATGGGTGATAATACTGGTGGTAACTCAAAAGAAAGTATTACTTTAGTAATTAGAATTATTTCAAGTGCTATTTTAGTTGTGCCATACTTAAGTGTTACTAAAGGTTACTTACAAGGGCATAAGTTTATGACTCCTTCATCTGTTAGTCAAGTAATTGAACAAGTAGTTAGGATAGCCGTTATTTTAATTGGTAGTTATTTATGCGTTAGGGTGTTTAACTTAGGTGTTACAAACGCTATTGGTGTTGCTGTTTTCGGTGCTACTTTAGGTGCGTTAGTTGCTCTTACATATTTATTAGTTAAGATAAAGAAAAACAAAAGTGATATAACAGTAAAAACTAAGGATGAAAAAATTAAAGAAGAAGAAAAGAAAATTACTAACAAAACAATAATTAAAAAATTATTAATATATTCCGTTCCTTTTATTTCGTTTGGGCTTGCTCTTTCGGTATATGATTATATAGATATGACGACGATAATTGGGGCTTTAACTGATTTAGGATTTAAAACAACTGATGCTGAAAGCGTACTTGGTGTTATTAACACCACCGGAAATAAGTTAAATAGTGTTGTTTTGGCCATATCAACTGGTCTTATGACGAGTTTGGTACCTAACATTACCGCAAGTTTCGTAAAAAAGGATTATAAGGACGTTAAAAGGAAGGTTAATCAGTCATTTTTAATGCTTTTATACGTTACTATGCCAATGACGATTGGGCTTTCAATTTTAGCACAACCGGTGTTTAACGCGTTTTATGGTGCTTCTACATGGGGACCAAGGGTGTTTTGTTTTACCATTTTTATAGCATTATTTAGATGTATGTTTACAACCTCAGTATCAATTGCCCAGTCACTAAATAAGTTTAAAAACGTTTTTTTAAGTATCATTGGTGGAATCGTTGTTAAGCTAATGTTACAAATTCCTTTAATGCATTTATTTAATGCTTTAGGTTTATATCCTTTTTGGGGAAGTACTTTAGCTACTTTATTTGGACTTTCAACTTCGGTTATAACTAACTTAGTAGTTATTAAGAAAACCGTTGGATTAGACTTAAAAGAATATTTTAAGAAGATGTTTAAGTTTGTTTATCCTTTAATTGTAATGATAATTAGTTTACTTCTTATGAATATGGTTATCCCAGCTTATGCATTAACAAGGACAAAATCTATTTTAATAATTACTTTATACGCGTTTGTTGGTGCTTTAATTTATTTTACGTTGACATTTAAAAATGGTATATTTAAAGAAATATTTGGCGATAAATTTTTAAAAAAAATAAAAAGGTAAAGTAAAATATATGGTTTTTACTTTGCTTTTTGTTTACATTTTTATAACTATACTTTGAAATTTTAATAATTATATGTTAAGCTAATAAAGAGGGATGATGTTTATGATAAATGACTTGTTTTCTGCAATTAAAATGGATTTGGATAGTTATC
The DNA here is from genome assembly GCA_949288625.1 of uncultured bacterium. GTDB lineage: Bacteria > Bacillota_I > Bacilli_A > RF39 > UBA660 > Aphodocola. Next base: position 15,012 of record CASEKZ010000017.1, on the reverse strand, counting down.
CGATTAAAAACGAAATGGAACTTAAAGCGTATTGTAGGTATTTACTTGGCTTAGCTTACATGGGTAAAGAGAGTGATACTAACACCTCAAAATACGTTAAACAAAGGGGAAAAGACAGCGTTAATTTAGAAATACAAAACATGGTGTTTATGGGCAGTAACATATTAAATTATGATAAGTTACTTAATAAAGCGGCGGATAATATTGTAGATGATTACTTAAAGGATAGTAAAACTAACGATGAAGCGTATTCTTTTAAAGAAATAATGGAAAAAACGCTTTCATACTATTTAGAAAAAGGAAAGTTTGTTGCAAGTAGTATAGGTGAAGTTAAAAATTTCGCTGAAATTATATTACGTAATTATTTTTATGATAGTCAAGTTGGTGTTAAAGTTTTTAGTAGAAATAACGGCATGCGAAGTTGTGTTTTTAAAAAAGGTAAAAGCGCGATTTTACAAGAAATGCAAAAAGACCTTAACGTTAATCAGTTATCTACTAACGTTGATGATCTTTTAATTAGTTTATACGCGAATTTTATTTCAAATTCTTGGTTTCTTAAATATATTAATAATAAAAAAGCACCTTCATCTTATGATGATAATGGTTTAGATAGTATTAGTAGGATGATAAAAAATGAAATATATAACGCTAATTTAAATGATAAACAAAAAAAATGGCTTTTAGATGAATTTTTAAACGGGAACGTTGATTGCTTAGAAAGATATGTTTCAAAGCAATTAATCGATGAGTATATAAAATTATCAAGTAACAAAGAACAAGGTAATTATTCAAAATAAAAAGACTACTTTAATAGTAGGCTTTTTACATCATGTACATTTCTCCATTATAGTTTCCATCGTTTTGGGTAGTTTGGTATGGAATGTTATTTTGCATGTTAGTTTGTGGTGTTTGGTAAGATTGATTATTATTTTGATACGGATTTTCGAGTCTTGATACTCTGTTTTCTAAAACTTTTATTTTTTTCTCTAATACGTTTACTTTATTTTCTAAATTAGAGTAATTATCATTCATAAAGTTAGGAAACATCATCATGTTAGCGGGAACCATCATGTTTGGTGAAAATGGCATCATCTGTGGTGTTAGGTTGTTCCTTTCGTTTTTCATATTTATTCCTCCTATAAAAAAAGCTTTCATTTAATTATATGTTTATTTGTGCTTTTGGTGTATAATTGTATTTAGGTGATTAATTTGAGACTTAAAAACGTTAAAAACGCATCTACAATAATAAAAAAATCTTCTTTTATTGTTTTAAATCCTCAAGATTATAAAGGAAAATGGAGTGATTTTTTTAAAAACGAAAACCCAATAGATATTGAAATAGGTATGGGTAAAGGTGATTTTATAATTGAAATGGCAAAGCAAAACCCAAACGTTAATTACGTTGGAATAGAGATGTATGATAGTGTAATCGTTCGAGCACTACAAAAATTAGAGAATGAAAAACTTACTAATTTAAAACTAATAAGAATGGATGCTAATTTAATAAACGAAGTGTTTTATAAAGAAGTAAATACTATATATCTTAATTTTTCTGATCCTTGGCCAAAGAAAAGACATGAAAAAAGGCGTCTTACGTCTTATGAGTTTTTAAAAAAATATGACGATGTTTTTAAAGGGTTGAAAAAGATATTTCAAAAAACGGATAACATAGGTTTATTCGCTTATTCAATTGAGTCATTAAGTACTTATGGTTACGTATTAAAAAACGTGACCTTAGATTTATATAATAACATGATAGAAGGTAACGTCCAAACTGAGTACGAAAAAAAGTTTAAAAGTAAAAACGTTAAAATATGCCGTTTGGAAGCTTACAAAAAATGATTATAGGTTTTATTTTTTTTCTTTTTTTGTTATAATGTTAAAGTAGGTGAGTGTCTATGAAAAAAATCATGTTGGTACTTTTTGTGCTTATAGTATTATCTGGTTGTAGTGTAACTAGAATTGATAATTATGATTATAAAAAGATAATGGATAAAATTTTGTCTTTAAACATAAATACATATAACGTAATTGGAAAGGGATATAAGTATTATGCTCCTTATGGTGTTGTTAGAACTGATGCAAAGGAATATAATGACGTTTTAAGAAGAGGTAATAATATATATTATTTATACGTTGACGTTGTAAGTTATTATTATAAATCAACTCCTGATTATGAAGTAGAAGATGATGTTTATTTTTCTAAGAAGATTAACAACGGAAAAAAGAAGGGTTATATAACCATTAAAGAAAATGATGATAAATTATATGTTCAAATGTTATATAATTATGCTAAAATAGAAACGTACGTAAAAGAATCTGATTTAAAGGATGCAATCACGGATATAAGTTATATTTTATCTAGTATTGAGTTTAATGATTCTTTATTAAAGAAGATGTACGAATCAGGGAACTTGGATTCTAAAGAAGAAGTATATAAGCTCTTTGAGAATAAAGAAAAAGAGGGCAACTTCCTTGAGTACGTTGAAGAGTATGATAAGTATGATGGTAGTGATGATGAAGTAAAAGAAGAGGAAATTATTGTGGAAGAAACAACCTCAACTACAACTACTAAAAAAAATAATGACCAAGTAACAAGTGATGATAAAGATACTAATGGTGATTAAATGAAAGGTGTGAATGTTCGTATGGGATTAAGAAGCAAGTTAAACAAGATGAAAAGTTTCTTATTTGACGAAGAAGATGAGGAAAAAGAGGTAAAGAAAATCTCTAAAAAACCACTTAGAAAAGAAAGTAAAAAAAGTGAAATAAAATCATTGGATGAGGATTTATCTAAAACGCAAGAAATAGAGGAATTATACATTGAAGATGATTCTGAACCAAAACTAGATGAGACAAAGGAAGTAAAGTCAACCGAAATAAAATCAAGGGTCTTAAAAAGTGAGGCGGAATTTAAGTTTCCAGAGTTCAGTGATGATGATTTTATGGTTGCAAAGCCGAAACCTGAGCCTATTATAAACCCGGTAAAGCAAGAGCCTAAAAGGGTATTGTATCAAGGTAGTAAAAGAAAAGAGGAAACGAAAAAGTTTAAACCTAGTCCTATAATATCACCTATATATGGACTGTTAGATGAGGAAGGCAACAGAATTAAAAGTGGTTCTTCAAAGACTGAAAAGATTGGGCAAGAAGATGAAATATCACTAGATATGGTAAGAAAAAAAGCATATGGAAACTTAGATGAAGAATTAGAAGATACCATGAAACGCTTGAGTAAAAAAACCATCGAAGAAGCGGAAAAAGACATGGAAAAAGAAGAAAAGGAACTTTCTAGAACAAAGCAAAAGAAAAGGGAAGTTAAAGAAGAAAAACCAGTGGTTATTTCATCTGATGATTCTGATGATGATGACGATATGATATTGCCAAACATTAACTTTAAGGAAATAGACGTTGATAAAGAAAGAGAAAAAGTTGCTAAAGCCCAAAAAAAGCAACCTGTTGATGAACAAAGAACACCTGATGATTTAGATGACGATGAAGATACTAAGGAACAAGATTTATTTAACTTAATCGATTCTATGTATCAAAAAGAGGGGAAGGGTGAATAATGCAGGCGTTTTTAAGTGAATATTTACCAATTTTAGTATATATATTATTATGTATCCTAATTGTTTTGCTTATTATAATATGTTTTAAGGTAATTAAAACGATGAATAGGGTAGAAAGAATCGTTGATAGTGTTGATGATAAGGTAAGGTCATTAAATGGTGTTTTTAACATTGTTGATACCGTAACTGATAAGTTATCAGCGCTAACAGAAGTAATATCAGATTCAATAATATTATTTATTAAAGGAATTTTTAAAAAAAGAAAGAAAAAGTTAAGTGAAGAGCAAAAGGAGGAAGATGTTGATGAGTAAGAAAAACACTAAGAAAAAAGGAACTGGAAAATTCGTTTTAGGAGCTTTAGCCGGAGCAGCGTTAGGGCTTTTGTTTGCACCTAAGTCTGGTAAAGAAACAAGAAAAGCCATTATGGAAAAAGCAAGTGATTTAATTGAAAAAGCTAAGGAAATAGACGCTAAGGAAGTAAGGGACGAAATAGAACAAAAGGTTACTAACATTGTTAGTGAAATTAAGGATTTAAATAAGGAAAAAGTATTAAAAATAGCTAAGAAAAAAGCTTCTGAACTAAAAAAGAACGCTGAGGAACTTGTTATTTATACAAAAGAAAAGGCTACTCCGGTGGTTGAAAAGGCGGCAGAAAGTTTAAAAGAAAAAGCAATTGACGTTACGAAAAAAGTATTAGAAAAATTAGAAGAAAAATAAGATAAGTAAAAACATCACAAAAAATCGTGATGTTTTTTTAATTCATAAAGTTTGTTCCTTTACGAATTATCCTTATAAATTATCTTATTACTACTACGCCATAAGTATAACACATATAAAACTAAAAATAAACATATAAATGTATTTTTTTGTCGATTTTTAGACAAAATGATTTTAAAATAGATATTAAATTTTTAGAAAGGAAGATAATGTGAAAAAAAATAAAAAAAAATTTAATTATTATGTTAATTTATGGTTAGATGAAAAAAAATACGTTGTAAAAGAATCTACTTATTGTTATTATTATGCATTGGTAAACAATCATATATCGCCATTTTTTAGCAAATATGTTTGTAATAAAATAAATGAAGAGGTAATAAATAATTTTATAAGTAGTATTTCTAAAAAAAGAGGAAATTTTAATAATGTAATTTCTAAGAAAACACTAAAAGATATTTTAGTAGTTTTAAAACAAATTTTAAAAATATCTAATATAAATATAGATATAAAATTACCTCGAGTGCCCAAAAAAGAAGTGAAAATTTTTTCAAGTAAAGATCAATTTAAGTTTGAACAAGTTACGAACGTGAAAAATGATTTACCAAGGTTTTGTATGTATTTATGCTTATACACAGGGCTTAGAATTGGTGAGGTTTGTGCGTTAAAAAAAGAAGATATTGACTTAGATAAAGGTTTTATTTTAGTCTCTAAAACAATAATTAGAATAAAAAATCTAAATAAAGATAGTATCATGAAAACAAAAATAATTTTAAGTGATGCTAAAACAAATAATTCTACAAGAATTATCCCATTACCTAAGAAAATCATATCTATTTTAAAGTCTTATAATTTAAAAAATAATTCATTTCTACTTACTGGAACGGATAAATATATGGATCCTAGGGTATATCATAATAAATTTAAAAAAGTATTAAAAGAAATAAACATTGATAACTATAAATTCCATGTTTTAAGACATACTTTTGCATCTAACTGTATAAAAAAAGGTTTTGATCCTAAAACTTTAAGTGAGATTCTAGGGCATTCTGACATTCGTCTTACTCTTTCTTTATATGTTCATTCTGATATTGAACTTAAAAGATGTTTAATGGAAAAATTAATATAATAATTCGTAAAGGAACAAACTTTATGAATTAAAAAACATCAGCTATCTTTTGTTTTGAACTTTATTATAAGGAGGTAAGATAAGTGGATAAAAAGAAAAAAATCATTCTTATATCAGCGGGCATAGCATTTATAATAATATTATTATTGATTTTTTTAATAGTAAAAATTAATAATGTTTATTATGATGTTAAGTTTGAAACTGATGGTGGTACCATAGTTGATTCCCAAAAAGTTAAAAAGGATGATAAAGTAAAAAAACCAAAGGATCCAGAAAAAGAAGGATATATCTTTTCATACTGGCAACTTGATGGCGAAGTTTATGATTTTAATGAAGAAGTAAATAAAAATATGGTTTTAAAAGCAAAGTGGCTAAAAGAAGATGCGGAAACTATTACTATTAGTTTTGATACTGATGGTGGTAGTGCAATATCAGATATTGTAATTGAAAAAAATACAAAAATTACTAAACCTTTAGATCCTAAAAAAGAAGGATATATATTTAAGGGTTGGTTAGTTGATGGAAAACCTTATGATTTTGAAGGAGAAGTTAATAGTGATATCACACTTGTAGCAAGTTGGGAAAAGGAAGTTGAAAACACAACATCAACTACAAAAAAGAAAAGTACAACGAAAAACACAACAAAAACATCTGTAAAAACTACTACTAAAACACCAACGACTGTAACACCGACGACAAAACCAACAACGACAAAACCAACAACGACAAAGCCAACAACTACTCAAGCTCAGTATTCGTATAAATGGGTAGATGTTGCGGGTAGTACTATTGGACAAGCTGATTTATACATAATTAACAAAAATACAGGTAGCATCGTATCTGGAACGGTTACCATAACATATAAAAATGGTGCTTCAGAAACCGTTAGTATACCTACCAGTGGCAAAAGATTTGTTAAATCAGCGATAAGTTCTGTTTCTAATGCAAAAGGTAATTAGGAATGAAAAGATTAATAATATTTTTAATAATACTTGGTGTTTTATTAATAGTAGGGTTTGGTTTAATGTTTATAAAAAAAACTGATTATTCTTATTCCTTAGAAAAGGAAGAAGAAAGTGTAGTTAATCAGTATAAATTATATGTAAATAAAAATGGTAAACATGTAGATGGAAAAATTGATATAACTTATTTAAATGATGAAAAACAAACTATTAACGTTGATAAAAACGGGAAATTAATTATTAAAAGTGTAATAAAGAAAATAGAAAATCCAAGAAGGAGATAGTGAAAATGAAGAAATGTATTAAATACATATTTACCTTTGTGGCTTTATTTTTGTTTTATACAAACAGTGTTGCAGCGGTAACTATATTAGAAACAACCAAAGATGATAATTATGATAAGATTGAAGAAGGCAGTATTATAATTGGCGTTTCAAAGTTTGAGCCTGATGTTGTTCTTACGGCATCTAGGGTTGCAAAGGCGGGTGCTAATGATGCAGCATTTTACGCTGAAATTAATAATAGCATAGACGGATATGAAGCACCTGTTATTTATGTTTATTATGGTGTTGGTGGTTGGTATGAATTAGATGATGATAATAATGCAATTATGATTACGGATGAGGGTTTAATTGATGATCTATCATACCAAAAATTATATTACGTAAATAACGTTGAAAAGAAGATAGAAGTAAGTTTAGACGGGCTTAAGATAAACGAAGAAAAACTTCCAGAAGGAGTTTTGTTACAAGATGACAATTTATTAGTAGATGCAACATTAGAAGAATTTGTTGTTTATAGTACTGATGGTGAAAAGATAACTTATTCGTATGCAGAAGACGTAAACAGATACACCGTAAATTATTCAGTTTGTTATCAATCTGAAGATGGATATATAACTAGTTATAGTGATGAATGCGTAAAAAATGTAAAATTACCAGAAATGTTACATGGAAAACAAGTTATAGGTGTTAAAGCAGGAGCATTTGATAATAAAGGAATAATATCTGTTGAAATACCAAGTAACATTATGCACTTAGAAGATAATGCATTTAATAATAATAATCTTAACAGCGTTATAATAAAAGATAAGTATGATAGCAAAGATTTTACAACTTATGGTGAAAATGTATTTGGTAATTTTAAAGAAGAAGATATTATATATGATAATGATTTAACGAGGTTAATTAATAAATTTAATGATGAAAACGTTATTAAAGTAAAAACTGGTTTATCTTTAGAAAAATGGCAACTTGAAGAGGTTTTATTACATAATGAAACCAAAAGATTAAACATAAAAGAGCAAGGAAACAAGGTTGTTGTAGGAGAAGCCGGAGACGGACCAAGAATTTATGAATATAACTCTAATTTATACGTCATTAGTTTATGTCATGATCTTTATTGTGCAGGTGAAGAGCTTAATGATAATGAAGAGGTTTTAATCATTAGTTTACCTAATAGTGATAAGGAAGTTAGAAAAAAAATAACCTATGAAGTTGAGGAAGTAAACGTAGGTAGTGAATTAAATGAAAAAATTAATAAATTAACGTTAGAAATTGAGAAATACTTATCTGATTCTATTGAATCATTTGTAAATAATAATTATAATACAGCTTTGTATGACGAAAAAGAAATGCAAGAAATATTTGAGAAAAATGGATTATCTGCAATATATCATTCTACTGGGGATTGGCCAGATTGTGAACCAATTAAAGTTAATGATAAAATAACAATTGAGAATCTTGTAAGCGTCTATTATATGCTTGTCAATGATGATGTTGTTATAGAAGATGAGTATGGCATTAATTACAATAATGGTATTTACTATAATGCAACGAATATAGAAGGTAATTATTCTAACATTGATGAAAAAATCGATGCTGCTATAAAAGCATTTGAAAATGAGACTAAAGTAGATAATTATAATATTATTATGAATGCAGGTAAGAAATATGATATATATTATTTAATGCGTGATGAAGATGGAAATGCTATAGTAAGATATGATGTAATTCTAATTGATGCGGATACCAGGAATTTGTGGCATGTTATAATAGATGAAAAAGAAGAGGATTTTATATTTGCTGATACATATAAAGTACAAGATGCAGAAGGAAATATGTATGAACAAACCTTATATAATTATTATCCTAATATTTCATTTGAGGATTACGATACCACGGCTGAATTTAAGAATGCTGCAATAGATAAATTAGCAAGCAAGGTTGGAGTAAGTGATTTTTCGGATTATACTGTTAGTTTTAATTTGGAACGTAAAAATTATGAACCAGATGAAAATGGCATATATGAATACCATTATATAGTTCATCTTTATCCTATAGCGGGTGTAGTAGATGGTAAAATAACTACTTATAATATAAACTTAAATAAATATTTAGATTATAAAATAGAAATTAATAATGAACCAAAATTATACGAAGTAACTATTGATCCTTCTTCTTATTTTGGTGAAGCTGATAAGTATAAAAATGATGCCATAAATATATTTATAAAAGATAAAAATATTACTGATTACGAAGTAGAGTCTTCTGACGGCTTTTATATTAAAGATCCTTTAACTGGTGAGTTTGAAAGATATAGTGGAGTAGTTAGTCAAGGTATGCAAAATATTTATGAATCACAAAGAATAATCGATTATGCGCAAAATCAGGTGTGGGTTGTTTTATATCCGTATTTATATTCATAATTAAATTAAAAAGTGCTAAAGTTAGCACTTTTTTTAGTTGTTTTGCATAGATTAAAACGAGGAGGGGATTCTAATGTTTAAAGAAATAGTTACTAAAGCTGTTATTGGGAAAGGAAAAAAATACTTTAAAAATAGTTATAATCTTTTAGCGGAGCATAATGCTAATACTATTTTAGGTTGTTGGGTAATTAATCATGAGTTTAAAGGCATGGTAAATGGTGATAAAGTTGTAATTGATGGTAATTTTGATATCAATATCTGGTATTCGTATGATGATGATAAGAAAACTGCTGTTGCTAGTAAAAACATAGCTTATAGTGAAATGGTTAATGTTAAAACAAAAACTGGTACTTCTTTATCTGGTAGTGATATAATCGTAAGGGTACTTAAACAACCAAGTTGTAGTAATGTAAAAGCGAAAGATGATGTAATAGAGTTTGATATTGAAAAGGAACTAGGTATAGAAGTAGTAAATGATGAGAAAGTAAAAATAGCAATCGAAGAGGATGAGGAACCATGGGATACGATTGATGATGATCCAGAAGTGGTAGAAAAAACAATTGATGATGAAGTTAAAGAGGATTTTATTTAGAATCCTTTTTAAATAAAAAGAATTATAATGTTAACAAAAATAGTTGACACGTAATTTTTGCTATGATAGAATTGATATGTAATGAAGGAGGAAGAAAATGGCAGTTAAATTAAGGTTAAAAAGAATGGGAGCTAAAAAGAAACCTTTTTATCGTATTGTGGCAGCTGATTCAAGAAGTCCAAGGGATGGACGTTTTATTGAAACAATTGGTACTTATAATCCATTAGTAAGTCCCGCTGAAACTAAAATAAATGAAGAAGTAGCAATGAAATGGTTAAGAAATGGTGCTACTCCTACTGATACCGTAAAAAACATTTTTTCTAAAGCTGGTATAATGGCTAAGTTTGCTTTAGAAAAGCAAGGTAAGTAATTATGAAGTTAGTTGAGTTAACGGAAGTCATAGTAAAAGAACTTGTTAATGATCCAGACAGCATTAGCGTAAAAGAGTTTCCTAGTGAAGATGAAAACGAAATAATTATAGAAGTTATGGTTCCTGATGCTGAAATGGGAAAAGTAATTGGTAAAGATGGTAATTTGGCAAAAGCTTTAAGAACGATTGTTCAAGCAAGTTCCTACATAAACGGAAATAAAAAAGTAAATATTAACATTGATTCTTACTAAAAAGACTTTATTAAAGGTCTTTTTTTCACACCTTGTTTTCCACAGCAAAGAAAAACTTGACAGGAACTTTGGGGGGATGATATTATAAACATGTAAAAGATAGTAATGGAGGTAACTTATGAACAAGAAAAAAGGAATAATAATAGGAGTAGTTTTATTTGTTTTAGCGGTAGCGGTAGGCTATGCATTATTTTCAGATACACTAACAATAAATGGTACCGCAACGGCAAAAGGAGAGTTTGAGCTTACATACTTGTGTGATAAAGATGAAGGTGATGGACAAGGAGAGTGCAGCGTTTCTGGTAATACAATTACAACAACAAGTACTTTATCAAAGCCAAATGAGTCGGTAACTTATGCCGTTACAGTAACAAACACTGGAACTATACCAGCGGTATTAAAAACGGTTACATCGCCTAATAATAAAGATATATCGAGTCCTACTTTTGAAGATGGAGATTCTGGATATCTTGATACCACAACAATGCTTGCAGCTTATTATGGTGTTGTAGTTGATTTTTCTTCCGGTACTCCTATAATTGGAGATGCAGCCGTTGAAGATGCAAACATCGTGATAGAACCAGGAGATTCTATTAGTATAGCAATTGTACATTATTGGTTTGATTCATCAGTACTTGACATGGAGCAGCCTGCAATTCCAGCTGAGGGAGCAACGATAAATTATAACCTAACCTTTGGGTTTGAGCAAAAGACAAATTAAGAGTTTTAAAAAAGGCTCTTTTTTTCTTTTTACAAAATTTTACGCTTTGTTTTCCACAATCGTAAAAAATATTGACCGGGGGGGGGTATATGATATTATAAACATGTAAAAAATAGTAGTGGAGGTAACTTATGAACAAGAAAAAAGGAATAATAATAGGAGTAGTTTTATTTGTTTTAGCGGTAGCGGTAGGTTATGCATTATTTTCAGATACACTAACAATAAATGGAACGGCAACGGCAAAAGGAGAATTTGATGTTGGTATAACTTGTCAAACCGGTCTTGTTCAAGAATTTACACCACTTCTTGATGATACTTCCGAAGGCGGTTATAAAAATGATACTTGTAGCGTAACGGATGACAAAATGTCGTTTAGTGTTGAACTTGAATATCCGGGTGCTACCCGTTATTTTACAGCTAAAATAACAAATAATGGTTCTATTGATGCGATATTTAACCTTGAGACCGGAATCAGTGAAAGTGTTACTGTTTCTATGGATGAAGATTACAATGGTACTTTTGAAGAAGATGAAATTTTTAATAATCCGTCTAATGATGATCTTGAGGGAGCTATAATAAATGCTTACATGAATTTATTTGATAATGCTAGTCCATATGGTTTTGAAAAATCGGATGGTACTAAAGTAACTCTTGAAGATGAAGAAATGTCGGAGTTTATATCTGAAGATGGTTCGTCAATATTATTAAAACCAGGTAATAGTGTTTATGTGTTTTTTAAGATGCAGTTCAATAGTGGATTTGGATCTGATCTTGGAAGAAATTATTACAATATAAAAACAGACTTAACACTTACATTTACCTTTACTCAGCCTGCTGGGAATTAGTAGTTAAAAACTTAACAATTTGTACTGAGGGAAGTTATCTTTTGGTGACTTCTGTTTTTTTGTAAAGTGATTATATATTTATTGTTAATTTATGGTATTTGTATTATAATAAAAAAGTGAGGATGTGATGATATGAAAAAAAGAGTAATTAGTGCGATTGTTGCACTTTTAATATTTGTTCCACTTGTTATAATAGGTGGTATGTGGTTTAAGATAGCGGTATGTGTTTTATCAGTACTTGCAATGAGAGAAGTTTTAAATTTACCTGGTGGTGAAAAAAGACCTAAGTACGTTGATATAATATTATATGCTTTAGTAATTTTACTTACTTTTATGGATAGTGATCGTAAGTCTTATTATTTTTTAACTTTATTATTACCAATGCTTGCGGTAATATATTGTAATAATAATAAAAAATATAACGCTGATGATGCTTTTAAGTATGTTGGTAGTACTATTCTTATAGGAACGATATTTCATCATTTTATTATTATAAGGGAAAATAGTATAATGTTGTTTGTTTATCTATTTTTGATTACTATGCTAACGGATACGTATGCACATCTTGGAGGTTCTTTAATTGGAAAGCATAAAATGTCTCCTAAGATTTCACCTAATAAGACATGGGAGGGGGCAATTATTGGTGGTTTATTTGGAACTTTATGTGCCGCAACGTTTTATTATATTGCAATAGACTCATCGGTTAACGTATTAGGACTTCTAATAATAACGCTTTTCTTATCTTGTTTAGGACAACTAGGTGATTTATTCTTTAGTGCGATAAAAAGAAATCATGATATAAAGGACTTTTCTAATATCATGCCGGGGCATGGTGGCGTATTAGATAGATTAGATAGTATTATTTTTGTTGTTATTGGATATATTTTATTATCAGGAATAATCTAGGAGGATTATAATGACTTTAATATATTTTATTTTAATGCTTGGAGTAATTGTTTTTATTCATGAGCTTGGGCATTTTTTATGGGCTAAAAAATCGGGTGTTTATTGTTATGAATTTTCTTTAGGATTTGGACCTAAACTTTTATCTTTTAGAAGAAAAAATGATGAAACACTTTACTGCTGGAGATTAATTCCAATTGGTGGATATGTTGCGATGGCAGGTGAAGAGATAGATGATGATAAAACGATTCCAAAAGATAAAAAAATGTATAATAAACCTTGGTATAAAAAACTAATAATAGTTTTAGCGGGAGTTATCAATAATTTTTTATTGGGCTTTATAGTTTTATTTATAATGGCTTTATGCTATGGTTCTTATACTACTAAACCAATTATTGGTGAAGTTGCAAAAGATTCTGCTAGTGAAAAAGCAGGGTTACAATCTGGTGATAAAATAATAAGTATAAATGGAAAAAAGACTAGAACTTGGGATGATGTTACGTTAACACTTACGTTAGCGGATAATGAAAAAGCTCAAGAAGTCGTTATTGAAACGAAAGATAAAGAGAAAAAAGAAATAAAAATAAAACCCGAAAAAATAACCGATAAAGAAGGTAATGTATCTTATGCATATGGTATGGGCTTGGATAATACTAAGTATCATGGTCTTGGAAATGCGTTTAAGTATGCGGTAAGTAAGTTTGGATCTACTTTTAATTCAATGATTGTAACCATTAAGGCATTGGTAACGGGAGATATTGGATTAAGTGCGTTATCTGGACCGGTTGGTATTTATTCAATTGTAGGAGAGCAAAGTAAAGCGGGATTACAAGGATTACTTTATTTACTTGCGTATCTTTCTATAAACGTAGGGTTTATTAATTTAATTCCATTTCCTGCGTTTGATGGGTACCGAGCTATTATAATTTTGATAGAAAGAATTACTAAAAAGAAGGTTAATGCGAAAGTTGATGCCATCATAAATAACATTGGTTTATTTTTACTTTTTGCACTTATGATATTTATAACCGCAAAAGACATTTTAAGGCTTTTTTAAAAAAAGTCTTTTTAAAAAGAAGGTGTTTTAATGAAAAATATAAAAGTGATATTTATGGGGACGCCAGAATTTTGTGTTCCAATACTTGAAGAATTAATAAAGGAGTATCATGTAATTGCTGTTGTAACTAAACCTGATAAGGAAGTTGGAAGAAAAAAAATAGTTACTTATTCACCAATTAAACAAATTGCGTTAAAAAATAATATTCCTGTTTTACAACCTATTAAGATAAAGGAAGATTATGAGGACATAATTAATTTAAATCCTGACATTATAGTTACATGTGCGTATGGTCAAATAGTACCTGATGTTATTTTAAATGCCCCAAAATATGGATGTATAAACGTTCATGCATCACTACTTCCTAAGTTAAGAGGTGGTGCTCCAATTCATAAGGCGATAATGAATGGTTATAAAAAGACCGGAATAACGATTATGTACATGGATAAGGGAATGGATACTGGTGATATGATATCTAAAACTGAAGTTGAAATAACAGATACTGACACTGCGGAATCACTTCATGATAAACTTCAAAAAGCATCAGTACCACTTTTAATGGAAACTTTACCTAGTATAATTAATGGTACTAATAAAAGAGAAAAACAAAATAATGATGAGGCAACTTACGCATATAACGTATCAAGGGAAGATGAACACGTTTTGTTTAATGATACCTCTTTATGTGTATATAACAAGATAAGAGGACTTAATTCATGGCCTGGCGCTTATGCTACGCTAGATGATAAAAACATTAAATTATGGGCATCTAAAATAAGTGATAACGCGTATAATAAAAAACCTGGAACGATAGTTAATTTAAGTAAAGATGGTATGGAAGTTGTAACAAAAGATAAAAGTATATTAATAACAGAGTTACAATTACCAGGTAAAAAGAAAACAAACATAAAAGATTTTATTAATGGTAATAAAAAAGAAGATTATTTAAACAAATGCTTTAAATAATCTTTTTTTATTATTTTAAAGTGATTTAAAAAAATACGTAGAATAATTAACATGAGGAAGTAAGTGAAAATACTAGCTTTGTTTTCCGTTTTTATTTAAAAGAATAGAAAGCGGGTGATGTTTATGAGGTTTAGATTTGAAATAAAGTTTACTCCAAAATTAATCGTCATATTACTAATTATAATAGTCACTTTGATTATTATATAATAGTTAAGAAAAACAGAGCTAA
>CASEKZ010000016.1 GCA_949288625.1 uncultured bacterium | reverse complement strand
AGATTTGGTCCAGTATATTTTTTTATTCTATTTTTTAAAGAAATTCTTTTTTTATTAATTTTAGATATTATTATTTTATCTTCATCTATACTAATATCTACTTCATCATTTGTATTTAAATTAAGCGATTTTAAAAAACTTTTTGGTATTCTAATTCCAGATGAATTTCCCCATTTTTGTAATCTTGCCTCCATAAGTATTTCTCCTTCTATATATAGTATATACAAAATATATACTTTTAGTCAATAATAAAAGAAATAAAACCAATTATTTCTTTTTAATATCACAAGTTGTACTAAATACAAATCCTTAGTAGAAAAATTAAATATTTTATCTTTTAATTATTAAACCTAAATAAGCAAACGTCCCCGTCTTGCGTTACGTAATCTTTTCCTTCACTTCTAAGTTTACCTGCTTCTTTAGCACATTTTTCGCCGTTATACTTCTTATAATCATCAAAAGAAATTACTTCTGCTCTTATGAATCCTTTTTCAAAGTCACTATGAATAATACCGGCACACTCTGGTGCTTTCATACCTTTTTTAAAGGTCCATGCCCTTACTTCTTTAGGACCTGCAGTAAAGTATGTTTGAAGTCCAAGCAAATGATATGATGCTTTAATTAACTTATCAAGTCCACTTTCTTCTATTCCTAAATCGTTTAAGAAAGCCTTTTTTTCTTCGTCTTCAAAGCCACTTAACTCTTCTTCTATTTTTGCGCATAACACGATTACCTCAGCGTTATCTTTTTTTGCGTATTCCCTTACCTTTTTTACATAATCATTATCTTTATTTATGTCTTCTTCTTTTATGTTTGCAACATATATTACTGGTTTTTTAGTAAGTAAGTTATATGCTTTTAATATTTTTTCTTCATCTTTTGTATATTCTAGTTTTCTTGCCGGAATATTATTTTCTAAAGCTTCTTTTATTCTTTTTAAAAGTTCCACTTCTTTTAGGGCATCTTTATCTTTTGTAGATATGGCTTTTTTCTCTATTTTGCCTAGCCTATTATTAACTACTTCTAAGTCACAAAAGATAAACTCAACGTCTATTATTTCAATGTCACGAATTGGATCTGTTTTTCCTTCTACGTGCGTAATGTTTGAATCATCAAAGCACCTTAATACTTCTACTACGGCATCAACTTCTCTTATGTGTGATAAAAATTTGTTTCCTAAACCTTCTCCGTGTGATGCACCTTTAACAAGTCCTGCAATATCAGTAAATTCAAACGTTGTCGGAACTAAACTTTTCGGTTTTACTAATTCATTTAAAAAATCAAGCCTTTTATCTGGCACGGTTACCATCCCAACGTTTGGCTCAATGGTTGCAAACGGATAATTAGCCGCCAAAATATGTTTTTTTGTAATAGCGTTAAAAAGTGTTGATTTACCTACGTTTGGTAATCCTACTATTCCTGCGGTTAAAGACACAAAAATCACTTCCTTTTTCCTTTGGTATTATAACATTTATAATAAACAGTGTAAATAAAAAAACAATATCTAAAATATTGTTTTAAACCATTGGATATACACCCGGACCGATTGGTAAACCTATTACATACCAACAAATAAGCATAAGTATCCACATAGCAGCAATCACAGCAAAATAAGGTAATATTAAACGATAGCAATTTCTTATACTAAATTCATTTTTGTTTTTAGTATATACCTCAACAAAACCTATAAATATTACGAAATATGGAAATAATGGTGTTATTGAGTTTGTTATTGAATCACCTGCTCTAAAAACAAGCTGTGCAAACTCTGGAGTAATGTTAGCTTGCATCACAACAGGCATTACGTTTGGTGCGATAATAGACCATTTAGCAACAGGTGCCGTAACAAATATGTTAGTTACCATTGTTACTAATAAAATTAATAAAACCAAAGGAATAAACGAGAAATCAGAAGCCGCAACAAGGTTAGATAAAGTAGCAGTTAAAACAACTCCTAAGTTTGATTCCCTAAATATTTCACATAGTAAAGACGCGAAGAAAATTAATACAAATATACCGCCTATGCTCTTTAAATAATCCGTAGAAAAGTTAACCAAATCCCTTATCCTTCTTATGGTTCCGGTTATAACACCAAATACAAATCCTTGAATTATAAGTAATAATGAAGTTATTCCAATAATGTTACTCATTAAAAGAGCATCGCTTGAAAAAAGCATTTTTGAATAAGTTTCCTGTGATTTATCTAAAAGAAGCCCAATAAAACCATCCCCACTTGATGGAATTATCATTAATATGATTGGAATAATAAATATTATTGTTGCTATTAACGAACCAATTAGACCTTTCTTTTCAGATTTATCATCAAGCATTAACTCTTCTTCTTCATCAATGGTATTTCTACCTAATTTTCTTGAAATTAACTTTTCGGTTATAAAAGTACATATACCTGATATTAATAATGTTGCTACAATTATGAATATCAAATTACTACTTTGTGAAACTAAATACTCAGTATCAAGTAATTTAGCACTAGCTTCCGTATAACTAGATAAGTTATAATCAAGTGAAGCAATAAACATACCAGCACCATGACCTGATGCCATCGCGGTAAAACCTAGTGCTAAGCCACCTACTGGATTTCTATTCATACTCATGAATAATACAGCGCCAAGTGGCAACAAAATAACATAACCCATGTTACCATCAACGCTCGCTATTATACACAATAACGTATATAAAAACACTATTATAAATTTTGGTATTTTCTTAGTTAATTTGTTACATAAAGTTTTCAAAAAACCTGATTTTAATGCTATTCCAAAACCAATCGCAGCAATAAGTAATGATCCAAAAGGCTCAAAAGATACCAAGCTATTATACGTAGATGATATTAAAAACTTAAGACCGTCCATACTAAGTAACGAATTTACCGCCGCGGTCGTTGAGTCTACTTCTCCTGCGATGGTAGTTAATTTATCATAAGTAACTTGAAAATTTAATGCACTTGCAATTCCACTTATAATAATGACTAAAATCGACATGTATATAAAAAACATGACTGGATGCGATGACCTTTTTGTTTTCTTTCCTTTAATCATTTTGAACCTCCAACACCTTTTTTATCTTTTTATTAAAATCAACTCTTGAAAGCATAATAGTTCTACCACAATTAGTACACTCTATTTTTATATCAACCCCAACACGTACTATTTTAAACGTATCACTACCACAAGGATGATTTTTTTTCATTTTAACAATCGAGTTTAAACCATAATCATTTTTCATTATGAACCTCTACTTGAATATATGGTATTTTAATACCATTTTTATCTAGCGCTTCTTTAAACTCTTTTTTCATTATTCTTTGCACATCATAATGTTTAGTAGGCTTACATTTTGCCACAACCCTAATAATAACAGACGAATCATCTAGTTTTTCAACTCCCCAAACCTCAGGTTCATCAGTTAAATAAGGAATCTTATTTTTTAAAGTAGCAGCTCTAGTTTTTAATACCTTTTCCGCTTTATCAATGTTTGTTTCATAACTTATTGGAACATCTACCACTGCTAAAGTTTTATCCAAACTATAATTAATTACCTCGGTAATGTTTCTGTTAGATATTATTTTTATTTCACCAGTATATGCTTGAAGACGAGTTGCTTTAAGTCCGATTGACGTTACCGTTCCGGTAAAATCACCTATTTTTATCAAATCACCAACGGCATACCAATTTTCAAATAAAATTGATACCCCAACCAAAATATCTTTTAAAATATCTTGAAAAGCAAGTCCAATTACTAAACTAACTACTCCTAATCCAGTAATTAAAGCCGCTGTATTAACCCCAAATACACTTAATAATGACAAGATAGCTAATACCCAAACAGCGTATCTTACGACATTAGATAAAAGACTATTTATTGTAGCCGCTTTCCTAGAATCAAACTTTTTATGCTTTTTTTTAGGATTAAATGTTTTTTTAATTATTATTTTTAAAATTCTTTCGGTTAAAATTGCCAAAACTATTATGATAACGCTCATGTATATTTCTTTTGCAATTGTAATTCCAAAGATTTTCATAATTATTCTCCTATTCTACTTCTATGTTTAAAATTTCTAAAATACGATCCAAATCTTCTTTAGTAGCAAAAGAAATTTTTATTTTGTTGTCAGATATTGTTACTTTTGTGTCCAACTTATCTCTCATTGCTTTTTCTACGTATTTATATTCCTTTTGTTTTTTTACTTTATTAACCGGTACTTTTCTTACGAAAGTATTTGCTTCCGTTAAATGTTCCAAATCCCTAACACTTAAGTTTTCATCAATTACTTTGTTTGCCAATTCTTCTATTTGATCACTTTTTTCCAACTTACTTAATACTCTTGCATGCCCCATTGAAATCTTATTATGCAAAACCATATCTTGAACACTAAACGGAAGTCTAAGTAATCCCAACATATTCGTTATGTGGCTTCTTGACTTACCAAGTTTTTTCGCAAGTTCATCTTGAGTTATCCGAAGTGATTCAATAATTGCTTTATATGCCTTTGCCTCTTCAATCGAAGTTAAATCCTCTCTTTGTAAGTTTTCTAGCAAAGCAACTTGCATCATCTCTTCATCTGTAAAATCTCTTATTATGGCTGGTATTTCGGTTAAGCCTGCTAATTTAGAAGCTTTAACCCTTCTTTCTCCAGCAATTATGTTATACCCTCTAACACTTTTTTTTACGATTATCGGTTGAAAAACACCATGCTCTTTTATGGACTCAGAAAGTTCTTTTAAAGCATCATCGTCAAAAATTTTCCTTGGTTGGTAAGGATTGCTCATCAACTCATTTATATTTATTTGAACAATCTCATTTTTTGGGGTTGTATCAACTATTTCCTTTTCCACTTGATCAAAATCTAATACCTCAGAATTGAATAATTGTTCCAGCCCCATTCCAAGTGCTCTTCTTTTACCCGTTTCTTCTTTCATTTCGTTCAATTACCTCCTTTGCTAAATTAAGATATGCCTCAGTACCCCTACTCATCGGATCGTATGCAACAATTGGTTTGCCATGAGATGGAGCTTCAGTTAACCTTATTAATCTTGGTATCAAAGTGTTATAAACCCTCTCTTTAAAAAATCCTCTTATTTCCTCTACTACTTCTAATCCTAAATTAGTTCTAGAATCAAGCATTGTTAAAAGAACACCTTCTATTTCTAATCCTGGATTTAGTTTTCTTTGCGCTAACATTATTGAATTTAAAAGCTGCATTATTCCTTCTAACGCAAAGAACTCACACTGAACTGGAATTAAAACCGAATTAGCCGCAGTAAGAGCATTCGTGGTTAATAGTCCTAGCGATGGTGGACAATCAATGATTATAAAATCATAAGCATCAACGATTGGAGCAAGTGCAATTTTAAGCTGCATGTTTTTCTGAAAACCAGGTTGTTGTTTTTCTTTTTCAATAAGTTCTATATCAGCGCCCGCCAAATTTATCGTTGCTGCAATAATACTTAAGTTTTTAAAATTAGTTCTTATTATTGCTTGGTTAATAGTACACCTTGCCAATAACAAGTCATATATGCTTTTGCTAACATCACCTTTATTTATTCCAACACCAGTTGAAGCATTACCTTGAGGGTCTAAATCAATAAGCAAAACCTTTTTGCCTAATACCCCTAATGATGCAGCCAAATTAATGCTTGTTGTTGTTTTTCCAACGCCGCCTTTTTGATTTACTAAAGCAATTATTTTGCCCATGATTACACTTCCCCTCACTACTTGCGCATTGTTATTTTAATAACTATATTCTACCAAAAAAAAGCGTTTTTTAAAAGACCTTATTATTTTAATTTTTATTTCTTATCTTTTGAGCAAACTCCTTTATCTTTCTAAAACGATGGTTTAAACACGATTTGCTTATTTTGCTTCCCGTTTCTAACGTCATTATTTTACTAAGCTCTAAAAGTGATGATTCAGGATATTTTTGCCGGTACAAAGCACTTTCTTTTAATTTTTCATCAAGCAAATCAAACGCATCATTTTCTTTAATGTAATTAATATCAGAAATTAGTTTGTTAGAAGTTGCCACCATTTTTTCAACGTTTGCCTGCTCACAATTATTAAGCCGGTTAGTCATGTTTACTTTTTCTCGGTACACTCTTATTTCTTCATAATACATTACTCCGTTATAAGCTCTTATGAGCCTTAAGAAGTCACTTATCTTCTCGGCCTCTTTAATATATATCATGTAGCCTTTCTTACGATGTAATATTTTACTATTTAAATTACACTCGTTAAGTAAGTTATTTAAAAAATTAGCATACTTAGTATCATTAATTAAAAACTCTAAATGATACCTTGATGTTTTAGGATCATTTAGGCTTCCCGATACTAAAAACACACCTCTTAAATAAGCCCTTTTAAGTTCATCATCAGAAAGCATTGACTCACTAGGTATTATTAAAAGTTCATTTTTTTCATTTATTATTCCTAAATCACGAAGCACTTTTAACGTTTCTTTTTTTAACTCTAAAACGTATATTTCGTTTTTCTTAAAGTTGTAATTCTTTCTTAATGATATATTTAGATTAATGTCATATAAAATTTTGAACAAGCCAAAAATACGATTTGCAACAAACTTGTTCTCGGTTTGAATTTTAATGTTATATATCTTTATTTGTGCACCAGTTCTAATTATTCCTGATAATTCAGATAAGTACTCAGCCCTAGTACACTCGGTTGTACTAATTTCTTTTTTAATTTTACTCGAAAACGTCATACCATCACTTCCTTACCATAAGAATTATATCAAATAATGATTTCTTTTTCAACATATCCGGGTGTTTTTGTATTTTTAAAGAAAAAATCTAATTAATTAACCATTAGACTTCCTTATTTTTTTAATTATGTTTGTTGCTGCTATTGCACCTTCCGAAGTTGCTGTTACAACTTGGTATAAATCTTTGCTTACCGAATCTCCAGCAGCGTAAACATTGTTGCAAGACGTTTTCATGTTATCGTCCACTATTATTCCTTTGCCATCAGAATCTAAAGAAAGATTTTGATAGTAAGCTGCATTCGATTCTTGACCTATGCAAACAAAGATTGCACTTGTATTTATCTTTTCATTATTATCCAAAATAACAGATGTTACTTTTTCTTTATCACCAATTACTTTTTTTACTTTAGCATTTAAAATAACTTCAACGTTTTTTCTTTTTATTACTTCTTTTTCCTTTTCATCCGCCTTTAAAGTGTCTGATCTATTTACTATATATACTTTATTTGCAATATCACTCATATAATCTGCTGCTTCCATGGCCGAGTTTCCGCCACCAACTACGATAACGTCTTTCCCCTTATATAAGGCTCCGTCACATACCGCGCAATATGATATTCCCTTATTTTCATACTCGCCAGCGTTTGTTGCTTCTAGTTTTCTAGGTGTTTTTCCAGTTGCTATTAAAATATAACTTGTTTTATATCTATTGTTTTCTGTTATAATAACGTAATCATCATTTTCTTTTTCTATGTCAATTACTTTTTCGGTTTTAAACGGAACTGAAAGTTCTTCTACTTGTGAATACATTCTAAAAGCAAGTGTTGAGCCATCGCCATCTTGATAACCCGGATAATTTTCTATTTTATGGGTTTTATTAAGTGTTCCACCTGGTGCTGAGGCTTCTAGAATTAAAGGAGTTATACCCGCTCTTTTAAAATATATGGCCGCGCAAAGACCAGCTGGTCCTGCACCTATTATAACAACGTCAAAACTAACATTTGATTTCGTTTTCCCCATATTTCACCTCTTCATAATATTTACATCTAATTCTGGTAATAATAAACATTATTATTCCACCTATTACCATAAAAACAGATATCAATTGAGCAATCCTAATATTTCCAAGCATCAAGCTATCCGTTCTAAATGACTCAATAACAAACCTTACAACCCCATACCAAATTAAATATAAAGCCGTGGTATTACCAAGCTTAGTTTTTTTAATACCTCTAATTCCTATTAATACGAAAAAGCCTATTATACATAAAACAGATTCATAAAGAAACGTAGGATGATAATAATTACCCCCAATATGCATACCCTCTATTATAAAATTAGGCAAGTGTAACCCTTCTAAAAAGCTTCTTGAGATAATACCACCATGTGCCTCACCATTAAAGAAATTACCCCAACGTCCAATACCTTGAGCCAAAATAAGTCCAACTACCGCTATATCAGTCAT
>CASEKZ010000015.1 GCA_949288625.1 uncultured bacterium | reverse complement strand
ATGTATGAAGAAGACAAAAAGCATCCAGAGTACGAATTTTGTAAACATAAAGGATATCCGACAAAAAAACACATTGAACTTTTAAATAAATATGGTATAATTGACGGATATAGGCATACATATGGTCCTGTAAAGAAATATTTGATCGAACATAATAAATAGGAGGCATTATAATTGATGAAAAACCTAGTCATAGTGGAATCTCCAACTAAAACTAAAGCAATTGAAAAATATTTAGGTAGTGATTATAAAGTAGTATCTAGTAAAGGTCATATAAGAGACTTAGCAACCTCTGGTAAGTTTGGCTTGGGTGTTGATATAGAAAATCATTTTGAGCCTAATTACGTTGCTATAAAGGGTAAGAAAAAAGATATTACGTCACTTAAAAAAGATGCTAAGGCATCTAAAAAAGTATATCTTGCAACCGACCCGGACCGAGAGGGAGAAGCAATATCATGGCATTTAAAAGATGCTCTTGACCTTTCTGATGATGATTATGATAGAGTCGTGTTTAACGAAATTACTAAAGACGTTGTAAAAGATGCTTTTAATCATCCAAGAAAAATAGATGATGATTTAGTGCATAGCCAGGAAACAAGAAGAATACTGGATCGAATAATTGGTTTTAGATTAAGCAAGTTAATGCAGTCTAAAACTGGTGGTAAGTCTGCCGGAAGAGTTCAATCAGTTGCTTTAAAGTTAATCGTTGATCGTGAAAGAGAAATAGAAAGTTTTAAAGAGGAAGAATACTGGAGTATAACTGCTTTATTTGATGATTTAGAAGCGGATTTAGACACCATTGACGGTAAAAAAGCTGATTTAAAAACCGAAGAAGAAACCGATAAAGTATTAAACTCTTTAGGTAAGGATTTTACGGTTGTAAACTTTGAGAAAAAATTAAAGAAAAAAGCATCAAAATACCCTTTTATAACATCAACCATGCAGCAAGAAGCATCAACTAAACTTGGTTTTAGTGCTAAAAAAACGATGCAGATAGCACAAAAACTATATGAGGGTATTGATATTAAAGATGATACGATAGGTTTAATTACGTACATGAGAACGGATTCAGTGAGATTATCTGATGAGTTTATTAAAAGTGCTTATGCATACATAAATGAAAATTATGGAAAACAGTACGTTGGATACGTTAAAAAAACAAAGAAAAAAGAAAACGTACAAGACGCTCATGAGGCTATTCGTCCATCAAGTATAAATAGGACTCCAGAAAGCATAAAAGAATATTTATCTAAAGATGAATATAAGTTATATGAAATGATTTATTATAGAACTCTTGCATCACTTATGAATGATGCAAAAGTTAATCAATCCGTTTTATCTTTAGAAAATAACAATACTATATTTAAAGCAACTGGCCAAGTATTAGTCTTTGACGGGTATTTAAAAGTTTATGCAAAATTTGAAACAAAAGAAGATAAAATAATTCCTGAGTATAAAATAGGCGATGTTTTAACGGCAAACGAAATAAATAAAGAACAACATTTTACAAAACCTCCAGCAAGATATACCGAGGCAAAACTAATTAAAGCTATGGAAGACTTAGGAATAGGAAGACCTTCTACATATGCATCAACCATTACAACGTTAACACAAAGAGGCTACGTTAAAATAATAGAAAAAAAACTTAATCCAACCGAAATCGGCATGGAAACAAATGATAAGCTTCAAGAATTTTTTAGTGATTTAATAAACGTTAAATACACCGCTAAAATGGAAGAGGATTTAGATGATGTGGCGGAAGGTAAAAAGGTTTGGTATAACGTGTTGGAAAATTTTTATAAAGATTTTGAGCCGGAGGTGGAAAACGCGTTTTCTAAAATGGAAAAAAAAGAAGATGAACAAACCGGTGAGGTCTGTCCTAATTGTGGAAGACCAATGGTTATTAAAAATGGAAAATATGGTAAGTTTGAAGCGTGTTCTGGATATCCGGAGTGTAAATACATAAAACCAAAGGAGAAACCTCCAGTAATAGAAGTATGTGATTGTCCTAAGTGTGGTGGCAAAATAGTCGAAAGAAAAACCAAAAAGGGAAAAATATTTTATGGATGTGCAAATTTTCCAAAGTGTAAAGTTGCGGTATGGGATAAACCAATGGGTGAATTATGTCCAGAGTGTCATGGACTACTTGTAGAAACTAAAGAAGGTAAGATTAAATGCAGCTCATGTGATTATGAAAAATAAAATTTGTTTTTATTTAAAAATAAGAAAGCTAAGTAAATTGGCTTTCTTTTTGTATATCGTACAATTGTATTATTTACTTTTAATGGTATATATGTTACCCTTATTAAGGCTACAAAAAAATTAAACCAGCTAATTAAGTGGAT
Organism: uncultured bacterium; assembly: GCA_949288625.1. Taxonomy (GTDB): domain Bacteria; phylum Bacillota_I; class Bacilli_A; order RF39; family UBA660; genus Aphodocola. The sequence continues at coordinate 8,338 of CASEKZ010000015.1, read as the reverse complement.
TAAAATAAATATAAAGAATATACTATATCGAAAAAGAGGTTGATCAACTTGAATTTAATAAATAGAATATATAAGGATAAAGAGTTTATGCAAATGGCAAATCCAATCCTTACACATAAGGAATTTATGAAGACTAAATCTATTATTCATCATGGTAATACTAGGTTTAATCACTCTGTTAAAGTTGCGTATTTAGCGTATAAAATTTCTAAAATGTTTGGTTGTGATACGAAGTCAGTTATAAGGGGTGGGGTGTTACATGATTTCTTTTTGCAAAGAGATGATAAAAATATTGCAACCGAAACAAAAATGCTTATTAAACATCCTAGTATTGCCAAGGAAAACGCAATAACCTATTTTGGGGTAAATGAAAAAGAACAAAACATAATTGAATCTCATATGTTTCCTATATCAAACGTAGTACCTAATTCTAAGGAAGCGTGGATAGTGACAATGTGTGATAAAATAATAGCCATGACTGAAGGAGCATCTACAGCAAAAGCACAATTATCAGTTTGGATTTTATTCTTAGTTAATTTTATAAGATAAGCTTTCAAAAGAGCTTTTTTTAATTTTAATTTTATGTTAAAATGTTACTAGTGTCTTCGTAGCTCAGTAGGATAGAGCACTCGCCTCCTAAGCGAGGGGTCGCGCGTTCGAATCGCGCCGAGGACGCCATATATTAAAATATCAAACTCACTTAAGCGTGAGTTTTTAAACTTTTTAAACAAAAATACTTGACTTAACATTATGTTTAAGTAGTAAAATATATTTGAAAAGTATCATTTAAAATTTATTAATAAAGGAGATGTTTGTTTTGCAAAAGGCGAAAGTGTATTTTATTAAGGAAATTACCCCTGAAAACATTATTAAAGCTTATAATGCGGTAGGCAAAAAATTAATTGGTAATGTTGCCATTAAAATGCATTCTGGTGAAAAAGGAAATCAAAACTATTTAAGACCAGAGTTTGTAAAAGATGTTGTTAATTATGTATCTGGGACGGTTATAGAATGCAACACCGCTTATGAAGGTGCTAGAAACACTACTAAAAAGCATAAAAAATTAATTGAAGAGCATGGATGGAATAAATATTTTCCGTTTGATTTGCTTGACGAAGAAGGGCCAGACATGGAACTTGATATTCCAAATGGTAAAATTTTAAAGAAGAACTTCGTAGGAAAAAATTTATCAAAGTATGATTCACTTTTGGTAATATCACACTTTAAAGGGCATGCTATGGGTGGATATGGCGGAGCATTAAAACAGTTATCGATTGGGTGTGCATCATCTAAAGGTAAAACACTTATTCACACCGCAGGAAAAGTTGATGATCAAACCAAACTTTTTGATAATTTACCAAAGCAAGATAGCTTTTTAGAGGCAATGGCTGATGCGGCAGAAAGTGTTGTAAATTACTTTAATGGTAACGCTATTTATATTAATATAATGAAAAACATATCAGTTGATTGTGATTGTGATGCTAATGCATCTGCTCCTTGTATGAAAGATGTTGGAATACTTGCAAGTTTAGATCCAATCGCAATAGATCAAGCGTGTTTGGACTTGGTTTATAACTCAAAGGATCCGGGTAAAGACGCTTTAATTAAAAGGATTGAATCACTTCATGGTGTTCACACGATTGAGGCAGCAAGTGATTTAGGATTTGGAACTAGAAAATATGAACTTATAAAAATTAATAATGAAAACTTATAATCATTTTAATGGTTAAATAAATATTTGGTTTGTAAGAGCAAATTAAATTAATAATTTGCTTTTATTGTGGTATAATTTATATTACTTAAAATATTTTATAGTATGGTGATGTTATGGAAAGGTTTAAAAGTGTTAGGTTAGCAAGTACTTTTGGTATATTAGGAAATATTTTTTTACTTATCATAAAGACAATAGTAGGTGCCATTTCTGGTTCACGGGCGATGATTGCTGATGCGTTTAATAGTGCAGGAGATATATTTTCATCTTTTATGACGTATATTGGAAATAAAATTGCAAGTAAGCCAAAAGATGATGATCATAATCTTGGACATGGTAAGGCCGAATATATTTATTCGATGTTAATAAGTATAGCTATGGTTTTAATGGCGTTTTTTGTTTTTAAAGATTCGTTATTATCGGTTATATCAGGTGATAAATATGATTTTTCAATTTGGTTAATTGTTATTTGTATTATTACCTTAATAATTAAATTTGGGTTATATATTTACACTAATACTTTATACAAAAAACATAAAAACTTACTTATAAAAGCTAATTCAGTTGATCATCGAAATGATATGGTACTGACTTTTTTAAATCTTTTATCATGTTTTTTAGCATTTAATGGAGTATATTTTTTTGATGGCATCGTTGGAATTTTCATATCACTTTGGATAGGATATGGTGCGGTATCAATTTTTAAAGAAAGTTATGATGTTTTAATGGATAAGTCTATTTCTGATGAAACTAAGAAAAAGGTTTATGAGATAATTAATGAGCATAAGGAAGTAAGAAAAGTAATACATTTTAATTCGACTCCGGTTGGATATAAATATCAAATATCTTTTACTATTTATGTTGATGGTGAATTATCTACGTTTGAAAGCCATAATATAGCAAATAAATTAGAAAAAGAAATTGATAAAAGAATTGAGGAGGTTTATTTAACCGTTATTCATGTTAATCCAATAAAAGTTAATAAAGATGTAAAAAAATAAATTACTAATAACCAAGGATGTTTTAATGAGTAAAAAATAATTTGTTGTGATATAATTATTATGTATTTTATTAAAGAGGATAGTATTATGAAAAGAGCAATAGTTTTATCTGGTGGTGGTGCTAAAGGTGCATACCAAATTGGTTTTTGGAAGGCTATAAGAGAACTTGATATTGAGTATGATATTGTAACTGGCACTTCTATTGGAGCTTTAAACGGAGCATTTATGGTTCAAGGTAATTATAATGATGCTTTTAAATTATGGTATAACATGGATTATAATCAAGTTATAGAAGGTGGTCTTGATGCTAGTTATTATGATAAAGGGCGAAGAAAAGTTATTTTAAAGTATGCAAAAGGTGCGGTAAAAGGAGGCCTTTCTGTTCCGGGATTGGAAAAAATTATAGATGATAATTTAAAACCTGATTTATTTTATTCATCAAAGGTTGATTATGGACTAGTAACGGTTAAGTTTCCATCTTTAAAACCGGTTATGTTAACAAAAAATAAAATTTCTAAGGAACTTCTTCCTGATTATTTGCTTGCTTCAGCCTCATGCTTTCCGGCCTTTAAAATGAAAGAGATAAATAAAGAATCTTACATTGATGGCGGTTATTATGATAATATGCCGATTGAATTGGCAATAAGTATGGGGGCTGATGAAATAATAGGAGTTGACTTAAGAGCTCCTGGAAGAAGAAAAAAAATAAAGGATACGAACGTTCCAATAACAACTATTTCATCAAAAAATGATATAGGTAATTTTTTAGTGTTAGAAAAAAGACAGACCAGAAGATCAATAAGATTAGGTTATAATGATACCATGAAGGCTTTTGGTGATTTAGAAGGTGACTTTTTCACCTTTAGAAAAGGCTCGTTGAAAAGAAATTTTAATAAGTTAAAAAATAATTTTTATAAAAACGCAAGCGTTTATTTAAATAGAACCAAAAAAAATAAAATGCAAGATAAACTATTTAGTTCAGGTTGTGAAAAATATTTTAATGATGTATTAGAAAACGTGATGAAGGCACTTTCTTTTGATGATACCATTATATATAGAACTGGTTTTGTTAATTTCTTAATAAAAGAAAAATATAAAAAAGAAAAAAAATCTTCATATAATATTATAAAAAAAACTATTAAATCTGGTAAACTTAGCAAAACGTTTCTTGATAAAGAACTTATTTTTTATATTTATAACGAGATGAAAAGTATTAACCCTCATAATAGAATATTAAATAACTTACATACTCTTTTTCCAAAAAGTTTTATGTGTGCCGTATATTTAAAAACGATAATGAGGTAACAGATGAAAAAGAGTTACAAACCAATTATTAAATGTGATATTAAAAAAAGTAGCATCAACATTATTACAAAGGAAGATAAAATAGAGGACTGTTTATTCGAAGGTGAAGAGTGTGTAATTAATGTTAAAAACATAGAGTTTAATGGATGCATTTTTAAAAACGTTAGTTTTAATAAACATCCAATTGAGGATACTGATTTTATTGATTGCGCTTTTGAATCATGTGATTTATCAAACATTGATATAAAAGAAAAATTGTTTTTAAGATGCTCTTTTAAAAATTGTTCTTTAGTTGGTGCATCATTTATAGAATCAAGTATAAAAGAAACAACGTTTTTTGAGTGTAATTTAAAATATGCTAATATTTCATGCTTTATTAAAAACGTAAGTTTTATAAACTCAATAATGACTGATTTAAGATTATTTCAAAATAAATTAAATAATGTAACAATCAGTAATTGTGATTTGACAAATATAGAAGTTTATAATACCAGTTTAAAAGGTGTTGATTTATCTACTTGTAAGATAGATGGTATTAATTCGGATATAGATAGTATAAAAGGAGTTACAACCGATATGATTGGTGTTATTAATCTAGCTAGAATATTTGGTGTTAACATTAAATTATAAGGAGGTTTTTATGACAATAGAAAACAAAATAAACAGTTTTAAAAAAGAATTAGAATACATTAATAACACTAGGTATAAAAAATCTGCTGAAGTATTGGTGAGTCTTTTGCCTGATTATTTCTTTAATGTGCCAGCGTCATCAACTGGTAAATATCATCCTTCTTTTTCGTTAGGAGATGGTGGACTTTTAAGGCATACAAAAGCTGCTGTTAGAATCGCAAAGGAAATGTTTAATGATGAAAGTATATCTGGTGCTTACTCTAAAAACGAAAAGGACTTAATGATTGTTGCACTTATAATGCATGATGGTTTAAAATCTGGTCTTAAAAAATCCGAGTATACCAAGTTTGAACACCCGATACTTGTTTGTGATTACATTAAAGAAAATAAAGATAAAACGGAGTTTACGGATAAAGAAATTCAGTTTATTACTCATGTTATATCATCCCACATGGGCCCATGGAACACTAATGGTTATTCGGATGTTATATTACCAAAACCCACAACTAGGTATCAAAGATTCGTTCACATGTGTGATTATTTAGCAAGCAGGAAGTTTTTAGATGTTAAGTTTGATAAAGATAATAACATAATAGATTAAATACGTAAACATTCGTATTTTTTTAAATAAATTAATTGACAATATGAACATATATTCATATAATATAAGTATATGAGTAATCATTCATATAGAAAGGAGATAACATGCAATTATTAGATGAAGATAAAATAATAGATTTATCAGAGTTATTTAAGATATTTGGTGATTCAACCAGAGTAAAAATAATAAACGTACTTTTAGATAACGAGTTATGTGTAGGTGATATAGCAGATAAAATAAACGTAAGTCAATCAGCGGTATCACATCAATTAAGAATTTTAAAAGATTCTAAATTAGTTAAGTTTAGAAAAGAAGGGAACTTAACATACTATTATTTAGCAGATGATCACGTTTATAAAATATTTATGATGGGATGTGAACACGTAAATGAAGCATAGATATAACATTAGTAACTTAGATTGTGCTAATTGTGCAAATAAAATAGAATGCGCTTTAAATAAAGATAAAAAGATAAATAAAGCCGTTGTTAATTTTTCTAAATTATCTGTTATGGTTGATACAAATATTGATAAAGACGTTAAAAAATACGTTCAAAAAATAATTGATAAAACAGAACCAGGAGTTATACTATTAGATAAAAATGAGTCTTTTGACATTAAGAAAAAGGTTTTAAAAGATGTTTTAAGACTTATTATTGGAATTATTCTAGCACTTCTTGGCGTTTATCTATTTAAAGGCACGGTATCAAGTATACTTATAATATTAGGTTATGTTGTTCTTTTATTTAGAACGGCTTCTAACGCTTTAAAATTAATTATTAAATCAAAGACGATAGATGAAAACTTACTTGTTACAACATCTTGTGTTGGGGCTTATTTTACCAATAACATAAGTGAGGGATTAATGGTTATCGTACTTTACGAAATAGGAAAAATACTAGAGGAAATAGCCGTTAATCGTTCTAGAAGATCAATTAGTGATTTAATGGATATAAAGCCTGAATACGCTAATTTAAAGACTAAAGAAGATACTGTTAAAGTATCACCAGAAGAGGTTAAAAAAGGTGACGTAATACTAATTAAAAAGGGTGAGAAGGTGCCATTAGATGGCATTATTATAGAAGGTGATGCTAAACTAAATACCGCTTCTTTAACCGGTGAGAGCACTTTAAGAAAAGTAAGTGTTAACGATGAGGTTTTAAGTGGATGTGTAAACGTTGATGGAACTTTTTTACTTAAGGTAACTAGTTTGTATGATGATAGTACGGTAGCGAAGATTTTAAACTTAGCCGAAAGTGCGAGCGACAGAAAAGCTAAAACAGAAACCTTTGTTTCTAAAGCTGCTAAAATATATACACCAGTCGTACTTGTTCTTGCAATATTAATTACTATAATCTTACCGTTATTATTTAACATAGATTTTGATGACGCAATTTATAGAGCGTTAGTGTTTTTAGTAATATCTTGTCCTTGTGCAATTGCGATAAGCGTACCATTAAGTTATTTTTCAGGAATTGGAAGGGCAAGCCGTGATGGTATTTTAATAAAGGGTAGTGATTATTTAGATGCAATATCACACGTAAAAAAGATAATATTTGATAAGACGGGTACCATTACAACTGGTAAGGCTAGCAGCTATAAACTAGATATATTAAATAAAAACTACAAAAAATATGACGTAATAAATTACTACATAAAAGCAGAAAAACTATCTAATCACCCGATTGCATTATCAATTATTAATATTTTTAATAAAAAGGTTAAAACGGATGATGTTAAAGATTTTAAGGAAGTATCAGGTAAAGGTGTTTCATGCACCATAAACGGTAATAAGATAAAAGTAGGATCAGGTAAGTTTTGTAAGGTAAAAGAAAATAATAACGGAATTTACTTAAGTATAAATGATGAAGTAGTATCAAGATTAGAGTTAGTAGATGGTGTTAAAACTGGGGTAAAAGAAACTATTTCAAGTTTAAAAGAAAATAATATAACCATTAAGATGTTTACGGGTGATAATAAGAATGTAGCAATTTCTATTGGTAAGAAAGTAGGCATTGATAACGTATGTTATGAAATGCTTCCAGAAGATAAATATAATATGCTTTATAAAGAAATAAAAGAAAATAAAGTTGGTAAAACAGCCTTTGTTGGAGATGGCATTAATGATGCTCCATCACTTGCCCTTGCAGACATCGGAATATCAATGGGTGGTGTAGGACAGGCAAGTGCGATAGAAGCATCAGACGTTGTTATAATGACAGATGATTTATCAAAGATAAATGATGCTATTAAAATATCTAAAAAAACAAGTATGGTTATTAAACAAAATTTAGTTTTTGCAATAGGAGTTAAAGTTTTAGTATTAATACTTAGCGCTTTTGGTATTGCATCTATGTGGCAAGCTGTTTTTGCAGACACTGGAGTTACTTTGCTTACCATTTTAAATACAACAAGAATTCTTAAAAAATAGTAAAATAAAATACATTCTTATTGTATTATTAAATATAATATGATAGAATGTATTTAGCTTGCCTCCTTAGTTAAGTGGTATAACGCAGCCATGGTAAGGCTGAATTGTAAGTTCGATTCTTACAGGAGGCACCATTTGGAAATCTGTTCGGACTATTCGAACCTTTTGATATAGGAATCAATCAGAAATGATTGATTTTTTCATAAAATGAAAAAACTCCATAGGTTATTTTGATACATGCACCAAAATAACTAGGGGATTAAATATTTTGTTAAAGCCAAAATATATCTATGAAAGGTGGCAAAAATAAATGAATACTTTATCTTATTCAAGTGATAAAACAGAAATTGGTCATCATACAATGTAGAAAAAATGGCTATTATAGTATATTTTCTTGATCAAACAATGCACTTCAGAGTGTAAAAGGTTTATTAAAAATTGATAAACATAAAGATCACGATGACTTTGATTTAAAAATATAGTAAATTACCAAAATTAATGATATAATTGAATAAAAAGTACGAGGTGCTGTATGAGTGAATTTCAAAAAGAAACTATAGCTAAACTAGTTTATACTTTTGCACAACGGGCAAATATTACGAATCAAGACCAAATATATGATACTATTAACAAATTGTGTTCAATGAATATAAGTGACTC
>CASEKZ010000014.1 GCA_949288625.1 uncultured bacterium | reverse complement strand
CTTTACATTTATTTAAAAAGTAATTATAAATAAATCTTGCACATCCAAATGTTTTATTTATTTGTGTACTTTGCTCATGACTTAGATACATTCTAAACTTATATGATTTATACATAATTATCACCTTCTTACTTTTTAATTAATATTTATTATATTACCATACGTATGTTCGGTTGTACATGCTATGTTTTTCTGGTATATATTTTTTAACGCACTTTCCTTATATATAAAAAATCCACACGAATAAAAATCGTGTAGATTTTTTAAAATATTTCTTATAAATACTTTTTATTTTTTTAATATATCAAGTACTTTTTGTACTTTTATATCATACTTAAGCATTTCAATACCACCGAATGCTTTTATATATTCATCTTTATCCATAGAATGTTTCTTAGCTTTTTCTTCGGCGTCTTTTTTTGCTTCTTCATCAGTTGCATCTATCTTTTCTAAATCTATTATCTCATCAATAGCAAACCTTAACTTAACCCTTTTTTCTGCCTCATCATGCATTTGACTTTTCAAAGCTTCTTCACTAGAATTAGTAAACTTATAGAATTGTTCTAAAGTAATACCTTGCATTTTTAATCTTTCTTCATAATCTTTTACCATTCTATCTAACTCTTCGTGAACAAGTTCATGTGGTATATCAACCTTTGTTTCTTTTAATAAAGCATCAAATAATTCATCAACGTATTTATTTTCCGCTTCATATTCCTTTTGATCAGTCATTGCCTTTTTAATTGTTACTTCTAAATCTTCCTTGCTTTTTACATCATCTAGTCCTAAATCCAAGAAAAATTCCTCGTTAAGTTCTGGATATACTTTAGTTTTAACCTCATGAATCTTTACTTTAAAAGTAACGTCTTTTCCCTTTAGTTCATCAGCATGATAATCCTTTGGAAAAGTAAGGTCTATATTCTTTTCATCACCTTGCTTAAGACCAATTAATGCATCTTCAAAACCTGGTATAAATGAATTACTACCAATTTCAAGTGCATAATTTTCTGATTTTCCACCATCAAAGGCTTTGCCATCCATAAAACCTTCAAAATCAATTATTGCGGTATCACCCTTTTCAATAACTCCATTTTTAACTTGTAAATCAGCATACTCTTTTCTTAAGTTCTCTATTTCAGCATCAACGTCTTTTTTAGTTACTTTAACAGCATCTTTTTTAATACCTAAATTAGTGTACTTATTAATTTTAACTTCTGGTTTAGTAGTAAAAGTAAACTTGTAAATAACACCATCATTATCAGCTTTTTCTATTTCAACGGTAGGCTGTACAATTGGCAAATCATTAAGTTCCTTTAACGCTTTTTGATATGCATCGTTCATTGCGTCATCTACCGCACTAACAACAAGACTTGAAGTACCATATTTTTTCTCATAAATACTCCTTGGTGCCTTGCCAGGTCTAAAACCATCTATTTTTACTTTTTTAACTTCCTTTTTAAAAGCATCATCTAGCTTCTTAACCCATTCATCACCTTTTATTTCTACCTTAATTTCATGAACGTTTTTAGCTTTTTTTTCTTTCTTTTCTGCCATAAATATAATTCCTCCTAAAACAATTAGTATTATAACTTATTTATATTACTTAATCAAGTATTTAAAATATTAAAAATAGCTTGTAATAACATTGTGTTTTAAAAAAGATGACTTAAGTTAAGCCACCTTTACTATTTCAACGTCAAAACTTCCGTTTGGAGATTCCACCGTTACTTTATCATTTTCTTTTTTACCAATTATTGCTCTTGCAATTGGCGATTCGTTAGAAATTTTATTTTCAAAAGGATCTGCTTCGTTAGTACCAACGATAGTATATTCTTCTTCCTCATCATCATCGTATTTAATAGTAACAACAGAACCTACCTTTACCTTACCATCTTTACTATTTTCAATGATAATGGCATGTTCTAAAGTATATTCAATTTCTTTTATTCTTGCTTCTAATTTTGCCTGGCTTTCCCTTGCTGATGAATATTCAGCGTTTTCTGATAAATCACCTAGTGCCCTTGCTTCTTTAATTGCGTTTATTATTTCGGGACGTTTAATGGTTTTCGCATTGTTTAACTCTTCTTCTAACTTCAAAAATCCCTCAGAAGTTAGGTATATTTCTTTTTCATCTTTTTTCATAAGTTCACCTCTATAAACAAACTGGCTATAATGATACTATATTTTTAACCTTTTGTCAATCTAAAAAGTTGACACACAATATAGAATTGATTGGCACCTTTTTATAACAAGGTATTCTAACTAGTTGCTTAGGATGTCTTGCAACATCAATTTCATTTTTATTTTCATCTTTAATGCTATTAATGGAAATATAAAATTCATCTTGTCTAGGAGAAAAAATAACAGCTTTATCACCTTTTTTAAAAAAGTTTCGTTGTTCTATTATTAATTCTTTACTATCTTCGTCATATCCTTTTACTACTCCTAAAAAATCCTGGTTAGAGTTTTCTTGTCTTTCACTATAATACTGTTCTTCTTTTCCTTTTTTACCATTAAAAAATTGAGGTGCAACATCCCTATTAGCACACCTATATAATATTTTTATAGCTTTATTAATATATGCATCGTTTATGTTTTTTTTACTATACATATCAATTAAACGTCGGTAAACCCCAACAATCGTTGATACGTAATAAATTGATCTCATTCTACCTTCTAACTTAAACGAAGAAACACCAATATCCATCATTTCTTTTATGTACTTTACAAGTGATAAGTCTTTAGGTGCAATTGTAAAATTAGCATTATCAGAAATAACGTTTTTGTTTTTATCATACAAATTAAAATTAAAACGACATACTTGGCAACAACCCCCACGATTGGCATCCCTATTAGTAAAATAATTAGATAAAACGCATCTTCCTGAAAGATTTGTACACATGGCTCCATGAATAAAGCATTCTATTTCTATGTCGGTATTATCTATTATATCTTTTATATCTTCTTTAGAGCATTCTCTTGCTAATACAATCCTTGATACGCCTTGCTTTTGATAGTATAAAGCGGCATCTTTATTTAAAATGGAAGCTTGAGTACTTAGATGTAAATCTAGTTTTGGAGCATATTTTTTAGCTACGTCAATTACTAAAGGATCACTAAAAATAATTGCATCTACCTTAGCACTTTCTAAATTACTCAAGTATTTTCCTAATCCTTTAACATCTTCATCATGAAAAACGATATTTACCGCAACATATACTTTAGCATTATTTTCATGAGCAAACAAAACACCTTCCTTGATTTCATCCAAAGTAAAGTTTTTTGCGTTTGCTCTTAAAGAATAGTTTTCACCACCAATATAAACGGCATCAGCCCCATAAGCAATCGCCCATTTTAATTTTTCAAGTGATCCAGCAGGTGCTAAAAGTTCTGGTTTTCTAATCATTATGTTTTACCTTATAAATCGTTTTTTGATTTATAAACCCTTCATTAGCATTAAACTTAGTATCAATTTTATTTTTTAAACTAGCATCTTTATTCATAAAAGCATCTACAACCCAGTTATATTCATTTAACAAATAACCATCAATAATGAAATAATCAGCCATAATAAAGTCCAATATACCAATTAAATTAATCGGGTTCTTACTTAATATATGCGTACCAAAATAATCTTCTATTATGTAATATTGTTCATTTTTACCATCTTCGGATATAATACATAAATTATCATTTATGTTTTTATTAAAATGTTCAAAATAATTTGAAATTAAGTTTCTTACAGAAGTAGATAAATGTGGCAATCCAAACACTTGCTTAAATAATAAAGATTTTTTATTTTCACGCTTTATTTTATTTATTTCATCAAGGGTTATATCATTAGTTAAAACAAAGCCACCAACACTATTATTAGCATAATGCTTCACGGATAAAGAACTATTATTTAAATGTAGTTGGTCTAAAATAACAGGTGTTTTAAGATCATAAGTTAAAGCAGCAACATCGCCTACGATTATTCCGTCTAAACCCATGTTATCTAATTTTTCTAAAACGCGTTTATATGCTTCTAATTCAAAATTATATACTGGTTTATTTAACGATACAAATAACTTTTTATCATTAAATTTTCTTCTAATTTCTTTAATATTTTTAACTTCATATGTCTTACCAAAGCAAATACAAAAATTACTTATCCCAATTATGTATCCATCAGTATCATAAGAAAAATCATCATCGCTATTTATTTTCAGTAGCATTTTTGTCATTTTCATTCAACCTTCTTCTAGAAATTGCAACACCATCACCAATATCAAAAAACCTAGTTTTAAATTCTTTGTTATTTCTTAGGAAATCCACGTACTTTTCAAGTTTTACAATAAGTTGCTTTAAATTCCTTGATAACTTCGTTTTATCAGAAAAAGCAAGACCATGAAACTTAATGTTATCAGTAACAATATAACCTTTTTCCTTTAAGTTCTTAGAGAATTTATTAAAAAATTTCAAATACTGACTTTTAGCAGCATCAATAAAAATAAGATCAAATTTTTCATCAGTGTTAAAATCAAAAGCATCTGCCAAAACAAGTGTAATTCGACGATCTAAACCAATGTTTTTAACGTTCTTAACAGCTTCTATATATCTGTCTTTATCCCGTTCAATGGAAGTTACATAAACATCTTCTCCTACTAAAGCCATGTTTATTGCAGAATAACCAATTGCCGTACCAATTTCAAGAATATTTTTAATGTTATTTAGCCTAACAAACTCACTTAAAAAATTTATACCATCTTTTTCCATTATTGGAACGCCTTTTTCATCAGCATACTTTTCCATTTTTCTTATTAAATATTCTGTATCCATCCGTACCACCACCTAAATTCTTAGATAATTATAGCATTTTGCTAATACAAAAATCAACAAATATAAACAAAAAAACTTAAATCACTTTAAGTTTTTAATAACCACAATTAACTCCATATTCCTCAAAAGTTCTTATTGTAAGTTTGTTACCTGCTTTAGTAACATAATAATAGTCATACACATAATAACGATATTGACTATAACTTTCGTTTTCTTTAGCTCGGTACAATCTTGTTTTGCCAGTAATTTGATCATCATTTAATTTTAAATTACCACTAGACGCAGAATTTATTTGAAACCATATGTCAAAGCCAACAACGTTTTGACATATATTAGCATAATAACAATGTTCTAAATCACCATTACATGAATAATTACCAAAATTTTTAAGATTTGGAAGATTACTTGTAAAATATGTTGTTCCTGCAGCAAATACTTTATTATTTTCGGAAGTAAGAGAATTTTTAGTATCACTACTCATCGACATCGTAGGCTTTTTTTCTATTCCAAAAGAAACATTACATGTATTTTCATTTCCAGCCTTATCTTTAACTTTTATTTTTACGTTATTTACTCCTTCATTACCATACGTCTTACTAGTTAAATCAGAAAGACACCCTGACATATCATCTTTACAAGCGGTATTCAATTTAACGTCACTTAAATACCATTTCACATTATCAATTGTATTTCCTTCTGTTCCATTAAAAGAAAAATTACAATCTGGCTTTACCGTATCTATCTTAAACGTTTGCCATGCAAAAGAAGACTTACCTGATATGTTAGTTGCTTTATAACCAATGGTGATTTCGTTAGTATCAGAATATGAACTTTCATAATTATTACTTACATCACTTAAGTTCTTAAAATCAGTACAATTTACGTTTCCATCATGACTACAAGTTGCAACACTTGCTATTTCACCATTTCCATTAGTATCAACATTAGCGATAAGACTAACATCAGAAACATACCAATTATTATTACCCATTTTACCTGTTAAAGTAAGCGACAATGATGGTGCACCAGGTTCAGAAAATACAACTAAATTACTAATATCATCACATTTTTTATCGTTTGATTCCACGTAACTAGTAGTAAACCCATCTTTTTCCTTCTTAACTTCAACATAATCACAATAATTAATTTCTCTTCCGTCTCTTGGGTCTGTTACTTTATTCAAATAGTCATCTTTAACTAATTTACCCACCGTTATTTTTCCCGTTGCTCCATCGGCAAGTCCATCAAACAAGTATTCATTTGTCTCAAAAAAATTTTCACCAGCACCAATTATTTCCTCTTTAACCCGTTCATAAGCTTGTTTTTTATTTTTATTATTTATGCTTACACTTGCTATTATTACTATCGTAGCTAAAGAAATAACAATTGCAAAAGTAACAAACAATTCAACTATAGTAAATCCCTTTTTGTTCATATATAAAACCTCACAATTATAATAATCCTATATTTATATATTATCACATCGCCTTTATAATATCTAATAATTAACGATTAAACGTAAATAAAATGACAATTAAAAAGACAGATTACTCTGTCTTTTCCTCGTCTTCTTTTGATAAAGATGCTAATATTCCCTCGATAAGTTTCCATTCTTCATCTGTTTCAATTGGAAGAAGTACTGGATTTTCTTCTTCAGGATTAAATATTGATGCATATACTTTCGTATTACCTTCTTCATCTATGGTGTTATCAGTATACGCAATATAGTTTTTCTTTGTTTTTTGATCTTCATAAGTGAAAAGAATTTCACATTTTACTTCCTTCCCATCATCACCTACAATAGTAAAAGTATTATCTTGTTTTACTTCGTTATTTTCCATTTTTCCTTTTCCTTTCTTATATCTAAATAATTTTGTAAAATTATTGTAGCAGCAAGTTTATCAACCTTAGACTTTCTTTTCCGTCTAGATACATCCGCTTTTATTAAAACGTTATTTGCGGTAACAGAAGTTAGTCTTTCATCTTGTAAAACCACTTTAATACCAAGTTTTTCTTCAAGAATCTTTTTAAAATCCTCACTTCTTTTTGCAGCAAAACCATAAGTATTATTCATGTTTTTAGGCAACCCCAAAACAATTAATGAAACGTCATACTCGCGAACTATTTTTCTTAAATCATCAAGAGATGACTCTTGTTTGCCCTCATCAAACCTAATCGTATATAACGAAGAGGCAATCGTTAAAGTCTGATCAGATAAAGCAACACCAAGTGTTTTTGTACCTAAATCCAAACCTAATATTCTCATTAATTTAAATATTCCTTAATTAATAATTCTAATATTTTGCTACGATCTATTTTAAGTATTTTGTTTCTAGCTTCTTTATGATTTGAAATATAACCAGGATCTCCACTCATTAAATATCCTACGAGCTGGTTAACAGGATTATAACCGCGTTCTTTAAGAGCATCGCAAACCTCTTTAATGGTTTCTTTTACTAATGCCTCGTTAATATTTTCAATATTAAATAAATAAGTCGTAGATGACACGCTATCAACTCCTATCTTTAATAAGATACTATTATTTTACCATCAATCAAAAGAAATAGCAATTGCTATTTCAAAAAAGCACAAGAATTTTTCATTCACCTAAAAATAATTATAATTTTAAATCTTCTTTTTTTATTTTTGTTATCTTCTCTATCGTTTCATAATCAATTCCATTTTTCATCATTTCGATAGCAATTTCCTTTTTTGTTGCTAAAGCACCTTTTTGGATACCTTTTTCGATACCTTGCTCGATACCTTTTTCAATGCCTTTTTCAATGCCTTTTTCAATACCTTTTTCGATACCTTGTTCTATACCTTGCTTGATACCTTTTTCAATGCCTTTTTTCCTTCCTTCGTCATATCCTTCTTTATATCCATCTATCATTGCGTATTCTCTTATCCTATTTTGTATGAACTCTTGCCTTTCTTCTATATCATATATCCCTTGCATCTCTTCTTCCTTTGATACCTTACTTATCTTCCTTGCCACATACTCCATCTCCTTATTTCCTTTTGACACCTCTTTTAACTTTACTTCATCATCT
>CASEKZ010000013.1 GCA_949288625.1 uncultured bacterium | reverse complement strand
GTTCCAATGATTAAATATTTAGAAGACAACTATAAAATAAATGACTTGCAATACAAAATAGGAAATTATTTGTTTTCTAGAAAGAAAGTTTTAAGAGTTGCTTCTTCCTTAGTTAAAGAGGAATTAAGTTTAGATATGTTTTTATACATTATGACGTATCAAAGAATTATATCAAAAAATGAAGTTGATGATTTAGAAAACACGTTAAAAAACGTATTCGAACTAGTAAAGACAAAGTCAATTTAAAAGATGTTTAGCTTTATCTATACATCTTTTTATATTATAATTAAATTTAGGAAGTGATAATAGTTATGAAAATGGTATTAATTGGTGGCGGTGACATCGGAAGAAATAACACAAAGTATGAAACAAAAGAAATAGATGAAGAAATAGTTAAATTAACTAATAAAGAAACACCAAACTTTTTATTCATTGGCCTTGCAAGTAGTTTTGCGGATTCTTATTATAAAGTAATAAAAGATATTTATAAGAACTTGGGCTGTGAAACAGGTAAAATATCTAATAAGACTTTAACTCATATGGAAGTTGTTGAAAAAAAGATAAATGAAGCTGATATTATTTATATTGGTGGTGGTAACACGGTTAAACTAGTTGATACTTTAAAAGAAACCGGCATGGATAAAATGTTAAAAACATCAGGAGAAAACGGATGTGTTTTAGCAGGTATATCAGCAGGTGCAATAACGTATTGTAAGTCGGGTTTATCTGATATAAAGATAATGGAAGGTGTATCTGATAATTATGTAAAAGTAGATGGCCTAGGCTTTTTAGATTATATGTTCGCACCTCACTTTTCATCTGATCCTAAAAAGAAGGTTGATTTAAAAAAAGTATTAGATGAAAATAAAAAAATAACCGCGTTATGTACAGATAACTGCGCGGCATTAGAATTTATTAATAATGATATTAAAATAATTAAAAGTAATAAAGATGCATGTGTATTTAAAGCATATTATGATAATGAATTTAAAATAGATGAAATAAAGAGTTAAACATCATCTTTTTTAATTACGTAATTATCTAATTCATCAGGATAGTTATTTTCTTCGTATTCGAATTCATAAATTATGTTATCATCATATTCTTTATACGTTATTTCATTATCTTTTAGAATATAATTTACGTTTTTAATATCGTTATATGAAAATACTATTCTTTTTTTTATGACCTTTTTATAAGGTATGATATTATCATCTTTTAGTGCGTTTGTAACGGATGATGAGTAGGCCCTAACAAGTCCGTTTTTACCTAATTTTATTCCGCCAAAATACCTTATTACAACTACTAAAACGTTATTTAATCTTTTACTTTCAATTACGTTTAAAATAGGCATACCAGCGGTATGATTTGGTTCTTTATCATCGTTAAATCTTTTAATATTATTAATAACATAGGCATAGCAGTAATGACTTGCGTCTTTGTATTGTGTTTTAATTTTATTTAGAATTTGTTTTACTTCAAAAACAGAGTTTATTTTATAAATTAACGTTATGAATTTTGACTTATTAATAACTATTTCATTTGTTACGTTTTCTTTTATCGTGAACATATGTTAATCACCGAAAATATTATAAATCATTATTGTAGCTTTTTCAAATATATTATATAATGAATATATAAAAAAGATGGTGATGTTAATGGTTAATATAAGAACAGATTCAAGAAAGGTTTGTCCAGGTGATATATTTGTTGCTTTAAGAGGAATCGTAGGTGATGGGCATGATTTTATTCCGCAAGCAATTAAAAATGGCGCATCTAAGATAATCGCAGAAGAAGGAGAGTATTCTGTTTTTTATGAAATAGTAAAAGATACTAGGGAGTATTTAAACAACTATTTAAAAAAACATTATAATAAGTATTTAGAAGAAATGCACATAATAGGTATTACTGGTACTAACGGAAAAACGACCACGGCATATTTAATATATGACGCGTTAAATAAGCTTGGTAAAAAATGTTGTTACATGGGTACGATTGGTTATTTTAGGGATAAGAAAATATTTGATTTATCAAATACAACGCCAGAAGTATCTGAAATATATGATATGTTAATAAGTGCTTATGATAACGGATATCGTTATGCCGTTGTTGAAGCATCAAGTGAGGGATTACTTCATGGAAGATTAGAAAACGTTCCTTTTGAGTACGCAATTTATACTAATTTAACGCAAGATCATCTAAACATACATAAAACGATGGAAAATTATGCAAGGTGTAAACAAAAACTATTTAATTCAATAAGAATAGGTGGTAAAGCAATCATTAATTATGATGATAAAAACAAAAACATGTTTATGCTTGATTATAATACGAACATAACATATGGTTTTACTGGTGGTGATTACCGGGTTACGGATTATCAGCTAGGTATTATGGGCACTAGTTTTACGTTTGTTCATGATGCTGTAAAACAAAACATAAAGGTGCCTTTAATTGGTAAGTATAACATATATAACGTACTTGTTTGTATCATCGTGTTATTGGAACTTGGTTCAAGTTACGCCGAAATACATGACGTTATGTTAAACGTTAATTCTCCAGCAGGTAGAATGGACATGATTGAATATCGAAACAATAGAATAATAATTGATTATGCACACACGCCTGATGCGGTTCAAAACGTAATTAGTACCGTTAAAGAGGTCTGTGACGGACACATATATACGGTTTTTGGATGTACCGGAGACAGAGACAGAAGCAAAAGACCAATCATGACTAAAATTATTACGGATTTAAGTGATAAGGTAATTATTACTTGTGATGACGTACATAATGAAGATCCAAATCAAATCGTAGATGATATGATAAAAGGTCTTACAAATACTAATTATGAAATAGAATTAGATAGAAAAAAAGCCATTATAAATGGTATAAAAATGCTTAATACAAATGATGCTTTACTTATTCTTGGTAAAGGCCATGAAGAAGTTATGATAGTAAAAGATAATAAAAAAATTCCTTTTAATGATAAAAAAACGGTCATAAGTTACTTAGAAAGTAAAAACGCCGTTAAAATAGAGAAAATAGATGATTAGGTAATAAAAACCTAATTTTTCTTGGCAAATTAAACGATAAATATTATTGGGTGGTTTATTATGAATAGAATAAAAGAAAAGCTAAAGCTTTTAACAACAGAACCTGGTTGTTATTTAATGAAAAACGAAAATAACCAAGTTATATACGTTGGGAAGGCTAAAAATTTAAAAAGACGGGTTTCTTCTTACTTTAATAGAGAACATACTGGAAAAACTAAGGCGTTGGTTGAAAACATCAGGGATTTTGAATATATTGTTACCGCAACCGAAGTAGAATCATTATTATTAGAAATTAATTTAATAAAAAAATACTCACCTAAGTATAATATTTTACTTAAGGATAATAAATCGTATCCTTATATTGAGATAACTAATGATAAGTACCCAAGACTTATTATTTCAAGACCAAGAAAAATAAAAGGTCATAAAGGAAAACTTTTTGGCCCTTACCCAAATGCGTATGCTGCAAGAAAGACCGTCCAGCTATTAAATAGAATTTATCCGTTTAGAAAATGTCATATGATGGATAAAAAAGTTTGTTTATATTATCATATTGGACAGTGTTTAGGTTATTGTGAAAAAAAGGTTGATAAAAACACCATTAATAACATGATTAGTGAAGTTACAAGTTTTTTAAAAGGTAATTATGATGAGGTAAGAAAAAAAATTAATGGTTTGATGCTTAAGGCTTCTGATAGCCTAAATTTTGAAAGAGCATTAGAGTATAAGGAAATGCTTGAATACATTGATAAAGTTTTAGAAAAACAAAAAATTAGTTTAAATGATAACGTAACAAGAGATGTAATAAACTATTATGTAAAAAACGAATATATATCATTTCAAGTACTTCATTTAAGGGATGGAAGAATAAACATGCGTGATGGTGAGGTTTTTCCATTAATTGATGAGGTAAGTGATACCGTAAGTTATTTTGTTACTAGTTTTTATGATAAAAACGAAGTTCCAAAAGAAATATTAGTTAGTGACTCATTTGATCATGAACTTTTATCAAGTGCATTAAATACTAAAGTTTTAGTTCCTCAAAAAGGTCTTAAAAAGAAATTGGTTGAAATGGCTTTAGAAAACGCTAAAATAGTATTAGATGAACGGTTTGAACTTATTATAAGAGATGATAAAAGAACATTTGGAGCGAACGAAGCACTAGGTAAATTAATCGGAATAAAAGATTTAAAAAGAATAGAAACCTTTGATAACGCTCATCTTTTTGGTACGTACACGGTATCTGGTATGGTTGTTTTTACAAATGGTAAACCTGATAAAAAAGAGTATCGAAAGTATAAGATAACATCTGGAAGTAAAGATGATTATCACACGATGCAAGAAGTAATGTATCGTAGATACTACCGGGTTTTACATGATAAGTTAGAAAAACCAGATCTTATTTTAGTTGATGGTGGAATAATCCAGGTTAACGCTGCTAAAGAAGTATTAGATAGTTTATATTTAGATATTCCGGTTTTAGGATTAAAGAAAAACGATAAACATACAACAACGGCGTTAATAAGTCAAGATAAAGAATATGAAATAGATAAAACATCAGATGTATTTCATCTATTAACTAGAATTCAAGATGAAGTTCATAGGTTTACGATTAACTACCATAAGGAAATAAGAAGTAAAGGTAGTTTATCAAGCATTTTAGATAACGTATCTGGAATAGGTAATAAAAGAAAAAAAGAACTATTAAAAAAGTATAAGACGATTTCTAAACTTAAAAGTTTAAGCGTAGAAGAGTTAGAAAGTGTTTTACCTTCTTCGGTTGCTTTAGAACTTTATAATTTTTTGCAAGAATATCAAAAAGATTAGACCAAAAGTCTAATTTTTTTTATTTTTTTCGCGGGTTATTATTTGTTTATGTTTAATAATTAAAGTGAAAGGAGGAAAAATGAAAAAAATTTTATGTTTAATAATAGTTTTTTTAGTGATTACTGGTTGTAAAAATGATAATAGTGTAAAAGAAGAAATTGAACTTAGCTATAAAGAAAAAAAGAGTTATTACGTAAGTTTAGTAAACAAAGTTAGTCATGATGATTATTATAAAGAGATAAATAAAACTAACGAGCAAAGTACTAAACCTGATGTGGTAGTACAAACTAATAATAGTAATGAAACTACTTATTATAGTGAACAATTAGAATATGAGAATAATTCTAGTGGTGATTCTAAAGCTACGTTAGAAAATACTTCTTTAAACGAAGAAAAAAAATTACAGAAAAATGACGACGAACTACTAAAAGAAGAAAAAAAAGAGCATGTTAATCAAAAAGTTCAAAATAATGTTACGAGCGAGGAGGCTTCTATAGTAATAGAAGGTGATGTTAATGATGAGGAGTTAGAAAATGAAGTATTGTTAGAAAATAGTATTCAAAACACCACTAATAGTGAGCATAATAATAAAAGTGGTTATTATAGCCCTAGCGGTAAATATTTAGGTGAACATAACGTAAAAGTAATTGATGTTAGTTATTATCAAGGTAATATTAATTGGGATTTGTTTGCGAACGAAAGTGACTGTTACGGGGTAATATTAAGACTTGGATATTATGATACTTTAGATAAAAAGTTTGAAAGAAACATAAATGAAATAAAAAGATTGGGTATTCCATATGGAATATATTTATTTAGCTATTCTACTACATTAACAGGTGCTAAAAAAGAAGCTTTGTTTACCAATCAAATGATTGATAAGTATGATTTAAACCCAACTTTAGGAATCTATTATGATATAGAGTCTTGGTCATCTTCAAATGGTAGTTCATCTAATGAAATATCAAAAGATATGTATGATAAGATAGTTAGTACATATATAAATGAAGTAAGTAATTATGTAAATAATAATTATAAAGTCAAGGTTTATTCCGGTAGATGGTATGCAATGAATCGTTTAGGTAAAACATCTAAAAGTTATGTTGATTGGGTAGCAGAATATAATAGTACTTGCAAATATGATGGTTCATACTCAATGTGGCAGTATACTTCAAAGGGTAGTGTTCCAGGAATAGAAGGTAACGTAGATATTAGTTATATATTGTAAAAAAATAATACTTTAACTTTTTACAAATTTTACACCATGTTGGTTAGATACAAAGAAAAGCTCCCGTAGAAAATAAAAAATGATTTTTATTTAGAAAGTCCCGAAAATAAAGAAAAAAATGTATACATTTATAAAGAAAAATGATAAAATAACATCATTAAGTTGAAATGAAAGCACGCAAAAAAGTGCGGGAAGTTATTATTTTTTAAATTTTGCAAGGTAAACATCCCACATTGTTGTAGAAAAAATAAGTGTATTTTGGCTTAATAATTTTTACTACTTTTTAAGTAGTTTGATAGTAAGATCGATATCATCATAATTGATTTTATCGATTTTTAATTTATTTAAATTTTCTTTGCCAATGAAATTAATAGAAGCCTCATAAGGAGAAATATTATTTAAAGATTTTCTTGGAACAGAATTGATGTGTGATGCAATAAGATTGCAATCATCTTGAGATAAACCTGCGAAAGAAGTACCTTTAGGTAATATATAACGAATATATTCATGATTCTTCTCAATAGAACCTTTCTGCCAAGAACAA
>CASEKZ010000012.1 GCA_949288625.1 uncultured bacterium | reverse complement strand
GTATCTGGAATTGGTTTTTTAGGCGCTGGCGTAATATTAAGAGACGGAAGCAAAATAAAAGGTTTAAACACCGCCGCTACTTTATGGTGCGTTTCTGCAATTGGTGTTTTATGTGCATCAGGATTGGTAGTTGAAGCAACGATAGGAACACTTTTTGTTTTGTTATCAAACATCATATTAAGACTTTTCTCGCAATATATTATGAACAAAGTAAAACAAAGTACTAAAGAAAAGTACACTATAAGAATAAATTGCAAAAAAACAAAAGAAGAAAAAGTAAGAGCAAACTTCGCTAAAATAATTGATAATAATGACCTTGTTTTAAATAGTCTAGAAAGAAGTGAAATAACAGAAGAAGAAATAAAACTTAAGGCAATCATAATAACGAGTGTTTCTACAAAAGTAGAGGTGCTTATTAACAAAATCAGTTCTGATTCTGGGGTGGTAAGTATTACTTGGGAACACGAAAAAGTATCTAAAACTGATAATGAAGATAGCGATGAGTAACATTATTTTATTTTTCTTTTTTCTTTATATGTGCTATAATTCTTATATAATAGTAAGGTAGTGATCATATGAAGGAAAATAAAACTAAGTTTTATAAATTAGGCGAGTGCAAAACTGAATTTTTATTTGAAAGCGATGCTGAAAAAGTTGCCTTAAAAGAAGCCGCCAAACCAAAAAAAACTAAAATATACAAAAAGATAATAATAAACACAATCATTATTTGCTTTTTTATGACCACAATGGCAATTACCTTAAACTACTATGAAACTGGTGAAATAAATAAAATCAATGCTTCTTTAGGTAAAATAAATGGCTCTAAAGCACCGAGCGAGAAACTAAATGATGCCAGCAATAATCTTAAAACTATTACTAATAATTATGAAGATAAGCATACAATTATAATCAACAAAGCTAATCCTATTAGTGAGGATTTAGTGAAGAACTATACTTTAGTTACGGTTGAAGATAACATGTATAATGGCATAAAATTAGAAAAAGAAACTTATGAAAATTACTTAAGACTAAAGGAAAACTTACTAGAAAGGGGCTATTATATTAACATTAGAAGTGGTTTTAGAACGTTTAATGATTCACAGGTTATATATAATAATTACGCACTGGAAAAAGGTAGTGCTTATGCAGACAAATATGCTGCAACCCCCGGCACTTCAGAACATAATACTGGTCTTGCTTTTGACTTTATAATATCAAGTAACAAAAGTGCAACTAAAACAAATTATGAAAGTGATGAATATTTTTACTTAGAAAACATTGCTTATCTATATGGATTTATAATTAGGTACCCAAAAGATAAGGAAGTAATAACTGGTTATAATTATGAGCCATGGCACCTAAGGTACGTGGGAGAAGAACTTGCTAAATATCTAACCAAAAATAATTTAACACTAGAAGAATTTTACGAATTATAAAAGGAATGTATTTTAAAACATTCCTTTTATAATTCATCTAAACTCCACCGCACCGGTAATAATGCATCAATCATTTTTACTTCATTATTTTTAAGTAATACTTTAGTATTAACATTATCATTGTTAACTTGTCTTATAAATTCTAAACACCTACCACACGGAACAACAATGCTTTTTTCACTAGCAGAAACAAGTTTAACGATTCTTGATTCCCCTGCTTTAAGCATGTCTGCTATTGCACTATGTTCTGCACAAAAACCTATCCCACACTTAGCATTAATTGATATACCAGTATATACATTTCCTTTATCAGTCAATAATGCACAAGCAACATGTCCACACCTAACGTAATTACTAACCACCTTATCACCAGCAAGTTTTTTTGCTACCTCTTTTAATACCTCAAATTCTTTATCCAACATTCTCTCCCCTTTTATTCTAAAATAATTATATCACGAGCATAAAATTTATTTTATCATTTTATTAAAATGTGTAAAATAACTTATTTTTTAATAACATTTCAAATATTTGAACATGTCTTTTCTCATCTAATATTATTCTTGATATCATTTCCTTTATATACTTATCATTAATCAACATTTTATGTTGTTCATAATTTTTAATGGCGTTTTTCTCTGAGAGGATATTAGCATTTAACATGTCTTTTAGATCAGTTTTATAGCTAACGTTATCGCTTGACCAAAAAATACAATCACCGCGAGTAGATTCACAGGTTTTATAAACTGGTTCTTTGCCCAACAATTTTATTGTCTCACCCAACAACTCCAGGTGTTTCATCTCAACTTCAGCTATTTCTGCAATTATTTTAGCAAATTCCTTATTTTCTTTGAATTTGTCAAAATGCTGGTATGAGTAAAGCATAACCGTGGTAAGTTCACTTTCTCTACCAGCATAATCCCAACTTAGAAGATCAGCGTAATACGGATTTTTTTCTTCTACCATAACCTCAGGATAAGGTAAGTCTATTTTAACTTTCATGTTATCACCAATTAATTATATTCATAATAAGTGGCGTTTTTAACGTATATATTAATATCTAAATAATAATGTTAGTGCTAAATCGATAATCATAATTGTTCCAATTGTTAATGATAATGTAAAAGACCCGTTGTTCCCCATTTTTTTAATTAGTTTATCAATTAATGGTACAACTAAATATATAAGCGCTAAAGAAGCAATAGCAAAGGTAAAAAGTGACCTAAAGTAGACGTATCCATCAATATTTAAAAACAAACCAGTATAATCCCACCAGCGTCTATGATATACCTCCCACATCCAAAGACCTGTTAAGTATTCAACTATGCCAGTTATAATAAACGAAAGTAAAAATACTAATATAGGTTGTTTTTTAAATCTATTTAATAGCAAATAAATTAAAAGAGCACCTACTCCATAAACCGGA
>CASEKZ010000011.1 GCA_949288625.1 uncultured bacterium | reverse complement strand
GATACGTACTCTTTTAAAGTTACTTTTTTCTTTTCCTTTGATGAGTAGAATATAATTAAATCTTTTAAATCTTCTTTTTTAGCACCATAATTATCATAAACGCCATATTTTATGTTAACACCAAAAGTCTTAAAGAACTCTTCGTACTTTTCTCTTTCGTTTTCTAGCATGTCTGTTAATTCTTTTAAAATCTTTTTTTCAATGTTTTTAGCGATTAACTTAAGCTGCTTACTTTGTTGTAAGATTTCCCTTGAAATGTTAAGTGATAAATCTGGTGAGTCAACAACACCTTTAACGAAGTTTAAGTAATCAGGCAAAAGATCTTCACATTTATCCATTATTAACACACCGTTTGAGTATAACTCAAGACCTTTTTTATATTCTTTTGTGTAAAAGTCAAACGGAGGATTAGACGGAATAAATAAAAGGGTATCATAACTTACTAATCCTTCTGCTTTAGTGTGGATTACTTTTAATGGTTTTGCGTAATCAAAGAATTTTTCTTGGTAAAAATTATTATAGTCCTCTTCTTTTATTTTCTTTTTATTTTTCTTCCATAGCGGAACCATACTATTTATTGCTTCTGATTCCTTCTTTTCTTTTTTCTCCTCATTATACTCATACATGGTAATTGGATAACTTACATAATCAGAGTATTTTTTAACTAAGCCTTTTATCTTAAACTCTTCTAAATACTTATCAAAGTCATCGTCTTTGGTTTTTTCTTTTATATGAAGTGTTATTTTCGTTCCAATGCTATCTTTATTAGACTTTGTAATTTCATAGCCATCTGCACCTTCTGATACCCATTTATAAGCGTCTTCATCACCTGCTTTTTTACTTTCTACGATAACTTTATCCGCTACCATAAATGATGAGTAAAAACCAACACCAAATTGTCCAATTATGTTTACTTTATCTTTTTCATTTAGTGCTTCTTTAAAAGCTAAAGAACCGCTTTTGGCAATGGTACCCAAGTTTTCAGCTAGCTCATCCTTATTCATACCAATACCATTATCTTCTATGGTAAATAGTCTTTTTTCCTTATCAATATCAAGTGTTATTTTTAATTTCTTTTTATCTACCTTTAATTTTTTATTAGTTAATGACTCATAATATAGTTTGTCTAGTGCATCATTAGCATTTGATATTAACTCTCTTAAGAAAATATCTTTGTTAGTGTAAATGGAATTTACCATTAAATCTAGTAATTTTTTAGATTCTGCTTTAAACTGTCTTTTAGACATATAATCATCTCCTTATATTTACTAATATGATTATAGTACCAATATTTAGCACTGTCAAGTCATAAGTGCTAAATAAATATTAAAAAATAAGAGCACTAAATGCTCTTAACATTAATATAAACCATGTAACTTAGAAATATCATCACTACTTAGTTGATTTACGGTCCAAACGCCATTTTCTTTAGTTAAAGATAAATCAATTGTATGAGTAGTAGTATCAGTTACTTCTTGCATTTTTTCTATTTTATAACTCATGTATTTTTCTTCAGAAAAATTACCATCTTCATCATTAAATTCTTCTGGATTAGCTTTTAACTCTTCTTCCGCCTTTAAAACAGCACTTCTATAATTAAGCACCGTTACTTCTACACTAGCAGTTGCCTCATCGCCTTCTTCAGCAACATCTTTAATAACATAAGCAAACTGATCATATTGTTTTTCCATAAGTTCTTGATATTTCTCTTTTTCATCATCATTTAAGTCCTCATTTTCAATGGTATCTTTTAGCTGAGAAATTACGTCTTCATCTTTAGAACGATATTTTTCAAAAAAAGTATCAATGGCTTCTTCTGGTTTGCTATCATTTAAGCTGCAACTACATCCAGTAAAAAGTAATGCTATACACAATGCGATTAATATTTTTTTCATACTTATTTCCTCCTTCAGTAATAATTTGGCAAACATTATTTTTTTTATACTATTTTTTTAAAACTTTAATTAACGATAATAACTTTTCAATAATCAAAAAGTTTGCATTATTAATTTGATTTACGATTTCAGCATAAGCTCTATCATCATCATTACTTACCTTATCAAAGCATTCAAAATACATATACTTAATCTCATAATCTTTTTTTCTCATGTGTATTTTATCTAAATAATTTAATAACATGTCTACCATTTTTCTTTCTTTTCTAGTAAAATCATTATTTACTTTATTAACCGATATTACGTTATAATCAATCAATGTTTCTTCAAGACCTTCGCAAGAGGAAATAACATCATCAGACTCATCGAACAACAAATTACTTTTCCCAGTTAAATTACCATCTTCACTAAAAGTAAACGCCATCGCTTTATGATTACAAAATAAAACGCATGCGTAACTTTCAACTACGATCTGTCCGTTAGAAAAAATTTCTGTTTTATCTTTTATTTTTCTTAATAACTCTTTACTAACAGATAAGTTACAATTATCAAAATCTAGCAAACAAGCGTCCGAAACACGAAACGTAGGAATGGATTTAACGTGCTTTATATTATCGGTTTTATCCCACTCATAAAATTCATATGCTTGTTTTTTAAAATTAACTAAAATATCATACGTGTTTTTCATTTTTATCTCCCTTTAAAAAAATTGAAATATTAAGTAATATAAATCCCACTATTAAATAATAAAACTCTGGTAATTTTAATATAAATGTAACGTACTCTTTAAAATTATACCCAAAACTAAGTAAATTTATGTACAAAATTAAAGTTGAAAACCCAATAACCATAAGTCCAAAACCAAATAAAAACAAAAATATTTTTCCTAACATTTTAATCTCCTATTAAATAATATTTATTTTAAATTAAATTTAGTATATAACTGATTACTAAATTTAATTCAATGTTATTAACAAAGTAAAAAAACATATTTTTATATAACTTGTTTTTCTTATCTATTTAAAAGTTAAAAAAAGAGCTTTTTTTAAAGCTCTTAATTTGTCTTTTGCTCAAACCCAAAGGTTAGGTTATAGTTTATCTTTGCTCCCTCAGCCGGAATTGTAGGCTGCTCCATGCTAAATTGTGATGAATCAATCCAACCGTGCGTAACTGCTATATACTTGCTTTTACCCGGCTCTATAACTATATTTGCGCTTTCAATAGCTGAATCACCCACACCATAATTACATTCGCCAAAACCCTCATCGTCACATACAAAGTAATGAGCTGCAAGCATTGTTGTAGTATCAATATATGCAGAATCTCCATCTTCAAGAGTAGGACTCGATACATCTTTATTATTAGGTGATGTAACAGTTTTTAATACCGCTGGTATACTTCCAGTGTTTGTTACTGTAACTCGATAAATTACCGACTCATCTGGCTTTGATAAAGTACTTGTTGTTGTAATTGTATTACCAGAAACATCACATTCTCCTTGAACATTACCAGTAGTACCAGTCTCATCCTTCTCACACAAGTATGTAAGCTCAAACTCTCCTTTTGCTGTTGCAGTTCCATTTATTGTTAGTGTATCTGAAAATAATGCATAGCCTACCGCTACCGCCAAGATAAATACTACTACTCCTATTATTATTCCTTTTTTCTTGTTCATAAGTTACCTCCACTACTATTTTTCTATGTTTATAATATCATATACCCCCCCCCAGTCAATATTTTCGCCTGTTGTGGAAAACAGGGATGTATACTTTTCATTAGACAGTTGTTAAAGAGGGTGTTATATATGTAAATTTTATGATAAATTATTATTAATTACGAAAGGTGTGATTGTTATGTCTATGTCTTATTCA
>CASEKZ010000010.1 GCA_949288625.1 uncultured bacterium | reverse complement strand
ATAATTGTTCCCATACTCCTTAGATAATTCCAAAGACCATTCCTTAATTAATTTGTCTCCGTACTTTGCTCTTTTCTCTCCTCCTTGAGCTTCTATTAATAATCTGCCTATCTCAAAGTACGTCTTTACTGTTTCTTTATTGCTTTCAATGTATCTTACTTTTTCATTTACTTCTTTTTCTTCTATTATGGTTTTTATTTCGTCAAAGTAATTCATATAATAGTTCCTTTCAATTGGTTAACTATTATATGCCCTGAATTTTAAAAAATTGTCGAAATAAAAAAAAGCTAATGAATTATTGTACTTTATTCATCGCTTTCATCATTTGATTTATTTGTTTTTGAGAAGGTGTTCTTCCCATTTGTTGCATCATAATTTTTATCATTTTTTCATTTATTGGTGGATTTTCTTTTAAATATTTTTTCATAAATTTTCTAGCTAAAAGAAATCCAACAATTAGACCAACAACAAGTCCTACAACACACCATAAAATATTTTCAAGCATATTTATCTAACTTCCTTTCTTATATAATTTTACTATGTTTTTATATTTTACACAAGAGTTTTTGTTGATACTTTACTAAGCCAAAAATAGTCTTTATTATTAAAATCACATACGAAAACGTTTTCTTCTTTTCCAATAATTTTAAAAAACTCGGTTATGTTTTTATTTGTTTTAACTTTAATATACGTATTATAAACAGTAAGCTTAGTTTTTTCCACACCATTATCTAAAACGTGTTTGTTTAGGGTTTTTAAATAACAGCCATCATACGCATAGTGTTTATATATGTCACTATTAACTTTGGCTTTACTAAATGGAAGTGCCATTTGTTCAAACAACCTATATGATATTATAAAATCATTCTTGCTTGATTTTGAGATTTGTTCTAACATCTTATAAAGATAATAAGTTTTGTTATAATATAGCTTTGAAAATGAATCATTAATTTTAAACAAGTAATATACCCTCATAATTAAAACACCTCTTTTATAGAATAATATGCATTCTATAAAAAAGATGTCGAATTAAATATTATTAATCATATTTTTTTCTTTTTGAATAAGAGTGTCCGGTTATTTCTTTATATGCATCATCACTAACATAAATAAATTAACAATCCAGCTTGTTTTACTTATTATACTTTAACTTTTCTAATATTTTATCTATATCCACAAAGAATAAATTTTTTCCACTTTTCTTCATTGATATCATAAATTTAAAATTATTCAATATTTCTTTTTTTAATGATGGTATTAATTTTATAACCTTACCATTTACAACGTGTGGATGGCTTATGTATTTTTCTAAAATTGGAAAAGCATTCTGAAGTAATATTACAGATTTTTTATTAGCTATTTTCCTTATTAAAATAGTTTTACATCTACCATATTTTCGTATTTTATTTTCAATTATTTTTTCATATTTACTAACTTTACTATAAAACACCATCATTTTTAATAACAAAATAAGTTGGTCTAGAATGCCCATTTTCATGGTTAGTCATTAAATTTTTATCATTTATATAATCAAAAAATTCATCCTTTATATGATAAACACACCCCGTCTGTAATTCCATAATTCCTCCTGATTTAAAGCAGAAGTTATTATATATATGCAAAAAGAAAACCTTGTCGTAATATGACAAAGTCTTCTAAATTTTCGATCGGGATAATTTATTGCTCGCACCACCCGAGAGCGATTAAACATTTAACAATCGGGATAATTTATTACTCGCACCACCCGAGAGCGAGAAACATTTACCTTTTAAGTACAATTAATGTACGAATTAAATATACTATATTTAATTTTAAAAGTCAATGTATTAGGATTTAAAATCCCACTACTATTTTATGCAATTTTGGACATTTTATTACTTCAATAATTTCTCTATTCTTTTGTAGATGGTATCGTCATCAAGTTTTAGTTTTTCTAATACGTCTTTACTTTTACCAGAATAACCAAACTCATCTATTCCCATTATGTATTTATCGTTATAAACGTATTTATGCCATCCAAATTTAGATGCACGCTCTATTACGAACGTTTTATACCCAATTGGTAATACTTCTTCTTTATAAGTTTTAGATTGTTCTTCAAAAAGACGCATGCAAGGCATAGACACAACCCTTATTTCCATACCTTTTTTAGATAATTTTTCTGCTATGGAAAGTGCAAGAGATACTTCTTGTCCAGTTGCAATTATTATTCCAAATAACCTTTTGTTTTCCTTTCTAATTATGTAAGCTCCTTTTTTTACACTTAAAGGATCAGTACAATCTAAGTTAGGACACTTACTTCTAGATAGAACTATCGAAGATGGTTTATCATTATTTAATATGGTTTGCCATGAACCTATTATTTCATTAGCATCGCAAGGTCTATAAACATAATGATTAGGGATACTTCTTAAATGAGCAAGCTGTTCTACTGGTTGGTGAGTTGGTCCATCTTCTCCAATAATTACCGAATCATGCGTAAACACAAAAGTACTTGGAACGTTCATTAAACTAGCCATTCTAATAGATGGTTTTAAATAATCTGAAAACGCTAAAAAAGTTGATGCAAAAGGTCTTAATCCAGAAAGTGCCATACCATTTATAATGGCGCCCATAGCATGTTCTCTTACTCCAAACCAAATGTTTTTTCCACCATAATTTCCAACTTCAAAATCGCCAAAATTATTAAGATATGTTTTACACGATGAACAAAGATCCGCACAGCCACCTAAAAACGAAGGATAATTATCCGCAATTATATTCATCACTTTACCATTTGTGTTTCTTAATTCATCATCGTCAAATATTACTTCCTTAAATAACTTTGTTATGTCGTACCTTTTATCTTCCGTCAATGATGATAAAAACCTTTTCGTATCATCATCACAAGAATTTAAGTAAGCATTATACTTTACTTCCCATCTTTTCTTATCATAACCAACCCTTGTTTTAATAAAATCAGACATTTCACGTCTTAAGTTCGTTATGTTTTTAAATAAGTCTGTATCAATTTTAAGTTTACCTTTTAATTGTCTTATGTCTTCTTTAGTCAAAGGTTTACCATGAACCTTATTAGTTCCTTGTAAAACAGAACCTTTTCCAATTGTTGTTTTTATCTCTATAAATGATGGTTTATCAATTATTCTTTTTGCCTTACTTATTGCCATATCAATTAAAACACTATTTTCCCCATCTAAAACAACGTCCGTATGCCAGCCCATGGCATCAAACCTTTTTAAAACATCCTCATTAAAACTTTTTTTACTACTACCATCTAAAGTTACTTTATTAGAATCATATAAAACGATTAAATTATCAAGTTTAAGGGTGCCTGCTAATGAACAAGCTTCATACGATACCCCTTCCATTAAGTCTCCTTCACCACATAAAACGTAAGTTTTATAATCTAATAATCCATTAAATTTAGATGCTAGATACTTTTGTGATATCGCCATCCCAACGGCAGTTGCAACACCTTGTCCCAATGGACCAGTTGAAGCATCAACGCCCGGGGTAACACCAACCTCTGGATGACCAGGTGTCTTCGAATCAATTTGTCTAAAATCCTTAAGATCCTTTATACTAAGATCAAAACCAGCCATATAAAGCGTTGCGTAAAGAAGTGCAGAACCATGTCCTGCAGACATTACAAACCGATCTTTATTTATCCATTTTTCATCTTTAACATCAATGTTCATGTGTTTAGAATAAAGGGTGTAAAGAATCGGTGCCGCACCAAGCGCTATTCCAGGATGACCACTTTTTGCTTTTGAAATTTGTGCGATTGAAAGTGCTCTTATAGCACTTATCATCTTTTCATCATTCATAAAATCCCTTCCTATCTTTCTAAAGTAATTATAAGATAAAAAGGGATATTTATCAATGATTTGTTAAACATTTACAACAACGTTTCTTTCGTTACTAACTTGTTTTATATCATCTGGTCTATTATAATTAACAACCCAAATAACGTTTATTAGCGTAATTACCAAATAAATTATAGCAACTCCTTTATAATCTTTTAATAATTTCATTTAAATCACTCCTTTTTATTTCGTTTGTTTACAACTAAATAATACCACGAACAAATGTATGTGTCAATACAAAAAGTGAACAAATGTTTGACAATGTAAAGTAATTATGATATTATATAAACGTAATAAAAAGGAGGAATTATGGAAAAGCTAACAAACCGTCAAAAAGACGTATTAAATTACATAAAAAGTTACGTTGCGAATCATGGTTACCCACCGGCGGTAAGGGAAATTGGTAGTGCTTTAGGGCTTAGCTCACCTGCTACCATTCAATCACACATAAACGCACTTGAAAATAAAGGCTACATAAAAAAAACCAATTCTAAATATAGATCGTTAGAAATAGTTGGAACTAATGAATATTTAAACGAAGATGTTGTAGAAGTACCACTTTTAGGTAAAGTAACCGCAGGAAACCCAATTGAAGCAATTGAAATGCCAAACGAATTTTTTAGTTTGCCAACATATTTAATTCCTAATAACGCGGAGGTATTCACTTTAAAAGTAAGTGGTGAAAGTATGATTAACGCTGGAATATTAGATGGAGATATAGTAATTGTTCAAAGACAATCAGTTGCAAGAAACGGCGATATAGTAGTAGCAATGACAATGGATAATGAAGTTACTTTAAAAAGGTTTTATAAAGAGTTAGCACATATAAGATTACAACCAGAAAATGACACCATGAAACCAATTATATTACCTAATTGTACAATCCTTGGGAAGGCAATTGGTTTATACCGTAAATTCTAAAAAAAGAGAAACTAAAAATTTCTCTTTTTTAGTTTCTCTAATCTATATAAAAACGCCTTATCATGCATCAGCGTTCTACAATAATATATGGTTTAAAAACGTATTTGTTAACCATATTTTTACGAAATGGAATCATCTCGAATAATACTACACTTTTAGTATGTACTTAAATATAAAATATACTCTTTTATATTTAAAATCATAAAACATTTTATTATTTTTGTTTATCTTTGTTTCATTTTAATTCTTCTTCCTATGGTGGACACGTTCTTATCTTATATCCATTCTTATTTAGTTCAACCTTTATTGACCCATCTAAATCTGTTCTAAAAATCTTACTATTACTTAAAGTTTCTAAAACTGATTCTTTTGGATGCCCATACACGTTATTTTTCCCAACACTAATAACCGAATACTTTGGATTAATAACTTCTATAAACTTTTTACTACTACTTGTTTTACTACCATGATGTCCAACTTTTAGTACATCTATATTTTCTAAATTATAATTTTCTAACAAATATTTTTCTACTTTTATTGAAGCATCCGCCATAAAAAGAAATTTTAATCCATTTAAATCCGTATAAATTACGTTTGAATTATCATTTTCATCATCATATATAACATTATTTAAAAAACATAATTTATTTTTACCAACGATTAATTCTTTGATACCTTTATAATAAGATATTTCTTTTTCTTTTAGCACCTTGATTAATTTTAGTTCCAAATCATTATATTTTCCGTTATTAAATATTACTTTTTTAACTTTAATATTATTTACTAAATAAATGGCGTTACCAATATGATCATTATCACCATGAGTTAAAATTAAACAATCGATTTTACTTATCCCCCTAGAGCTTAAATAAGGAATTATTTTATTTTTTGCAAGTGAAGAAGAACTATAATAAGTTCCGCCAGTATCTATTAAGATTGCTTTACCTGTTGGCAAAACAACGATACTACTATCCCCTTGACCAACGTCCAGGAATAAAACCTCTGGCTTACTTATAAAAAATCTTAAGTTTATGTTTAATAAAAAAGTAATAAGAAAAATAAGGTAAAAGTTTTTACGTTTAAACTTAATTGCAATATATAACGAAACGTAATAGATTAAAATAAGAATAAAACCAGGTTTTGCTATTGTTATGTATAAAAAATCAATCTTCGAAAACACTTCTGTTATATACTCCAAAAAAATAGTCATTGTAAAAAAAATAGTATCTAAAAACGGAACAAAAAAAGTTATGATACTAGCGGGAAAAATAACAAAAGAAACCATTGGTACCAATATTAAATTAAATATTGGGCTTAATAAGTTTATCTTAAAAAAAGAGTTAGCCATTATAGGAATAGAAGCTAAAAAAGCTACTAAAGATATAATGATAAGTTTTCTTAAGTATTTTTTATCTTTTAACGTTGGCGATATTAAAACAATGAAAAAAGAAATTATAATAGAAAATAAAAAGCCAACGTTATAAATTAAATAAGGATTATATAAAAGTAGTAATACCCCCGTTATTACAAGCACAAAACTTGTTTTATAATTAAGTTTCATTTTTTTATTAACATATTGTAAAAATAAAAACAATAAAGCTCTTAAAAGTGACTCGGTATAATTAGTTAAAAAAAGAAATAAAAGTAAAAATAAAAATATGAAAACGTTTTTAAACTTATATTTTTTTAAAAAGAAATTTAGTATAAGTAATATTAACGTAACGTTACTACCAGATATTGCAAACAAATGACTAGTTCCAGTTTTTTCGTAATTTTCTTTTACGATTTTATTTATTTCATTTTGATCACCTAATATAAAAGCTTTTAAATAAGCACTTGATTTAAATTGCTTAATTCGTTTAATTATGATATTTTTAATTTCATATATAACATTTTTATTTTCTTCTATTAGTTTTACGTTTCTTGATTCAGCAAGAAATCTAATGTTTTTTGAACACAAATATTTACGATAATTAAAAAGGTTAAACACCGTGTTATTAGAAGGTGTATAAACCTTTGCATAAACCATAACTTTATCGCCTAATTCATAATTAAATTTTTCTTTAGTGGTAATACGATATTTAACTTTAGCTTTTAAATCAAAAGTTGTTTTATCACCATCTTTTTTTATATTAGTTATGATTCCAGTTATGGTTTTGTTTTTTTCATAATGAGTATTATCATCAAAAGCAAACATCAATATTACTCTTATAACGCATAAGAAAATAGTGATTAAAAAAAATATTTTTATTTTATTATTACTCATAAGGTTATATTATCTTTTATTTTTTCATATAGTGCGTCTCCTATTCCAGATACGTTTTTAACATCTTCAATGTTTGAAAAGCCATTATTATCTTCCCGGTACTTTATTATTGCAGCGGCTTTAACTTCCCCTATACCACTTAAAGTCATTAACTCTTCTTTGCTAGCCGTGTTTATCGAGATTTTTTCAGATGCCACTTTTTCTTCACTATCATTTGCATCATCTTCTTTTTTTGATTCGTTTTCAATACAAGCATCATTTTTAGAATCTGGACAAACACACTCAAAAGACGCACAAGTTATTTCTTTATTTTTTTCATCATTATTTTTATAATTATATATTTCGTCTTTTGTATAAACGATGATAAACATTTCATCTTTTAATTTTTTACTTAAATTAAGGTTTATGGTGTCCGCTACATCAGTCAAACCACCAGCTAAGTTGATCGCATCAATTACTCTTTTTCCATCATCTAGCTCATATACTCCGGGTGCGTTAACAGCACCTTTAACATCAACAAACACCGTTTTTGAATCATTTTCTTGCTTTGATAAAGATAGTTTCTTAACGATTGGCGTTGATACAGTATTATTTTTTTGATAAAAAAAGTATCCAAAAACAACTACTATTAATATAGCTAAAACAAATACCAAATACTTCCAATACCTTTTTATTAAATTAATCATTTTTCCCTCCTTTCACTTTAATTATTAAACACAAATAAAAAAAACACTCGCTATAAAATAAAAAAGTTAATTTAAAATTTAAATTAACTTTATCGTACCAAATGCTTTTGTTCAAAAATTTTATTTTCAACGCATACACGTTGAACAAGCCCCAAACATATAAGCAAATTAATCATAAATGACCCACCATACGAATAAAAAGGAAGCGGTACCCCAGTAAGGGGAATTATTCCTAAAACACCACCTAAATTAATTAAAACGTGAAGTGAAATTAAAGTAGCAACTCCGTAACATATTATCGTACCCTGTAAATTATACGATTTTTTTCCAATCATAATTATTCGCCATATTACCACGAAATAAGCTAAAATCATCATAACACCAACGATTAGTCCCATTTCTTCTATTATGATTGCAAATATAAAATCCGTGTGTGCTTCTGGTAAATACAAATATTTTTGTTTGCTATTACCATACCCACTACCTAATAAACCACCGGTATTTATGGCAATATATCCGTTACACACTTGATAGCCAGTACGCTCACGATAACGTGTACAAGGATCACGATAATTAAACCTTGCCATTTGACTTTCGCTTAGACCCTTACCGGTTACAGCCATAACAAGTGCTAGCAAAAGAACCGATATAATGGTAAAAGTAATCATTACAAACCTAGTTTTTTTATCATAAGGTATCATAAAAAATATCATTATAGTTATCCCAACCAAAACCATCATCGTACCAAAATCAGGTTGTTCAAATACTAAAAATATAAATATTAAAGGTACTATAAACGGAGCTACTTTAGCTACGTTACTTAAGTCACGAACCTTTAATAATCTTTCAAAAATAAGTGCCATAAATAATATTAACGTTGTTTTAGCAAATTCTGAAGGTTGAATACCAAAACTTCCAAAGTAAATCCATCCGTTAATACCATTACTTTCTTCTCCCTTTAAAAGAACGTAAAGCAAAGCACCAATTACCCCTAAAACCACGACATATATAATACTTTTATAATTTTTTATTGGTATTTTTATAATAACAAAAAAAGCGGTTAAACCCATTATTATAAATAATAATTGTCTTTTAAAATAGTAATAACTATCCCCCATAGACATGTATGCCTTTAAAGACGAGGCACTACCAACCATTAAAAGTCCAAAAACCAAGCATATAATTGTAACAATTAATAATGGCTTATCTACTTTATTAAATACTTTCCTCATGCTATCACCTATCATAAATATAATACCACATTTTTATTTTTTTTTATATATAGGTATTTTGCATAACACTTTGTTTACATTTATAATAAACTATAATAGATAATCTCAAAGGAGGGATATTAACATGTATTACTATGGTTATCAAGGTGGATACGGGTATAACTCACCATGTTGTCAAGGTGGCTATCAATATCCATATGCAGGATATGCTAACAACGGCTATGGAACTGCCATTATCTTAGTATTATTTATCCTACTAGTTATAGTTATTGGAGCTAGATGGTTAGGAAATAACTAGGAAAGTTTTACTTTCCTTTTTTTTTATGATAGAATACATGTGATTAGAGGTGACATTATGTTTAAAAAATTAAAGATATTAGATGAAAAAGACAAAAGACTAAGAATGGTTAGTAAAGAAGTCACCTTTCCATTATCAAAAGAAGAAAAACAGATCGTTAAAGATGCAATGGAAAATTTAAGATACAGTCAAATTGAAAAATATGCTAAAAAATATAATCTTAGGGCTGGTTGGGGTTTATCAGCCATTCAAATTGGTCTTGCAAAAAGATGGTTTGTTATAGTAGATGAACAAGATGATGGAAGTTTTAAAGAATACTTCTTTGCAAATCCTAAAATAATAAGTAATAGTGCTGAGAAAATATACGTTGAACAAGGTGAAGGGTGCTTAAGTGTTAACCGAGAAGTTAAAGGTATAATTCCTAGATACGCAAGGGTAACAATTGAGGCTTATGATATAAACGGAAATAAATTTCAAATGAGATTAAGAGAAGATTTAGCAATATGTGTTCAGCATGAAATAGATCATTTACAAGGAATCTTATTCGTTGATAGAATTGATAAAAACAATCCATTTAAAGACGCCGAAAAATATAGAGCAATTTAAAAGAGAAATGTTTTTCATTTCTCTTTTTTGCTATTAAACTTCCTGTTTTTAATAACAAGCGATAATTCGTATGACTTAGCAGCATCATTAAGATACCTAAAATCCTTTATATCAGCATCCTTATATTTACCTTTATTTAACATTTCATAATCATACCTTGCCCGATCATTTATAATCGTTATGAGTGATAAAAAGGCTAAATAATACGCGTTTAATATGTCTTCTATTTTTCTTTCACTTTTAGATTCCAAAACAAAATCTAATTCGTTTATTCTTCTTACGTATTCATCTATCAAATCTAGATAACTACATAATTTATAACCCAATTCTTTTTTAAACACTTTTAAATTATAAATCACTTTAAATCTCAAGCTAAGATAATAATCCTTTTCTAACAATAAGTCTAATGATTTAATTATATTATCAACATCTATTATTATTTGGTCTACCTTTACTCTTTTAGAATCATCTAACGATTTATAATCATATTCTTTTATTAGTTCTAAAAATCTTATGTTTTCAAAAAAAGTCATTAAAACATCATTATCATTACAATAATTTTTTAATTCTTGATAAGCTAAGTAATTCATATGATTAATCCCCCTATAAAACTAAATTAATATAACAACAAAACATAGGTATAACTAATTTAAGCTACTATCTTTTTTTATATCTTCTAACTTTACACTAACAAGCTTTGAAACACCAGATTCTTGCATTGTAACACCATATAAAACATCAGCATACTCCATGGTTTTTTTCTTGTGAGTAATAACAATAAACTGTGTTTTACCCCTAAATTCACTTAAGAACTTACCAAAGTTATCAACGTTAACCTCATCTAAAGCCGCCTCTACCTCATCTAAAATACAAAAAGGTACTGGTCTTGTTTCTAGTATTGCAAACAAAAGAGAAATAGCGGTTAAGGTTTTTTCACCACCTGATAAAAGCGATATGTGTTTAAGTGTTTTTCCTGGAGGTAGAGCTTTAATATCAATACCCGTTGTAAGAACATTAGAAGGATCAGTAAGTTTTAACTCGGCGTTTCCACCACCAAACAACTTCTTAAATATTTCCGTAAATTTTATCTTTATTTGTTCAAAAGAAGCCAAGAACCTTTCTTTCATTATTCCATCTAACTCATCAATTATTTCCAATATCGTATTTTCTGCATTCGTTAAATCCGCTTTTTGTGAACTTAAAAAATCATATCTTTGGGAAACTCTTTCATATTCTTCAATCGCTCCAACATTAACCTCACCAAGTTGTTTTATCTCAAACTTACACTTATCAACTATCGTTCTTGCCTCCTTAGGATCTATATCCAAGAAATAATTTCTTTTAGCCTTCTCAAAGGTCATACCATAATCCTCGGTTAAGGTATTAAGAAGATTATCTAACTTAACATCCTCACGGTTAACCATAATTTCAAGTTCCTTAAGCTCCGTGCTTTTCTTATAAAACTCTTGGTTGTTAACCTTGTAATTTCTTTCCATACTATCTATTTCATCTTTATAATCACTAAGTGTTTGTTTTAATTCTTCTATCTTATTTGTAAGAGCTTTCTTTTCTTTTTCTTTTTCATAATATTCATTTACTATTTTTTCTTCTTCAGTACTTAAAGTACCATTTAACAAACCATTTATGTTACTCATTTCTTCTTTATGTTTGTTAAGTTCTTCTTCCATTACAAGCTTTCTTTCAAGCTCATACTTAA
Source organism: uncultured bacterium (assembly GCA_949288625.1). Classification (GTDB taxonomy): domain Bacteria; phylum Bacillota_I; class Bacilli_A; order RF39; family UBA660; genus Aphodocola. Next base: position 2,969 of record CASEKZ010000010.1, on the reverse strand, counting down.
GCGATATTTGAAGGTTTGTTAATGCCTCGTTTAATTTATTTTTTTCTTCTAAAACAACTTTATATTTATCATCAGCTTCATTTAGCATCATTTCTAAATTGGATCTGGATTTTTGTAAATTTTCTAGTTCTTTAACGTTATCATTAAGTTCATGCTTTTGAGTAATTAAACTACTCGTATTTTTAAGTACACCACCAGTTAAAGAGCCACCTACGTGAATTAATTCCCCTTCTAACGTTACCACTTTATACTTATAATTTATCTTTCTGGCAATTTGTGTTGCGGTATCAATGTCATTAACAACTATAGTTGTACCAAGCTGATTTTTAATAACTGGGTCATAAACAGAATCATACCTAATCAAGGAAGAAGCAATGCCAACAAAATCTACCTCTTGTTTTAAAATTTGGTAAGTTTGATTATCTACTTCTCTTGCTTTTATAATATTAAGTGGGAAAAACGTTACCCTACCAAATTTATTAATTTTTAAAAAATTAATCGCTTCTTTTGCCGTAAACTCATTATCAACAACAACGTAGTTACCAGCTGCACCAAGTGCCGTTGAAATCGCAAGTGCATATTCTTTATCAGTTTCAATTAAACTTGAGATAACTCCATAAACTCCAGTTAGCTTTGGATTATCAAGTACGTTTTTAACCGCAAAAGGTAGCCCGGCATTGTTTTCAACGGTGTTTTTTAACATTTCTATTTTGTAAGAAATTTCGTTTTCTAACCTGTTTTGGTTTGTTAATTTTCTTTCACTTTCTTCTCGTAATTTTTTAACCTCAATAAATTCTTGGTCATTTAAAGAAATTTTTTCTTCATAACTATTTATTTTATTTTTTATTATTTCAATGGTGTTTTTAACACCGAATATTTCATTTTCCCTTTTCAATATCGTTTCTTTTAGGTTAACCATGTTTTCATGAACCTTAGAATCCTTAGCGTTATATTTTTGTCTTTCAATAACAAGATTCTTTTTACCTAAAAGGCTTTCGGTTTCAGCAGAAACTTTTGTTAATAAATTTTGAACCTTATATAATTCTTCTTCTGTTTTAGCCTGCTTTAACTTTAACTCTTCTATTTTAGAATTATCTACGTTACCACTAGCTTCTAATTTTAATATTTCTTCATTTAAAGAAGAAATAAGTCTTTTATTAGCTTGATAATCTTTATTAATACTATCTACTTCATTAACGATTAAAGATACTTCTATTTCGTCTAACTTTTTTTTATCTTCTAAATATTTTTTTGCATCAATACTTTGCTTTTTAAGTGGTTCTAAACTAGATTCAAGTTCTAGCATGATGTCGTTTACACGATTCATGTTTTCATGAGTTCTTTCTAGTTTTCTTAGTGCCTCATCTTTTCTTTTCTTATATTTTAAAACATTAGCGGCAGCCTCAAAAATAATTCGTCTTTCTTCTGGCTTATTAGATAAAATTGATGCTATATCCCCTTGTGAAATGATGTTAAATGATTCTTTTGAAACACCGGCATCAACAAAAAGATCGTTAATGTCTTTTAACCTTACCTTCTCATTATTTAAAAAGTATTCATTTTCCCCTGTTTTATATATACATCTTTTAATAGATACCTCAGTATAATCAGTTGGTAAATATTTATCCGTATTATCAAAAACTAAGGTCACACTAGCACTTGATGCCGCTTTTCTTGACTTGCTTCCAGAAAATATAACATCACTCATCGCTCCTTCACCACGAAGTTGTTTAACTGATTGCTCACCTAAAACCCAACGTACCGCATCAACTATGTTACTTTTTCCGCTACCATTAGGTCCTACAACACCCGATATTCCAGAAGTCAAATCTATTATCGTTTTTTCCGCAAAAGATTTAAAACCTGAGGCTTTAATCTGTTTTAAATACATCTTAATACACTCCTAACTAGGCCTTAGCACGCTTTTCTAACGCGTGCTTTGCAGCTTGCTGCTCGGCTTCTTTTTTTGATTTTGCAACTCCAGTTGCTAAAACTATACCATCTACGATAACGTCCATTGTAAAAGTTCTATCATGAGATGGGCCTTCTTCTTTAACAAGTTCATAAGTAACTGATTTCTTAGTTGTTTGAACCATTTCTTGCAATAATGACTTATAATCCATAAAAAACGTCTCTGGTTTTTCTTTGATAAAAGGAATTACAACCTCATACACTATTTCTCTTGCTTTTTCATAACCTTGATCCAGGTATACCGCTCCTAAAAAAGATTCAAACATATCCGCAAGCGTTGCTTTACGATACTTACCTCCATGAGCCTCTTCTCCTTTACCTACTTTTGCATACAAAGGAAAATCAAGAAGCATCGCATACTCATATAAAGCGTTTTCACACACATACATTGATCTAATCTTGGTCATTTTTCCTTCTTCATAACAAGTCGTGTTATAAAGATAATCACTCATTATTAAATCAAGGACTTTATCTCCTAAAAACTCTAGTCTTTGATAATCTTCTTTTATATGATGCTCATTACAATATGATGAATGTGAAAAAGCTGTATCATAAATATGCATGTTATTAGTTTTAATATTAAACCTATCAAGTAACTTCATGCTATCACCCATTAAATTATAACAAAAAAAAAGAATTTAATCTATTATATTAACTAAATTCTTAAATGCTATTATAAATTATTGATATTACGTTTATTTTTTTATATAACATAAATGTAAGGAAGCAGCTTACTAGTTGTTTTCCAAAAAATTTTTGGTTTTATTGAAAAACAGGGCTAGATTTTACTTAGCCTTGTTTTTCTTAACTATTATATAATAATCAAAGTGACTATTATAATTAGTAATATGACGATTAATTTTAAAGTAAACTTTATTTCAAATCTAAACCTCATAAACATCACCCGCTTTCTATTCTTTTAAATAAAAAACGGAAAACAAAGCTAGTATTTTTACTTACTTTATCATGTTAATTATTCTACGTATTTTTTTAAAATC
>CASEKZ010000009.1 GCA_949288625.1 uncultured bacterium | reverse complement strand
TTAAATCCCTTTGCAAACTTCATTTTTTACTTTTTTTCTTTCTTTTAATCACAAAAAAAGCATCTTGATCTTAGATCAAAATTGCTTTTTTTCATCTTCTTTTTTACTATTTCTCTTTTTTTGTTATTTACTTATTTTTTTAATTTTTTTCCATTATCCTTCTTATTGCAAAAGCAACACCATCATCCTCACACGAACTAGCTATAAAACTAGCTTTATCCTTTAACTCTGGCATAGCGTTTTCTACCGCAACGTTTATTCCTTTATCAAAAAACATGGATACATCATTTAAATCATCACCGATTCTCACACTATCTTCTATATTTATATTTAAATATTTTAATAAATTTAATACGGCCCTACCCTTATTTACGTTTTCATTTGTTATATCAAGCCATACATTGCCTTTTGTTATGTAAGAATCATCATATAGCATTCGACTTCTATTCGAAATTTTTATACCTTTTATTTTATTTATATCTTCAGCCATTTTTTCTACTACATCCTTATCTTTATTAGATATTGTTATTTGACAAATTATATTATCATCATAAAATTCGTTTGTTATTTCATTAATTAACGTTTCATTTTCATATAACAATTTATTAACATAAGTATTGTCATTTGTTCCAATTATTAACCTTGAATCGTATTTTTTAGCAATATCAAACACTTTTTTTACCAAACAAAACGGGATTTTTTCCATAAAGATAATTTTTTCAGCTTCAAAGTCATATATAACAGCACCATTGTTACATATAATATATTTACTTGCACCAATTAAAGTAGAAATATTTTTAGTGTATAAAATAGTTCTTCCGCTTACTAAAACAAATAAATTTCCAAGACTCATGTACTTATTTATATATTTTATGTTTTTACTTGATATAACTCCTTCTTTTGCAAGTGTTCTATCAATATCTGAAAATATGATTTTTTTCATAACTACTCCTTTTATATAAACCATTTACTCTTTTTCTTTATCAATATACTTATTATATTGCTTAAAAGCTTAAATAACCTAGTTGATACATACATCAAGAAAAGCAAAACCAAAAGAGCGTTAGGAGTTAACCAAATTAAAGAAAATATTTCCCTTCCTATTGGTAATAGCAACATAAGTACTAAAGCAACACTAAGCGTAAGAAGTAATGTTTTTCTAAGAAAATTAAGTGGTTTACTAATTCTATATATTAACAAAATGGCAGTATACGCCGTTATTATAACCGCTGACGTTGAAGTTTGCTCAGTTGGCATGTTAATTAAGCTTGAAATAAACACTAGTATCAATATGTTTACAACGGTTGTTACACCACTTGGAATAGCCTTACTAATTACGTTTGCTAAAAACTTTCCCTTAACCCTTGATTCATTTGGTTCTAACGCAAGAATAAAAGCAGGTATTCCGATTGTAAAACCATTAATTAAAGTCATTTGAATTGGTTGAAATGGATACGTATAATTAATAAATAAAAACAAAACCGCAAGAAGTGATGCATATATTGTTTTTGATAAAAACAAAGTTGCTGACCTTTCAACATTGTTAATGGTTCTTCTTCCTTCTTTTACAATTTTTGGCATAGAATCAAAGTTAGAATTTAAAAGTACTAACTCAGAAACGTTTCTAGCAGCATCCGCTCCAGAATTCATCGCAATACCACAATCAGATTCTTTTAAAGCCAAAACGTCGTTTACTCCATCACCAGTCATGGCAACTACGTGACCATTATTTTTAAGTGCCCTTATTAGTAATCTTTTTTGATCTGGTTTAACCCGACCAAATATGTTATTTTCTTCTACAATCATGTTAAGGTCGGTTTCTTCGTCCATCATTCTCGCATCATAAACTCCCTTAATTGTTATTCCAACACTTTTAGCAACCATTAAAGCCGTCTTAGGATTATCACCAGATATTACTTTCAACTCAACATCGTTATTTATGAAAAAGCCTACCGTATCATGAGCTTCATTTCTTATTTTATCCCTAATTAAAATAAACGCCAAAACCTCTTTTTTATTATTAGTCTTTTTTACCAACGCCAAAACACGGTTTTCACAAGATAACTCATCTATTTTTTCCTTATAATCTTCAAGACTATTTTCTAAAATAAACTCTGGTGCACCCATAATGTACGTATAATGATCAAATTTAACACCAGAATACTTTCTTTCTGAAGAAAATGGAATTATTTCTTTAGCTTTTTCTTTTGAGTTATTACCATACTTTTCATTTATTGCTTTAAAAGTAGGGTTTTTATCATTTAAATTAGTTGATATAACCTCCATTACGTAATCTATTTCATCCATCTTATAATTATTTAATGGAATAACGTCATAAACTTCCATCTTGCCTTCGGTTAAGGTTCCAGTTTTATCTAAACATAATGTATCTACCCTAGCAAGCGTTTCAATAGCATATAAGTCTTGAACTAAAACTTCATATCTAGATAATCTTAAAACACTTATAGCAAGCACCGTTGAAACAAGCAAAATAAGTCCTTCTGGAATCATTCCAATAAGTGCCGCCGCAACCGATACAACCGCATTTTGAGTAGTGTTACCATCTATTGAAAACTGACGCAATAACAATAATATTCCAATCGGTATTAAAGCGATTGATACGTATTTTACGATTTTGTTTAAGGATCTCATTATTTGAGAACTTACCTCTTTTGACATCATTTTAGCATCATGAGATATTATTGAAGTATAATTATCTAAACCAACGTGAATTACTCTTGTTATAACACTTCCACTTACTATAAAACTTCCAGATAACAAAGTATCTTCCTCTTTTTTATAGATGGTTTTAGACTCACCAGTTATAAAAGATTCATCAACCTCACAAAATCCATCTATTACCTTAGAATCAGTAATCACTTGATCTCCAAGCTCATAAATTACAACATCATCTATCACCACTTCGTTTATGTGTATTAAAACTTTTTTGCCATCTCTTATTACCTTTACCATTGAAGACGATATAACCGATAATTTATCAACTATTTTTTTTGCCCTTATTTCTTGAATAGTACTAATTAAAGTATTACATACAACAACACCTAAAAACAAAAGATTTTTATAAGAACCAACCACAATAATGGCAATACCTAAAACGATGTTTATAAAGTTAAATAAAGTACAAGTATTTTCAATAAGTATTTGCTTAATACTCTTACTAGGTGTCGTAGTATCATAATTAACCAAACCACTATTTACTCTTTCTTTTACCTCACTACTAGATAAACCACTAATTTTATTCATAATTAGCACCTACTTTTCTAACATACATTTTTATTATACCATTTTTTATCAAGTTTAAAAACAAGAAGAAAAAAAGTGATGTTTTTACTCATCACCTTACTTAACATATTGTTTTATAGGAAGTATTATTTTAGAAGTACCCGAAGCTTCAAAGCCTTTAATTCTGTTGCTATGAGGTGCATACTCAAACGCCACCTTATAAATTATGTAAAAGGATTCCCCGGTTTTTATCTCAATAAAAGCGTTTTCGTTAGTCTCTAAGTTCGTAACAAACTCATCATGCCTAATTTTAGGAACTAGCACATTATTTATATCAAGGAAAGAAGCCTTAAATTGATTCCAACCTACCGAATCTGATTCAGTAAGTTCATACGGATTTTCAATTGTTCCTGCAACCATATCCATGATGGTATCTGGATCTACTTTATTTCCGTCATCCATTATTAAGTTACCTTTAATGGTTGTGTTTTCTTCATACTCATCCCAAAAATCAAATGTCAATGGTATCGTTCCAGTATTTGTTACTTTAATTGTAAAATATTGTTTTTGTCCTAACTTATCCATCGTTGCATTTATCGTAACCGTGTTAGAATCATTAGTTATAGAACTTGCTTCAATACCAGTTACGCTTAAAAGACCAGGATATATCTTTGTACCAGATGATGTGGGTTTTAGTCTTTTAATAGTTACAACAGTTGTTAAATCATCAGTGTTAATTTCTTCCATTACTCCCTTTTGGGTTGTAACCTCAAAAGAAAAATCTCCTTTTGCCGTTGCAGTTCCATTTATTGTTAGTGTATCTGAAAATAATGCATAGCCTACTGCTAACGCCAAGATAAATAAAACCGCTCCTATTATTATTCCTTTTTTCTTGTTCATATGTTACCTCCACTACTTTATTTTACATGTTTATAATATCATATACCCCCCCCCCGTCAATATTTTTATCAATTGTGGAAAACATAGTGTAAAATTTTGTAAAAAGAAAAAAAGAGTTTTTTTTAAAGCTCTTAATTTGTCTTTTACTCAATATTAAAAATTAGTTTCATATTAATTTAAATTATTCATAAGAACATTGTAACGTTACATAAGTATAACTAGCTAAAATGCTAAGATCACCTGTATCAACGAAAGTATCATGATTTAAATCATATTTATTTGCCGGACAATCTGTCTGTGGTCTAAAATATGAAACGCATTCATCACCAATGGCTTCAAATTCCTTTAAGCTAGCACAAGCACTTTCTTTATCATTAGTTTGAACATAGTTTAACTTAAATGTAATTGTTGTACTTTCCTCTTCTTCCGTATTATTATTAGAATCCCAGTATATCCTTATTGTTTCCGTCGTTTCATCTTCTGGTTCATAAAACATATGTATTATATTAAACTGAGATTTTATTCTATCCGTTTCACCAGTTATGTCATAACTATCATATAAAGCTGGAATAGTCCCTGCGTTTTTTATTTTATATGTAACTTCTACATATGCCCCTGGATATTCTAGTTTGGGTATGTTAATCGTTAAAGTGTTTTTATCACTACTTACCTGTGCAGTTGCTCCAGTTGAACCAACCTCACTAGTTATTTGTGCACTTGATATTTCCATGTCAAACTCTCCTTTTGCAGTTGCCGTACCATTTATTGTTAGTGTATCTGAAAATAATGCATAGCCTACCGCTACCGCCAAGACAAATAAAACTACTCCTATTATTATTCCTTTTTTCTTGTTCATAAGTTACCTCCACTACTATTTTTTACATGTTTATAATATCATATACCCCCCCCCGGTCAATATTTTTATCAATTGTGGAAAACAAAGCGTAAAATTTTGTAAAAAAAAGATAATAAGTAACATTATCCTTTTCTTACATAACTATCAAATAGGTCAAACTCATTTGTTTTTAAGTTTGTTTTACTTAAATCTTCTAGTAATTTTTTTTGCCTTCTATCTAACTTAGTAGGAGTTATAACTTTTAAAATTACGTATAAATCACCAGTTCCTCTTCTAGATGGGCTTTTCAAGCCTTTACCTTTAATTCTTTGCTTTTCACCAGAAGCACTTCCTGGCGCAATATTTATTATTACGTTACCATCTAGTGTTGGAACTTCTTTTTTACATCCTAAAGCGGCTTCTGTAATAGTAAGCGGAACAGTAACAAATAAGTTATTATCCTCTCTTTTAAATAATGGATGATCCTTTACTTTTATCTCGATGTAAACGTCACCATTTGGCCCTCCGTTTTCACCTGCTGGACCTTTTCCTGCAACTCTTAAGTGATCTCCGGTATCGACTCCAGCAGGAACTTTTACAATGATGTTTTTCTTTACCTTTTTCTTACCAGTTCCATGGCAACTTGAACAAGTATTAGTATATACCTCGCCAGTACCACCACAAACAGAACATGTTCTTTGGGTAATAAATGAACCTAAAATACTTCTTTGTTGTTCTTTTACATATCCACTACCACCACAGTTAGAACAAGTTTTTATTCCAGTACCACCATGACCATCACATTCACTACATTTATCATCAATGTTTAATGTAATGGTTGTTTCGGTTCCAAAGGCTGCCTCTTCAAAGCTCATTTCAAAAACCACGTTAAGATTAGGGCCTTTGGTAGGTCTTTTACTTTTAGTTCTTGAAGAACCTGTAAAGAACGATGATCCTGCTCCAAAACCAAAACCTGAACCAAATATATCTCTTAATATGTCAGAAGGATCAAAGTCTTCGAATCCAGAGAATCCACCACCAAATCCAGCATTTTGATCAAACGCTGCATGGCCAAACTGATCATATTTATTTCTTTTATCTTTATCAGATAATACGGCGTATGCTTCTTGTGCTTCTTTAAATTTTTCCGCGGCATTTGGTTCTTTAGATACATCTGGATGATATTTTTTAGCTAATTTTCTAAAAGCACTTTTAATCTCAGCTTCGCTTGCATCTTTAGACACACCAAGCACCTCATAGTAATCTTTTTTGTTCATACTTTATACCTCCTAACTATTATATATTTCTTTAAATTTAGAAACAAGTTCATCAAAATACTTTATACCCTCATTTATGGCATCTTGTTTTGTTAAATCAATACCTATTGTCTTTAATTCATCAAGAGGCATTAATCTGTCACCTAACTTTAAAAAGTCAAGGTACTTATTTAAAAATTCTTTATCACCTGATAATATTTTTCTTGCAACATAACAAGATACAATTGCGCCAATAGAATACTTATAATAATAAAACGGTGTATAAAAATGCGGTATTCTTGACCAATTATATTTTTGATAAATAGATTCCTTTACCATCATACCATTATGTTCTTTTATTAAGTTTCCGTATATAGAGTTAAAGTCTTCTTCCCCTAAAACGTTATCGTTACAAATTTTTTCGTGAACTTCTTTTTCAAATACAGATCCTAATAATAATGTCCCAAAAAAATTATCTGAAAAAACTTCCAATATGTTTTCAATTGCCTTAAGCTTTAAATTCTTATCTTTTGAGTTATTCACAACGTAATTAGAAAGTAACATCTCGTTAGTAAGCGAAGCTACTTCCGCAACTAAAATAGAATAATTTGATAAATGCTCCTTATTGTTTTTCATACTATAATAAGAATGCATTGCATGACCTAACTCGTGGGCTAAAGAAGAAACGGATGAAAAATCATCATTATAATTACAAAAAACCACTATCTTTTTATATGAGTTATTTTGATAATAGCCTGTTTTTTTACCTTTACTTGAATAAAAATCTATGCATTTTTCATCAAATAACAAATTTAACTGTTTTACGTATTCATCACCATACACACTTAGTGCATCACAAATTATTTTTCTTGCATCATCCGGATAGTATTTTTCTTTACTTTCTTTAACAAGTGGTGCAGATAAATCATAAGGATAAAGATTATCTAAGTTCAATACATCTTTTTTTAACTTGTAATACTTATGAAGAACTGGTATGTTATCATGAGCGGTCTTAAGTAAATTATCATAGATTTCAGTACTAACACCATCTTCAAATAGATACATATTTATGTTTGATTTAAACCCTCTAGCCTTTGATATCATACTATCCGCCTTAATACTTCCCTCATAATCCGTTGATATTAGATTAGCTAATTTTAAATACGCTAGCCCTCTTTGTTCAAATACTTGTTTTCTTACTTTTATACTACCAGACCTTGCGTATTTTGATGCGTTACCATTAGTTAACTTAACTTTATTACCATCTTCATCTTCGATGTATCCAAAATCTATTAAAACGTTATTTATTATGTTAAAATTCTTTTTAAATCTGTTTTTTAAATCAGATATATTACTAAGTAATTTTTCTTCTTTTTCGCTTAAAATGTATGGCTGATTACGATATATTCTTTCTAAATCTATCTTGTACTCTTTTAAGTCATCATTTTCATTAACATAACTTTTTATAACATCATAATTAGTTTTAAGAAGCTCCGGCATGGCAAAACTTAAAGTTTCATCACAAAGTGAATATAAATTAAGTATTTTAGAGTACCATTTTTGTGATTCTTTATTAGAAATGTCAACATCAAGTTTACAGCTTACATAAACGTACAAATTTGTTAAAATAACGCTTAACTCATCATCTTTTTTTAAGTACTTATAAAGTGTATTAGCATCTTTTGCCAATTTACCCTTAAACCCTTTTATTTCTTCTATTAATTTTAAAGCCTTATCATAGTCTAAATTAAACGCATCAATTCCATCGTACATTGCCGTTAAATCCCATTTATACTTATCATCTATTTGACTTCTTAACTTTTCTTCTTTAACCATATAATCTCCTTTTATAAACACAAAGTTCTAGATTAACTAGAACTTTTATGTTTTTATTTTTTCTCTTCAAACTCAGCGTCAACTACTTCATCATCGTTTTTATTATCACTAGATTTACTACTTGCTTCTTCTTGAGCTTTTTTATTTGCTTCTTCGTATACTTTAGCACCTAATTGCATTGCTTTTTCCTTTAATTTATCAGTTGCTGCTTTAATCTTGTCTAAATCATCTTTAGCAAGTTCATCTTGCAATTCCTTAACAAGTTTTTCAGCTTCTTCTTTTTCCTTACCATCTACTTTATCCCCTAGATCCTTAATAGCTTTTTCGGTGGTAAAGATCATTTGATCAGCTTCGTTTTTAGCATCTGCTAATGATTTTTTCTTCTCGTCTTCAGCTTTGTTTTCTTCAGCTTCCTTACGCATTTTCTCAATTTCCGCATCAGTTAAATTAGTTGAGGCAGTAATCGTTATAGCTTGTTCTTTTCCAGTACCTAAATCCTTTGCTTTAACGTTTACGATACCATTTGCATCAATGTCGAAGGTAACCTCAATTTGTGGTACTCCTCTTGGTGCTGGAGGAATGTTAGTTAACTGGAACCTTCCTAAAGTCTTATTATCAGATGCCATTGGTCTTTCACCTTGAAGAACGTGAATGTCAACGGCTGGCTGGTTATCCGCGGCGGTTGAAAATACTTGTGACTTAGAAGTTGGTATCGTTGTGTTTCTTTCAATTAAAGTAGTCATAACGTTACCCATCGTCTCTATTCCAAGTGAAAGCGGTGTTACATCAAGAAGTACGATATCATTTACATCGCCCGATAATACTCCACCTTGAATAGCAGCTCCCATAGCAACAACCTCATCCGGGTTAACTCCTTTAGAAGGTTCTTTACCAAGCTCTTTTTTAATTAATTCTTGTACTTTTGGAATACGAGTTGAACCACCAACTAACAATACCTTATTAATATCACTAGCCTTAAGATTTGCATCCTTTAATGCTTTTCTAACTGGTTCTAAAGTAGATTCGGTTAAATCGTCTGTTAACTGTTCAAATTTAGCTCTAGTTAAAGTTGTTTCAAAGTTAATAACGCCATCTTTTCCCTGTGCTAAAAATGGTAATGAAATTTGCGTAGTTGTCATACCAGATAAATCTTTTTTTGCTTTTTCTGCAGCATCTTGTAATCTTTGCATAGCCATCTTATCAGAAGATAAATCAACGTCATGTTCTTTTTTAATTTCATCCACCAAGTAATCAACTATTCTTTGGTCATAATCATCTCCACCTAAGTGGTTATTACCGGAAGTTGATTTAACCTCAAACACACCATCGCCTAACTCAAGAATAGATACGTCAAACGTTCCACCACCCAAGTCATAAACTAAAATAGTTTGTGATTGTTCTTGCTTATCAAGACCATATGCAAGTGATGCAGCGGTAGGTTCGTTTATGATACGCTCAACTTCTAAGCCAGCAATCTTACCTGCGTTTTTAGTAGCTTGTCTTTGAGCATCATTAAAGTATGCCGGAACAGTAATAACAGCTTTTGTTACTTTCTCTCCTAAATAACTTTCAGCGGTTTCTTTTAAGTTACTTAAAATCATTGCTGAAACTTCTTCTGGTGTATATTCCTTACCATTTGCTTTTACTTTTTCATCAGTACCCATTAATCTTTTAATTGATCTTATGGTATCTGGGTTAATAACCATTTGTCTTTTAGCAGCTCCACCAACTATTGTTTTTCCATCTTTAAACGCAACAACCGATGGAGTTGTTCTTTCTCCTTCTGGGTTAGCAATTACTTTTGCTTCTCCACCTTCTAGTACAGCAACACAAGAATTTGTTGTACCTAAGTCAATACCTATTATTTTACTCATAATTAATCATTCCTTTCTTTTATTTGTTTACCTCAACCATCGCTGGTCTTATTACTTTATCTTTTAAAGTATATCCCTTTTGGTATACCTGTAAAACAACGTCTTTTTCTTTCTCATCGTTAGTCTTTGTTGTAACAGCCTCATGATACATTGGATCAAACGGTTTATCAAGAGCATCAATTTCTTTTACTCCATACTTTTCAAGCACCCCTTTAAGTGAATTATAAACCATCGTAATACCATCCTTAAACTTTGTTAAATCACTATTTTCGCTTGCGTTAAGTGCTATTGCTCTTTCAAAGTTATCCAAAATTGGTAATATATCAATGATTAAACTTTCGTTTGCAAACTTTAAGAGTCTTTCTACTTCCTCATCTTTTCTTTTTCTATAATTTACTAAGTCTGCTTGAGCCCTTAAAAACTTCTGTTCTTGCTCAGTAATTTTCTTATTTAATTCCATTACCTCTTCTTTAGTTATTTCTATTTTCTCTTCTTCGCTACTTACTTTTGACTCTTTTTCATCGTTTTTTTTCTCTTCGGTTTGTTCTTCTTTTACTTCTTCATTATTCTTGTTTTTTTTCATTTCATCATCTTCTTTCATATTACCATTACCTTTCTATGTGCTTTTTTATGTAGTCTAAAAGTGAGACAACCTTTTCATAGTCCATTCTTTTTGGACCCATTATCGCAACGGTTCCTTCTAAATCACCTATTTTATACTTTGTTTTAATAATTGACATATCATCGTCAAAATTATTTTCATGACCAATGTATACGTTTATATCATTATCATCAGCTTCTATTTTTCTTACCATGCTAGCATCATCAAATTTATTTAATATTTCCTTAACTTTTTTGACGTTATCAAATTCTTGATAATCTAATAGCTTTGTTTTACCTGACATATACATATGGTTTTTAAAAGAAAACTCATTAAACGCGTTATAAAACGCTTGATACAAAGCCTCATGTGATTTAACATAATTACCGATAATTGGTTTAATCTCAAACTCTAACTTACTTGACACCTCATCAAGTGGCGTTCCAACAAGAAATTTGTTAATTAATTCAACTACTTTTTTTACTTCAGATGGTGATACAGTTTCTTCTATGTTCAACTCCTTATGTTCAACATGCCCTTTATCCGTTATTACGATTGCAATAACACTTTTACTATCTAATGGAACAACTTCAACTTTTTTTAGTTTGTTCTCGGAACTACTAGATCCCAAAACAACGGACGTTAAATTAGTTATATCAGATATTATTTCCATACTCTTAGTAATGACATCTGATAAAACGAGCTGTTTATTGTTAAAAATCATTTGAAGTTTTAAAACGTCTTCACCAGTCATCTTTTTAGGTTCCATTAAATGATCCACGTAATACCTATAACCATCTTCACTAGGCACCCTTCCAGATGAAGTATGTGTTTTTTCCAAATAGCCATTTTCCTCAAGAATAGCCATTTCGTTTCTTATTGTTGCAGAAGAACACTTAAGCATATCACAAAGCCCATGTGAACCAACCGGAGTAGCCGTTTTAATGTACTGCTCAACGATTAACTTAAGAAGTTTACTTTGTCTTTGACTAAGCAAATGAATCACCTTCTTTTCTTGTAGTTCTCTAATATTATAATATGCATTTTTAGCAATGTCAATACCTGAGTGCTAAAAAATAAAATTTAATATAAAAAGAAAACTACCTAAATAAGTTTCTTCACTATGAATTTTACTCAGTTTTAGTTTTATGTTTTCTTTTTTTAACTAAAGTATTACCTTTTATGTCAATACCAGGAAATTCCTTATCTAGCTCTTTAGCACCTAAAATGGCATCTGATAAAGAATCAGTATATACAATATAGAATTTTTCGTAGTTGTTTCCTGATTTTAATATATTTGATAAACTTTTTATAGGATTATTACTTTTTTCGTAATTACCAGTTATAAGTAATTGAGTTACTAATAATAAATTGTTTGGATTTACACTGCCATTAAGTAAATCCGCTTTTAATATAAAGCCTTCTTTCTTTTTTAGATATTATACATGAATCAACCAAATTATCAAAGAAAACGAAAAAGAACCCTAAGGTCCTTCTTTTGTTTTAATGTTTTGGTTGACATTACTTTTGTCATGATCTTTATAAGGTAAAAAAGATGAAATATCTTTTATATCATCAAATCCATCATTTGACTTACTAAAATACCTTCTAATTAAACAAATAAGTTCATCATAATTTATTATTTCATCAGCATACAACATTATTAAAGCATTAGTTATATTAATAATCGAACATGAACTAAATTCCTCAAAATAAATTTCTAAATAATCGGCCTTTATTCTTCCATCATGTAAAGCATCAATCATTGCTAAAGAAAGATAAATTGGGCAGTTAAAATTTTTATCTTTAACGATAGCGGCTAATTTTTTATTAATAGCTTTCTTTTTTAGCATATCATTATGTAATATATAATAAGCAAGCATATCAGAAGGCCCTTTGTTTATAACATCAATTATTTTTGGTAAACATGTTTTACTATTTAAGTTTTTAAATAATAGCTCTAAGGCTAAAAAATATTCATTACCATTCTTTAAATTATCAATAGCATCAATAAGTCTTAGTTGCTGTTCTTTTTCACTATTAACAATTTCATCTTTACTTAATACTTTAATAAAAAACGTAAGTATAGAACTATTTTCATATTTACTGATACACTTTAACACTTTTATTTGCTCTTTTTCATCATACCCAAAGAAAACATTACCAAAGCAACTAGAATCTATTAAATTTATAACACGCACATCATTTTTTAATACATAAATTTGAACATCACTGCTAAGATTACTAAAAGCACAAGAGTTTATATAATCCATAATCTTTTTTATATCAATGTTATTTAAAATGATATAATCAATGGTTTTATCTGGCAAAATTAACACTTTGTCCATAAAATCCGCTATTTCATTATTGTTATCATTAATGTATTTTTCACATAGTTTTCTTAATAATTTTAATTTCATATTGTTAACCCATCCTAAAATAAAATTTAAATTAAAAAATAGCGTTTTTAAACTATCTTATAAATGAAAATACGTTTTCAATACCTATTATGTAAATTATTAATGCCAAAACGTCAATCACTAATAAAATTGACAAAATTATTATTAATGGTGCTTTTTTCTTTTTTGGTTCTTCTATAACTTCACTTTGTTTTTCATCATCACTTGTAGGTTGTGCAGGTGTATTTTTTTCTTCGTTTTCTTTTGAAGCATCGCCACTAGCCTCTTTTTTTTCATCCGCGGAAACATCTTCAATTGAATCAGGCGTTTGTGATAAATCTTCACTAACATTATCTATTGCAACCTCAGTTATAACGTCATTTGGTTGAATAACACTAGCATCCTCGTTTGAAGTTTCTACTGACTCTATTTTCTTATCAGGAGTTATTTTCTCTTCTTCGTTAGTATTTTCTGGTTCAATTTCAATTAAATCTTCTAATACTTCATTTTTTTCATTTGCGTCCATAACTAACCTCCATATTATAAGTACATTATACCTTACTTTTTTTAATTATTCAAGATGATAAGTTTCTAGTACTTTTAAAATGATTTCGTTTGAAACAAACAAGTATTTTTCCGGTATAAAAACGTTTTTTTGATCTTCCTTTAATAAACCGTTTTTCAAAAAAATCTCTAAATCAAACACTTTTTTAACATCAAAATTAAATTTTCTTTTAAAACGTTGTTTATTAATTCCTTTTATTTTTCTTAAGCCAAGCATTATTTCATCTTTAATCAAGTTATCATTACTAATCGTTTCATGATACACTTTCGTTTTTCCTTTTATATAATTAAATATACTTTTGGTATTATCATACCTAATACCACTTAAAAAACCAGATGCCCCGGCTCCAAAACCATAATATTCCTCGTTGTTCCAATATGTTAAGTTATGTCTAGATTCATACCCAGGTTTTGAAAAATTACTTATTTCGTAATGGGTATATCCGCATTTTAGTAGTTTTTTTATGATTAGTTTATACATTTTAGCCTGTGTATCATCATCTATTTCACGGACGTTTAAAAGCGCTAAATTAGTGTGTTTTTCAATGATAAGTGAATAAGTACTAACATGACTAACATTAAGCTTTTTTAGGATGTTTAAATCTTGTTTCAAATCAAAGATGCTTTCGCCTGAAATAGCATACATAAGGTCAACGTTAATGTTTTGAAAATATTTTTTAGCTAAATTAACGCACCTGATCATTTCTTTTTTGTTTATTTTTCTGTTTAATGTTTTTTCATGTTTTTTATGAAAAGTTTGAATACCTATACTTAATCTATTTACGCCATTTCTTTTTAAAAACGTTAATAATTTATCTGTTATATCCCAATAGTTACATTCAAAGGTAAATTCATAATCATTAGATAAATTAATTCTTTTTATTATTTCAAATAAATAACTTAAGTTTTCAAAAGAAAGTGAGCTTGGGGTTCCTCCACCGATATAAATGGTTTTAACTTCTTCTTTCTTATAGTTGTCTTTTATTTCTTTTTTTAGTGCGTCTAAATACTTATTAACGATCTTTTCATCATAAAAGTTCTTGCAAAAATCGCAATAAGAACAAATGCTTTTACAAAAAGGAACATGTACGTAAACGGACTTTAGTGAAGTCTTTTGCATTCGGCCTCCTCATCAAAGGCATCAAAATAAGTGTTATAACAATCATCACAATATTTTAAAATATCTTGTTTTTTATTAGCAAACTTAGGTAACAAAGCAACCGTTTCCTCATTTAATATTACGTTTCTTGATAACTCTAAATCACTTTTAATCGTAAAGCGAAGAATAAGTGGTGATATATTAACGTTTTTTATCTCCATATAAGCATCATAACAGTTTTTATAATACTTAGATGGTATTATATAATTAAATATCATACTTTTTATTTCATTATTCATAACGTCATATATAAAAGCTTTGTTATTTTTTTGCACTATTACCTTGTTATTACCAATTTCAATAACTGAATTCATTTTAAAATAATAACCACTTGGAATATACTCGTCATTTACTTTTTCAAACTTAACCGTATTTAAATCAATTAAATAAACACAATCTTTCGTTTCATAAAAAGCCATGGCATTTTCGTATAAAATAATGTTTATACCAAATTTTCTTTCTAATAATTCTTGCTTTGTCATAACCTTTTTTCTAAACGGAACGATAACGTTTAGTTTTTTATCAATTACCCCGGTAATTACTACTATTTCATCATCATTTATGCCCGCCGTTGCCATTATTGGGATATATTCCCCTATTGATGTTACCCTGTTAAGGTCTATGTTAATTGTAAAATTTTCATAATTTATTTTTTTTATATTTGGTTTTGCAACCTTTGCCTTTTTATTTTTCATCACGTTTTTTCCTTTCAACTATTCATCAACACTTAAAACTGATAAAAACGCTTCTTGTGGCACATCTACGTTTCCTACTCTTTTCATTCTTTTCTTACCTTCTTTTTGCTTTTCTAAAAGCTTTCTTTTACGGGTTATATCACCACCATAGCACTTTGCTAAAACATTCTTTTTTAAAGCTTTAATATCACTTCTTGCAATTACTTTCGTTCCTATTACCGCTTGTATCGGAACTTCAAATAGTTGTCTTGGAATTGTTTTCTTTAAGTTTTCAACTATCTTTTTACCACGCAAATAAGCAAAATCTTTATGAACAATCAATGATAAAGCATCCACGATTTGTCCGTTTATTAAAATATCCATTTTAACTAAATCACTAGTTTTATAACCAACTAATTCATAGTCAAATGATGCATATCCTTTTGTATATGACTTTAATTTATCAAAAAAATCATAAACCACTTCCGACAAAGGAAGCTCGTAATGAATGTTAACCCTAGTTTCATTTACATATTCCATGTTAATGTAGGTACCCCTTTTTTGTTCGCATAATTCCATTATGTTTCCAACGTAATTAGATGGAATAAAAATATTTGACTTGATGTATGGTTCTTTTACTTCTTTAATAAGCGTTTTATCCGGCATCATACTTGGATTATCTATCATTATTACATCCCCGTTTGTTTTTATTACCTCATAAACAACAGAAGGACTTGTTGCGATAATGTCTATTTTAAACTCCCTTTCAATTCTTTGTTCAGTTACGTCCATATGAAGCATTCCTAAAAAGCCACATCTAAAGCCAAAACCTAAAGCAGCGGATGATTCTGGTTCAAAAGATAAAGAAGCATCATTTAACTTAAGTTTTTCTAAAGCATCTTTAAGATCTGTATAACGATTTGACTCTATCGGGTATAAACCACAGTAAACCATTGGCTTAATATGCTTATAACCAAAAAGAGCATCAGCACTATTATTAAGTAAGGTAATAGTATCCCCAACTTTAACATCACTAACGCTTTTTATTGAAGCACATAAATATCCAACCTCACCTGCTTTTAATTCGTTTACCTTCACTTCCTTAGGGGTGTGTTTACCTAGCTCTATTACTTCATATTCCGTTTTCGTACCAAGCATTTTTATTTTATCACCCACTTTAACACAGCCATTAACCACCCTCATCCAAATAATTGCACCACGATATGATTCATATACGCTATCAAAAATTAAAGCCTGTAACTTGTTGTTTTCTAAACCAGCAGGAGAAGGAATTTTATTTATAATGGCATCTAATAAATTATCTATTCCATAACCAGTCTTAGCACTAGTTAAAATTATGTCTTCTTCATTAAAACCAAACGTACTAATAATTTCTTTTTTTACTTTTTCTATATCAGCATTAGGCAAATCTATTTTATTAATAACCGGTATGATAGTTAAGTTATTATCAAGTGCAAGATAAAGATTTGCAATTGTTTGTGCTTCTATTCCTTGAGCAGCATCAATAACTAGTATAGCACCCTCACATGCTGCTAAACTTCTTGATACTTCATAAGAAAAATCCACGTGACCCGGGGTATCAATTAAGTTAAGTAGATACTCCTCGCCATCTTTTTTATAAGTTAAAGAAGCCGCGTTTAACTTTATTGTTATTCCACGCTCACGCTCTAAATCCATTGAATCAAGCATTTGGTCTTTCGACTCTCTTTTAGTTACCGCACCCGTTTTTTCTAATATTCTATCCGCAAGGGTTGATTTACCATGATCAATGTGAGCGATTATACTAAAATTTCTAATATTCTTTTTATTCATACGACTCACCTAAGTAGTATTATAACAGATAAAATTAAAAAAGTCTTATAACTTAAGACTTTTTATTCAAAGTAATTTAGCATCATAGCCCTTTTTACTTCTTTTAGTGTTTCTTTTGCTTTTTGTCCTGCCTTAATCGTTCCTTTTCTTAGTATTTCGTATACTTTTTCTGGGCTTTTAGCAAGTTCTTCCCTTCTTTTTCTTATTGGAGTTAGTTCATCTTCAATAACATCATTTAAAAATCTTTTTATCTTCATATCACCTAGGCCACCACGTCTATAGTGATCTTTTAATTCATCTAGGCTTTTATATTCTGGTAAATACTTTTTAAATGAATCCTTCTTGCAAAACACATCAAGATAAGTAAAGACAACGTTACCTTCTACTTTACCCGGGTCTTCTACTCTTATATGATTAGGATCCGTATACATACTAAATACTTTTTTCTTAACTTCTTCTTCAGAATCTTTTAAGTATATACAGTTACCTAATGACTTACTCATTTTACTACTACCATCTATTCCAACAAGTCTTCTTGCGTTTTCGTTTTCAGGTAAAAGTGCATCAGGCTCAACTAAAGTATCACCATAAATAGAATTAAACTTTCTTACTATTTCTCTTGCTTGCTCTAGCATTGGTAATTGATCATCCCCAACCGGCACTATGTTTGCTTTAAACGCCGTTATATCAGCCGTTTGAGATACTGGATAAGTAAAGAATCCGGCTGGAATACTTTCTTCAAACCCCCTTAGTTTTATTTCTTCTTTAACCGTTGGGTTTCTATGCAATCTTGATATTGTTACTAAGTTCATGTAGTAAAACGTAAGCTCTGTTAACTCTGGTACTTCTGATTGAATAAAAATATTTACTTTTTCCGGATCAAGTCCGCATGCTAAATAATCTAACGCAACTTCTAATACGTTATCTTTTACCTTTTTTGGATTATCAAAGTTATCTGTTAGTGCTTGTGCGTCTGCTAAAAAAACGTACATCTCATCATAATTTCCCTCGTTTTGTAATTTTACCCTGTTTTTTAGTGATCCAACATAGTGCCCTATATGTAAAGGACCAGTTGGTCTATCTCCTGTTAATATAATATTTCCCATAATTAAATTTCCTTTCTTAATTTATATTTTATTTTTTAGTTAATAATGCGTGCAGCATCGCTTGTAAAACATTTTATCAAGCTCCTTACATAATTAAAAAACTCCTATCCTTTTAGGATAAGAGCTTTATTCTTACTTTTAATGCCACCTAAATACGTACCATCATACATATGTTATAAGATAACGGGTAACAAACCGTGATAGCCTACTTACTTTCGGTATCCACTTAGAAGTCCATTTACTAAAACTTATATATAACTTTACACCAAATAGTTACTCTCTTTAATACTTGTTTTAGCTACTACTCTTCTTCATTGCTTTTAAATATA
>CASEKZ010000008.1 GCA_949288625.1 uncultured bacterium | reverse complement strand
TTTTGCTTTTTAAATAACTTATCATTTTCTTTTAAGTATTTAATTACTTCTAAATCAGCATCAAATACTCTCATACCTTTCCATGGACCATCAAGGTAACAGCCATCTTCACCAACCGGGTTTAAATATGGTAAGTTGTATTTTTTACCAACAGCGGCATCATCCTCACCAAAGGCAGGTGCAATGTGTACAACACCAGTTCCATCTTCCATGGTAACGTAAGTGTCACATGTTACAAAAAACGCTTTTTTATTTACCTTTAAAAATGGTAATAACTGTTCATACTCTACGTATTCTAAATCTTTACCTTTATACTCTTCTATTACTTTGACGTCTTCTGCTAATACTTTGTTCATTAAAGCTTTAGCAAGAATAAACTTATAACCTTTAGATTCTACTTTAACGTAGGTTTCATCCGGGTTAACACATAAAGCAACGTTTGCAATTAAAGTCCAAGGAGTTGTTGTCCAAACAAGAAAGTATGCGTCTTCTTTTTTTAATTTCATTGGAACTATTACCGTATCTACTGAAACTTCTTTATAACCTTGCGCAACTTCGTGTGATGCCAAGGATGTTCCACACCTTGGGCAGTATGGAGTTATTTTAACGCCTTCATAAAATAATCCTTCATCAAAGAACTTCTTTAATATCCACCACTCTGTTTCAATGTAATCATTTTTATAAGTTATGTATGAGTTTTTAGTATCGATAAACTGTCCCATTTCATCGGTTAAATTAGTAAATGCTTCTTCGTTTTTCCATACGGCTTCACGGCACTTTTTGTTAAATGCTTCAACACCATACTTTTCAATGTCTTTTTTACCGTTAAAGCCAAGTTCTTTTTCTACTTGCACTTCAACTGGTAATCCATGAGTATCCCATCCTATTTTTCTTAGTACTCTTTTGCCTTTCATCGTTTGATACTTACAAAAAGCATCCTTTAAGAATTTAGCAACCATATGATGTACACCAGGATTACCATTTGCCGTTGCAGGTCCATCATAGAAAACAAAGTTTTCATGGGTCTTTCTATTATCTATCGTCTTTTTTAATATGTCTTCTTTTTTCCATTTCTTTAATATTTCTTGTTCTTTTTCATACTCACTTTTCTTTGATAACTCTTTAAATATCTTACTCATTTTTTATCCTCCTTTATATTAAAAAAACTCATCCTTAATAAAGGATGAGATTATTCCCACGGTACCACCTTAATTCATATCATTTGATATGCATCTTACTTGTTTTAACGCTTCAAGCGGAAATACCCTACTTATTTTTCAGATAAACACATCAGAAGTGATTCTTAACATACTTTTATTAATCATTTTCACACCAAATAAATGACTCTCTTTTAACTACTTATATGTTAACGTCTTCCTCATTTGCTTTTACATGTTATATTCTATCATGCAAATATTTATTTTGCAAGCTTTAATAAAATATATTTCAAACTTAATACCGGTTGATATTATAACTCTTACTATTTTATGACTAAAAGTATAAATAAAATATATATCACTTTAAAAATGTAAATAAAATGTATATGTAGCATATAAAAAGGATAAGTAGAAAAATTTACTTATCCTTTTTTGTTATCCTTTAAAAATCTTCAGATATGTTTTTTCTTCCTCTTTTAGGTTCATCTTCATCGGTCATTTTACCTTGTACGTTTATGTTTTTAGGAGCACATAAAAATATACCATCACCTAGTTTTTGCATGGTTCCGCCGATCGCATATAAGCATCCACTTACAAAATCGATTATTCTTTTACCTTGGTCTGGTGTTACTCTTTTTAAATTAACAACAACCGTGTTTCTTTTCTTTAAGTAGTCCGCAATTTGTTGTGATTCGGAGTATGCTCTTGGCTCAAGAAGAATCATCTTACTACCTTCTTGAGCTTCTTCACGGTTTGCTTCTTCAACGCTTAAGGTATAATATTCATCTTCGCTAGAAATATCACTACTACCAAACAATTTCTTTAAATTAAAAGCCATTTTATCCCTCCATATAAATACCTTGGTATCTTCTATGAAAGTATTTTAACACAAAAACGTTAAAAATTAAATAGCTATAACAAAAAAAGAGTATTTTTTTACTTTAAATTTTTTGGAAACTTGTTTTTAACGTTGTTTTTTATTTCATCTGAATCCTTATATACCTTATTTTCGTCTTCGCTTTTTGATACTGCATAATCTAAAAGTACTGAAAATAAAATAATTGAAGAACCTATTAAAAACGATTTAAAACTAGAATCACTTTCTTTAAAAAAATCAAGTATCATACAAAGTGTTCCCAAAATTACCCCACTACCAATAATAGCGCCAAAATTATCATCATCGCTTTTTGAAGAAGAAGTTTTTGTTTCTGCTGGGTCTTTTATTTTATTTTTTTCATTACCATATAAACTAATATAATTATTTAGAGCAAAAATAACGTCTTCTAGCTCTTCTTTGTTCATATCTTCTATTTTTTTTATCATAATTTTTCTCCACTATTTATTTATGAATGCTTTTAATCTTTTATGATAACTAGCATGCTCTAGCAAATCATCTTTTACATCCTGTAAAATCTCATTATCTTTTTTTGCACTATCAACTAAATCCATATCAATATAGATGTTTTGTCTTTCTTTATCTTCTACAACGTTAACGATTTCGTTAACCGTATATGATACTCCTACCCCACCTAACGTAATAGCAACCGTAGCAAAGATATTATTAGCATCATTAAAAACCACACATCCAAGTCCTGAAAGAAGGGAAATAAGTGATCCAACAACCTTTACTAAATCATTATTTTCATGACTTCTTAAGTAAATTATTTTTCTTTCAAGATTTTTTATTTCCTTATTATTTTTCTTTAATTGTTTATCAATTTTATCTACGTATTTACTTATTGTCGTTTCATCATCACTTTGCATGATTAAATACTTTTCCAATGCGTTTTTAACGTACGATAACTCATTTTCATCTAATTGTTCTATGTTTTTTATCATCTAGGTATTCCCCCTTTTGTAAGCTATATTATACACAAAATACAAAATATGTCAAACTAAAAAGAAGCCTACTTGCTTCTTGATACGTATTTACCATCACCAGTTGATATAATAATTGATTCACCTTCACTAATAAATAACGGAACTTTAACAATCATACCATTTTCTAACGTTGCGTCTTTTTGAGCTCCAGATGAAGTATTTCCCTTAACTGCTTGTTCAGTTTCAGTTACCAAATAATCTATTTTTTCTGGTAAATTAATGCCTATTAGCTCAGTATCATAATAAATTAAATCAACCGTTAAGTTTTCTTTTAAATACTTTATATCATCGCCAATTTGGTTTTTTGATAGCTCAACTTGTTCATAAGTTGTCATATCCATAAAACTATAATTATCACCAGCTTTGTACAAGTACTGCATTGGTTTTCTTTGAATGTTTGCCTTAGCCAACTTAACACTACTATTATAAGTTTTTTCAAGCGTTGCACCCGTTCTCATGTTTTTAAGCTTCATCTTAACAAAAGCTGCTCCCTTACCGGGTTTAACATGTGAAAACTCTAACACTTGATAGATATTTCCTTCATCTTCTATGGTCATACCATTTTTAATATCATTTACGTTAACCATTTTTCTACTCCTTTCAATAACTTTAAAAAATAAGCGTTAAAGCTTATTAGTTTTTTGTTTCTTTATGATCTGTGTGGGATCTGCATCTTGGACAATACTTACTTATTTCAATACGTTCAGGATCATTTTTCTTGTTTTTTTGAACACGATAATTTAATTCCCCACACCTAGGGCATTTTAAAGTTACGTTAGCTCTGTTTTCGTTTTTCTTTGCCATAGAAATTCCCCTCCTTTTCGAAGATAACTATGGGTATTATATCAAATTATTTATAAATTTCAAAGAATTTATTACAAATTCTTGATACAATTCGTTTATTTACAGAAGAAGTATACGAAGAATTACCATTTTTATGACTAACATGTGGTGAAATTGCAACGATACTCATTACCGGATCATCATATGGCGCATACCCAATAAACGACTTTGTGTAAGTTTCTTTATCAACCACGCCATCACCATCAGAATCATAAAAAGTCTCAGACGTACCGGTTTTACCCGCGGGATTAGGAGCATCTCCCATGTAATTTTTACCTAAATATCCTTCCATTACGCTTTTAAATCCTTCTTTTACTCTTTCAAAGTAAACCTCATCAATATCAACCGTGTTTAAAACTTCTTTTTTATAGGTACTTTTAACACTTCCTAACTCATCGTTTTTAGTTGCGTTTCTTATTTCACTTACCAAGTTAAGCTTAAGTCTTTTTCCGTTATTTATTATGGTGTTAAGATAACTAGATAATTGCAAAAGAGAATATGTATCATATTGCCCAATCGAAAAATTTAAAAGTAATCCCACGTTTGATGTTTTACCTTTATATCCTTCGGTTTCAAAAGGAAGGTCAATACCTGATTTAACCCCAAGGCCTAGTTCATTAAATATTGCACGATAAGTATTTAACGCACTATTATCTATTTTAACCGGCATATTATAATAATAATTTACCTTTGCAACTTTAAGTGCTAATTGAAATTGATATGAATTTGAAGAGTATTTAAGTGCGGTAATATCATTTAAAGCACCCAAAGAATTACTCCAAGAACACTTTTGGGGAGCGTTTTTAAACTTTATACATTTATCATAAAAAACATCTCCAATGTTTAAATTACCCGTTTTATAGCCAACAAGCATGGAGGCGCCCTTAACGATTGACCCCGGTGTATCACTACCGGTTAATAAATTGGTCGTATAATCACTAACTTTATATCCGTCAGCGGTTTGTGTAATTTGTTTTGATGCCATTGCAAGTATCTCTCCAGTTTTAGGATTAGTTATAATTACTGATGAATGATCATAATAATTAGTGTTAGCCTCACTCTTAGCTTTTATTAGTTCTTCTTCAATTATTTTTTCTAGTTCCATTTGAAGATTAATATCAATCGATAACACAATATCATTACCACGATTACCTTTTTTTACTAGTTTTTTTTCACCATTTTTCATTTCATACTCATCTTTTGTACCCTTTAGTTCATCTTCGTACTCTAACTCTAAATAACTAAGCCCTACCCGATCATTTAGCGAATATCCTTTATTCAAGTACTTTGCCTTTTGGTCTTCTGGTATTCCGGTTTTACTAGTTGATACGTTTCCTAATATTTGTCTTAAAGTATCTTCATAAGGATAATTTCTAGTCCAGGACGTTGAAATAGAAACACCCTTTAAGTCACTTAAGTTTTGAGCAACAAAAGCATACTCTTCATCGCTAGCTCCTTCCTTAATCGTTTTTTCATCATAATAATATCCATTATTCATAAGATAATATATGTAAGCCGCTTCTTTATCAAGTTCTTCATATTCACTTAATTCCTCATCAGTTATTCTTTCTAGTTTTAAATCTTCTATTTCTGATGCTTTAAGTTTTCTTCTTTCATATAATTCGTTTTCTTTTTCGGTTATTTTTTCATTACCCTTTAAAGGATTATTAACAAGCCAAAATTTCCTTAGCTGTCTATCTGTTAAAGTTTCATAATCAACGTTTAATTTTTCCGCTAAAACATAAGCGAGCTTTATTTCATCTTTTGTTTTCATTCCTGATTCTTTTTTATAAGTTATTAAGTTAACACCAACGTTATCAACGATTACGTTATAATTACGATCATATATTCTTCCCCTTGGCATGGAAGATGAATAAACCGTTTTGGTTGATAACTTGTTTAGCTCTGCAAGTGACTTACTATGATTATAAAGTTGTAAATAACTAATTCTAAGTAGGATTACTAAAAAACACACAAGTGTAAAAACAGCAATAAAAATAATTCTGTTTTTACTAATAACCTCACTATTATTGTTATTTTTCAAAACATACCACCTCATAATTATTATGTTGATAAAATAAAATGATATGCATATAATAAAAAGGAGTTGATTATCATGTATGAACTGTTAATAGAAAAATGGTTAAAAAGATTATCATTAAAAGACATAAATGATTTTGCAAACAAAAATGGTATGCCTCTTAAAAAAGGAGAAGATAAAACGATTTATGATTTCATCATTAAATACTGGAAAGAAGTTTATAAAGGTGAAGCTAATAAAGCACTATTAAAACTAAAACCAGTAGTTTCACAAAGTACTTATAATAACGTTTTAAAACTATATAATGATTTTAAAGACAAAATAAAATAGCGCTACTTAAACAAGCGTTATTTTTTAGCTATTTTATGTTATTATATAAGTGAAAGAAGGAAGTAAAATGATTAAAGTTGGCGTAATAGCAGAATATAATCCGTTTCATAACGGACATTTATACCATTTAAACAAGGTAAAAGAAATGTTTAAAGACGCATACTTAATACTTGTTTTAATTGGTAACTTTACCGAAAGAGCGGATGCTAGCATAATAAATAAATGGGATAAAACAAAAATAGCATTAAAAAACGGATATAACTTAGTTGTAGAACTTCCATATAACATAGCAACATCATCTGCAAGTATATACGCTAAAGGTGCCATTGACATTTTAAATAAATTAAAATGTAATTACTTGGTTTTTGGTTCCGAAACAAATGATGTTAGTTTATTAAAAAAACTAGTTAATTTAACAAATAATAATGAAAAATATAATAGTAAAGTAAAAAAATACTTAAAAGAAGGATATAATTATCCTAAAAGTTGTTCTTTAGCTTTAAAAGATATATCTAAAGTAATAATTGACAAACCAAATGACGTTTTAGCACTTGAATACGTAAGAAGTATAATTAATACTAAAAGTAACATAACACCCATTAGCATAAAAAGAACGAATGATTATAATGATACTAATATAAAATCTAATATTACAAGTGCAACGTCAATTAGAAAAAACATAAATAATAAAAGCATCATTAAAAATACCATGCCTTCTTATGTTTTAAAAACAATAAATTATGTTAATTATAAAGATTATTTTAAATTTTTAAAATATAAAATAATTACGAGTGATGATTTAAATAACATATTAGATACAGATGATGGTATTTTAAATAAATTAAAAAAAGTCATTGTAAATGCTAAAGATTTAAATGACTTAATATTGAAAGTAAAATCAAAAAAATACTCATATAACAGAATAAAAAGAATGCTTCTTCATATCCTTACAAACACCAAAAAAGATTATGATACAAACATAAATTATATAAGGGTACTAGGTTTTGATAACAAAGGAAAAGAAATTTTAAATAGCGTTAAAAAACAAATAGATGTTCCAATAATTACAAAGTATAAAAAAACATATGATTATTTATTTAAAGATGACATAAAAGCAAGCATGTTATATAATTTACTTACCAATTATGATTATAAAGATGAATATCAAAGTAGTATTAAAAAGGACTAACTTATTTTGTTAGTCTTTTGCTTTAAAAATAATGGTGAAAACAAATCCAAAAACGATAGCAGCAACAATACCTGCTGATGTTAAACTAAACATACCACCAAGCAAACCTAAAACCCCGTTATCTTCCGCCGATTGTAAAGCACCATGAATTAAAGAATGACCAAAACTAGTTATTGGTACTAAGGTGCCTGCTCCAAACCAATTAATAAACTTATCATATAATCCAAAGGAATCTAAAAAAGCACCAATAACAACAAACATACTTGTAACATGTCCCGGGGTAAGCTTGGTGTTATCTAAAATTATCTGTCCTATTAAACAAACTACTCCGCAAAATAAAAACGAATATAAAAATATCATTTAATCGCCTCCAAACATACCGCATGAGAAACACTAGGAATAGATAGTTTTTGGTTATTCATCGTCGGACTCATTAAAGCACCGGTTGCAATAAGCAAAACCTTTTTTAACTCTGCTTTTTTCATCTTGTTTAAAACATCAGTATAAAAAACTAAAGCAAGGCATGAAGGCCCTGATCCTCCGGCGTTCACATGAATTTGCTTTTTTCTATCATAAATAATTGATGATGCGTCTTTTAGTTTTTCTTCAATGTTAATTCCATAAGCACTTTTAAAATACTCTATTAATATTTGTTTTCCATAAACTCCTAAATCCCCAGTTAGGATAAGGTCATAGTCTTCCGGCTTGGTATTGGTGTTTTTTAAATGACTAAATAAAACTTCGGCAGCAGAAGGTGCCATAACCGATCCCATGTCATAAGGATCAGTTATTCCCATATCAGTTGGTGTTCCAACGGTTGCGCTTGTAACTTTAATATCTGTTTTTTCCTTTGTTAAAACGCATGATGCCGCCCCGGTTACCGTAAAAGTAGACCTTAAAGGTTTAGGGCATCCATACTCAACCGGATTTCGATACTGTCTTTCGGCCGTCATGTTATGTGATGAGATGTTTAAAAGAGCGTTATTAACCTCTTTGTTTTGGAGCATACTTGATGCTATTATAAACTCCTCACACAAACTTGCACAAGCGTTATAAACACCTAAAAAAGGTCTTTTAAACTTAACTGATGAATAAGCATTTGCCGTTATTTGGTTAAGAAGGTCTGAACCAATTATAAAGTTTATATCATCCATTTTATAATTCGCTTTTTTAAGCGCTATATTGCTTGCTTCTTCAACCATTTTCATTTCTGCTTGCTCAAAGGTTTTTTCATTAGCATAATAATCATCATACGTCTTATCATAAAGTTTTCCAAAGGTTCCTTCCTTTTCATCACGTCCTGCTACCGCAGATGCACTTTTTACATAAACATTATTAAATTCTATCGTCATATATTAACCTCCAAAAAATAAGTATCTTATAACTCCAAATATATAAGCTGATACAACACCATATAAAATTACACTACCGGTAAGTTTAAAAGCATTAGCACCTATTCCGGTTACAAAGCCTTCTTTTTTATAATCAATCATCGATGAGGTCATTGCGTGAGCAAAACCGGTTATCGGAACAATAAGACCTGCTTTAGCCTTAGAAACCAAATTATCAAAAACACCCATAGCGGTTAAAAGTGATGCAATAAAAATTAATATTACAATCATTATTGATGTTGCATCTTTATGAGCTATATCAAAATTATTTTCAAGTACGAATACCATTATCTGACCAATTAAGCCAATTAATCCTCCAACGAAAAAAGAAATTATACCATTTTTTACTTTGTTTTCTTTTGGAATGATCTTACTTGTTAACTTTTTATAACTTTCCTTGTTCATTTTTATCACCAATATTAATATGAAAAAAAGTTTGGCAATTTATACCAAACTTTTTATTATTTATACCTTTTTAAAATATCATCAGCTGCTATTAAACCAGTTGCACAAGCGGTTACGATGTTACCAGATTTACCAGCACCATCACCTATAAAA
>CASEKZ010000007.1 GCA_949288625.1 uncultured bacterium | reverse complement strand
GATGCTTACAATAAAATATTAGAAATATTTAAAGTTGCTACTAAAACGTTAGTAATAATTGATGCATATGCGGATAATACGATTTTAGATATTGTTAAAAGATTAAAAATAAACGTAATAATTATAACTAAACCAAATAATCTTTTAACCAGACAAGATGTAATAAAATATAATAAACAATATCATAATTTAGTAGTTTATTATGATAATACATTTCATGATAGATACTTTATATTAGATAATAAAGAAATTTATCATTGCGGTGCTAGTATAAATAGAATTGGTTATAAAACATTTTCCATAACTTTAATGGGGGATAGTGAAGTGTCTGGGCTACTAATAAATAAGGTTAGTAAAATTACACAAATCAATAATTAGGGGATGTAGAGTAATTTAGGCAACTAAAAAAATTGATGTTAATTTGTTTAATTAAATAAAAAAATATAGTATAGAAAGAAGATAATGAAATGAAAAATGAAATAGTTTTATTTGAAGATGAGAGCGTAAAATTAGAAGTAAACATGAAAGATGATACCGTCTGGCTTAATAGGAGCCAAATAGCTGAATTATTAAACATATAAATAATGCGTTGAATGAAGAACTTGATAATTTAACTGTCGCAAAATTTGCGACAACCACTAAACATGGCGCGATGGAAGGTAAAACGCAAACTAGAATGGCCGAGTATTATAATTTAGATATGATAATAAGTGTAGGTTATCGCGTTAAATCTAAACGTGGTATAGCTTTTAGGCGTTGGGCTAATAAAGTCCTTAAGGATTATTTATTAAAGGGATACGCGGTAAATAATAAAAGATTAGAGTATTTAGAAAAAACTATTAAGTTAATAGAAATAGCAAATATGGCGGATGAGAGGTTAGAGGATGCTGATGCTAAAAGTATTTTAAAAGTAATAGGTAATTATTCTAAAGCTCTTAATCTGCTTGATGATTATGACCATAAAACCTTAAAATTAAGAAAAGAAAAAACAAGTGAGAAAGAAATTACTTATCAAGATTGTAAAAATTTAATTAATACTTTAAGATTTAATGAGGAAAGTGATGTATTTGCTTTAGAAAGAAACGAAGGATTAAAAAGTATAATAAATACGTTATATCAGACTTATGATGGCAAGAACGTATATCATAGCCTGGAAGAGAAGGCTGCTAACTTTCTTTATTCAACGGTTAAAAACCATGTTTTCATAGATGGTAATAAGAGAATTGCTGCAACTTTATTTATATACTTTTTATAGTTTTATAACATGTTATATAAAGATAATAAAAAAGTGATTGATAATAATACATTAGCTTCTTTAACGATTTTGAATCCGGAAGAAAAAGATATTTTAATTGATTTAATAACTAAAAAAAGATGTTTTAAACACCTTTTATTCATTTACCTCAAGTTTTATTGAATTTATGTTATCTTGCATAATGGTTATATAGTCTTTTTTGTCTTTTCTATCATCAGCGTTTAAAGTACTTAATGAATTTAGGCTAACAGTTGTAAAACCATAAGCTTCTTTTAAGTTTTTTATCGTATTGTTTTCCTCTTCATCATCCATTAAGAAAACGTAACTTATTAGTTTACTAGAAAGAAGTTCTTTAACTTCTGCAATGGTTTTATCGGTTAAGTTATCATTTTCCTCTAATGATATAACAGTAAACCCATATTTTTCAAGATATTTAAACGTATCATTACCAACTACTATCGTAGGATTATTAGAAGAAGTTGCGATTTGTTTTAGTTCTGCATCAATTTCTGATAAAGAAAGTTTTAATGCTTCATAGTTTTCGTTTATTTTTTTCATTTCTATGTTTTCGTTAATGTATTCTTCTAAACCTTTTTTTATGTTAGATGCCATCATTAAGTAATTTGCTGGATTAAGCCAGTTTTCTGCAACATCACTCGTATAATTCATGCCAAGGGAGGCATCTATTATTTTTATTTTTTTATTTTTATTTAATAATTCTACTGCATAATCTTTTTCTTTTTTTATCGTTCCGTTATAAACGAATAAATCTCCTTTACTATAATCAGTTAATTGTTTGTCAGTCAACTCATAATCTTTATAGTTTATACCATCAGGATATATACTATATATTGCAAGACTATCTCCATATAAGTTTTCAAGAATGTATTCTACTGGATAAACGCTTGTGTAGGCGGTCATTAGGCTTGCGTTATCATCGTTTTTCTTACAACCGCCAAGTGTTAATACTGCTAAAAACAGCCCCAAAATAACTAGTAATTTATTTTTCATTTTTTTTATTCTCCTTTTTTGGTACTGGATCATACCCAAAACTTCCAAACGGATTACATTTTAATATTCTTTTTGTTGCCATAAAACAACCTTTAATAACACCATATTCTATAATTGCTTCTTTCGCATATTGTGAACACGTTGGAATGTGCCTGCAATATCCATGAAATGATCCAGGGATCCGCTGGTAAATGTTTATGATTCCAATTAATATATTTTTAATCATATAAACATTTTAACACTATTATAAAAAAAATGATAGAGTTTATGTTAAAAAAATAATTTCATTTAGTTTACGTAAAGCGCTGCTTTTGGCGTTTTTTTTGGTTAATTTATATGGACATTATATTAATAAATATGGTATTATAGTGGTAGCTAGTGGAATATAGTGGTAGATTGTGGGGGATAAAAATGTTCATGGGAGAGTATCATCATAACATTGATGACAAAGCAAGAGTTGTTTTACCTTCTAAATTTCGTGAGGAATTAGGAGATACTTTCGTTGTTACCCGTGGATTAGAGGGGTGCTTGTTCGTCTATTCTAAAAAAGAATGGCAAGGCATTGTTAACAAGTTAAAGACGCTACCATTTACCAAAAAGGATGCTAGGGCTTTCTTAAGGTTTTTTCTGTCGGGTGCAATTGAGTGTCAGGCGGATAAGCAAGGAAGGGTAGCGTTACCTATACCATTAGTTAATTATGCAGGGCTTAAAAAAGAATGCATTATTATCGGAGTGAATGACAGACTAGAGATTTGGTCAAGTACTACCTTTGATGATTATTTTTCCCGTAACGAAAAGAATATTTCTGATTTGGCAGAAAACTTATTCGATAATGCGGAGGTTTAAATGAAACACGTAAGCGTTCTTTTAAACGAAACCATAGAATCATTAAAAATTAAGGAAGATGGTATTTACGTTGACTGTACTTTGGGCTATGCTGGACATTCAAGTGCAATCTTAAAAAGACTAAAAAAAGGGAAATTGTACGCTTTTGATCAAGATCAAGAAGCAAGAGAATTTAGTGAAAACTTACTTAGTAAAATAGGATCTAACTTTGAAATAATTCCCGCAAACTTTGTTAATTTAAAAGAAGAATTGAAAAAAAGGGAAATTAACGAAGTGGATGGAATAATGTTTGATTTAGGTGTTTCATCACCTCAGTTAGATGATGGTTTAAGGGGGTTTAGTTTTCACACTAATGCAAAATTAGATATGCGAATGGATCAAACTAGTTCGCTATCGGCATATGAAGTTGTTAATTACTATCCGTATGAAAAATTATATAAAATAATAAAAGATTATGGAGAAGAAAAATATGCTAAAGAAATAGCTAGAAAAATCGAATGCGTACGAAAAGAAAAACCAATAACAACAACGTTTGAATTAAATGACGTTATAAGTGATGCTGTTCCATTTAAATATAAAAGGTTAACGCATCCTTCAAGACGTACTTTTCAAGCGATAAGAATAGAAGTGAATAAGGAGTTGACCATATTACCAAAGGCACTTAATGACGCCATTGACATGCTAAAGGTAGGTGGGGTTATCGCGGTAATTACTTTTCATTCACTAGAAGATAGAATTTGTAAGGAAATATTTGTAAAAAGATCAAAAGAAAACGATTTAGTAAAGGGTTTACCAGTTATTCCTTATGATTTGCTTCCAGAATTAAAGGTTTTAAAAAAAATAAAACCAAGTAAAAAAGAAATAGAAAATAATAAAAGAAGTAGAAGTGCAACGCTTAGAGTAGCAATAAGACAAAGGAGAATTTAAAATGGCAAGGAAAAGAAGAGGAAAAACTAAGTTTGAAAAAATGATGATAACCTTAACGGTTACCACGGCTTTTTGTGTCTTTGTATCGCTATTCTTTTTTAAAGCACAACTATCTTCTGCTAACATAGAAGTAGAAAAATTGAAAAAAAACGTATCTTCACAACAAAAGGTAAATGAAAGTTTAACAATGAAGGTAAACGAGTTAGTATCGCTTGAAAACATGCAACTTGTTGCAGCTGAGGAAGGATTGGAGTATAATAATAATAACGTTATCGTAATACAAAAATAAAGTTGTTATAACTTTATAAAGCTAAAGGGTGAAGAAATAATATGAAAAGAGAAGTATTAAACAAAAACAAAAACGCGGTGGCCAAAGTTTTTACTTTAATATTTTTTCTTTTTCTTTTTCTTTTTATAATAAGGCTAGGATACTTATGTTTAAGTGGTAAAGTAGATGGTATAGATTTAAAGGATTTTTCTAACAAAAGAAATACTAAAACAGAAACGCTGTACGCTTTAAGAGGAACCATATATGATGTAAATGGTGAGACTTTGGCTCAAACAATAAATTCATATACGATAATTGCATATCTTGATGAATCTAGAAGTGAAGGTTTTGAAACTCCACAACACGTAGTAGATAAGGAGCTTACCGCACAAAAGTTATCTACTGTTTTAGACATGAGTGAGGAGCGAATATTAGAAATATTAAATAAAGATGCATATCAAGTTGAATTTGGTAGTGCAGGAAAAGGGCTTACCGAACTTCAAAAAGAAGCGATTGAGGCTTTGGGGCTTTATGGTATTGACTTTATTACTACCCACAAAAGGTATTATCCTAATAATAATTTTTTATCTTATGTTATTGGATACACAACGACTGATGAAGATGGTAACATGATAGGTGAGATGGGAATTGAAGAAGAATATAATGACAAGATGACTGGTGTTAATGGTTATGTTCAGTACCAGAAAGATTTAAATGGATATAAGTTTCCTAACTCTAACGAAATAAGAAAAGAAAAAGTAGATGGTAACGACGTTTATTTAACGATTGATTCAAACGTTCAAATGTCCTTGGAAACGATTGTAAATAAAGCACAGAAAGATTCTGATGCGGATTGGATTGTTGCGGTGGTCGCTGATGCTAAAACTGGTAAGATTTTAGGTAGTGCAACCTCGCCATCTTTTAATCCTAATACGAGAGAAATAAGTAATTATTTAAATCCACTTGTATCATATACTTACGAACCAGGATCTGTTATGAAGACGTATAGTTTTATGGCGGCGTTAGAAAATAATCCGGATTTTGATCCTCAAACGGCTACTTGTATGACAGGACCATATACGATTGGGGATGATACCGTAAGTGACTGGAACGATACCGGTTGGGGAGAAATCACTTATCAAAGAGGATATACTTTATCTTCTAATACTTGTATTGCTAATTTGATTAAAAATTATTTATCAAGACAAAAATTAATGGATTACTATAAAAGTCTTGGCTTTGGTTCTAAAACCGGGATTGATTTACCTAATGAATATACTGGTAAGGTAGATTTTAAATATGATGTTGAGGTAGTTAATGCTGGATTTGGGCAAGCAATGACAACGACTCCAATACAACAAGTAAAAGCCTTAACGGCGATTGCCAATAATGGTGTTTTGTTAACACCTTACATAGTTGAAAAAACAGTTAATTCTTCTACTGGAGAGGTCACTTATAAAGCTGAAGTAAAAGAAGGACAAAGGGTTGCTTCTTCTTCTACGGTTACAAAGATAAAAGAACTTATGTACCAAGTTGTAAATGGTGATCCAGCCGATACAACGGGTTATCGTTACCGGATGGATGGTTATGATTTAATAGGAAAAACCGGAACGGCTCAAATAGCAAATCCAAGAACCGGAAAGTATTACACGGGTTCTAATGATTATGTTTATTCTTTTGCGGGAATGTATCCGAAAGATAATCCACAAGTAATAATTTATTTTGCAATGCAAAGGGGACGTAATTATTCTACCATTTTATCTGAAGCGGTAAAAACAATTGTTAAAGATACCGCCAAGTACTTAGGTATTTTTGAAGAAGCACCTGAGCTTAATAAGGAAGTTACCACTTACGAGGTTGGTAATTACAAAAATAAGCAGATTGAAGATGTAAAAAAAGAACTTGATTCAACGGGTGCTAGTTACGTAATATTTGGTAATGGTTCTAAGGTAATTGATCAGTATCCTGTTTTTAAAACAAAAATAAATACTAAGAATAAAGTTTTTATATTTACTAATGATTCTAATGTTATTATGCCAGATTTAACCAACTATTCGTTTAAAGAAGCTAGTGTTGTTTTAACAAAATTAGGGATAAAACATAGTATTAACGGGTCTGGATACGTTCAGCAGCAAAGTCTTGCGCCAGGCACTATAATTGAAGATGGCATGGAAGTAATATTAAATTAATGTTATCATAAGGTTAGTAAATAAGAAAAAAACGTTGTTTTATTAAAACTATAACTTTGAAAAATAAAGTTAACTTTTAAAGATATTTTGTTTAAGATAAAATATCTTTTTTTGTATAAAACTTCAAATAAAATAGGTAATTTTGTAATTTGTAAAGAAAAAAATACGTAATAATATTTCTTATGTAAGGAAAAATTTAATATGTTAAAAAAGTATAAATAAAAAATTAATTAGCAAAATCATTGTTTTTTAGTAAGAATAAGTTTATAAAATCGTAATTATTAGTTTGAGATTAGATAATGAATAAAAACGTAAAACGATTAAAATTCATTATTTACTTTTAAAACCTTAATGATTTCGTTGTATTTATATAAAAAATATAGTACAATAATTAATGAATAATAGTAGAAAGTAGG
Organism: uncultured bacterium; assembly: GCA_949288625.1. Taxonomy (GTDB): domain Bacteria; phylum Bacillota_I; class Bacilli_A; order RF39; family UBA660; genus Aphodocola. Next base: position 9,318 of record CASEKZ010000007.1, on the reverse strand, counting down.
TAAACGATTATGGACACTAATAATAAAATAGCTTTCTTAGAAAGCATGGGAGTAGATGCAAAACCAAGTATTGAAAACATGATGGATATTGAAACTTATGATGAAATAATGGATGATTTTTATAAAGAACTTCCTAATGATTTATCTAAGATAGATGGTTTTAAAAACGCATTTGATATGCCTAATTACGCGATTGCGGTTCATGCTTTAAAGAGTAATGCAAGAAGTTTTGGGTTTATGAAATTAGGAGATATAGCATACGCTCATGAGATGGCAAGTAAAGCAGGAGATGTTAATTACATAAATGAACATTATAATGAATTGTTAGAAGAAGTAAAAAATGTTCAGGATATAATAGCTAAATATAAAGCTTTATAATTTTATAAGGGGATGATTGTTGTGACGGAAGAAACATTAGAAAAAAGTGTTTTAAATCTTGTTTCTAAGGATTTAGACGGAATTTATTTATTAGATATTTTTAATGACCAATTTACGAGTTTTTCCATTTCTGATGGTCACTTTATGGTAAAAGAAAAAAAATCGTTATCCGTTTTTTTAGACGAATTTAGGCAAAAAGTTGATGAACATTACGTAAAAGAAATTATGAGTATAATTTCAATTCCAAAACTACAAGAAGAAAGAAAAAATGGTAATGACAAGGTCTCAATTAGTTATAAGACGTTCAATAATAAGTCTTATATGATTTTATCTAAGCTTATTGAAACAGATAATGGTGGAATGGTTTTGTTGCTTAAGAGGCAAGAAAAGGAATTTAAAGATGATAACGTTGAAAACAACATTAGGTTTAATAGTTTGGTTGATTCTTTATCAGATGCTATTATTAAAGTTCAAAACGTTTTTGATTTGGATAAGAAAAAGTTATCTAACATAAAGAACGTTGAGGAATACATAAATTCTGTTTTTTCAAGTTTAATTAATAATTATCCCGAGCTTAAATCATCATTTAATAAGACTTATGCAAACGTATCGTCAAGGAAAGAAGACGCAATTTTGATAGTTGATGATGATGCTGTTATGAGGGGCATGATAAAAAAAATATTTGATGATGATTATAAAATAATTACTGCAAGTAATGGTAAAGAGGCACTGGATTATTTAAATGATAATGAAAATAAGGGTGTTAATTCGTCAGCTGATCATGTAATTGGAATTTTTCTTGATTTAACAATGCCTGTTTTAGATGGCTTTGCGGTTTTAGAATACCTAAGTAAGAAAAACTATTTGACTAGGATACCAGTTATAATTATTTCTGGTGACTATGAAAAGGAAACTAGGTCAAGGGTTTATAATTATAATATAGCTGATATGTTAGAAAAACCTTTTGATTTTGAGGTTGTAAAACATAGAATTAGTAATTTTATTAATCTTTATAAGTCAAGTAATTCTATAAATAATTTAGTAAGTAACCAAAATGAAACGTTAAAGGATTTAATAAATCCGTTCGTTGAAGCTTATCGTTATGATTATAAGGATAACATTGAAAGGGTAAGTGAGTATGTTAAAATACTTGCTAGTAAAGTAATGGAGGATTATCCTGAATATAACTTAACTGATGACAAGATAGAAAAGATGTCTTTGGCTTCAATTTATTATGATGTTGGTTTTTATTCTGTTCCAAGGAAGATATTGGCAAAGGATAAATTATTTGAAAAAGATGACGTTGATAAAGTAAAGAAATATCCATTATTTGGTGCTAAAATGATTGAGTATTTATTAAGTCTTACTAGTGATGCGTTGTATAAAGAATACGCCATTAACATCGCTAAATATTATCATGAAAACTATGATGGTAGTGGTTATCCAGAATCACTTTCGCAAGATAAAATTCCACTTGAATCACAGATTGCATCAGTATGCATCATGTATAATAATTTAAAAAGAAAAGGTAATGATCAATTTAAAGATATTATTGTTAATAAATCGGGTGTTATGTTTAATCCTAAAATAATAAAGAGTTTTGTTAAGGTCGCTGATTTGTTTGAAAAAGTATCTTAAATAGTATAAGGAGTGATTTTGTTGCAAATGGATTTGTTTCCTAGCATTGGTTTGACGATATGTGGATTAGTGTTTTTATTTCTTATTACGTTAATGTATGTATCAAAGAAAAAATATGATAGTTTAGAAAATACTATTTATCGTTTTTTACTTATTTTAACCATGATCCTTTTGTTTATAGAACTTTTCTTTGTTATTTCAATGGGAAAGGTAAGTTCTCCTGGAATAATTAACGAAGTATTAGCAAGGTCTTATATTTTAGGATGTATCATATGGTTTACTTGTTTAATCGTTTATATATGGAGTCTTGGTAAGAAGGGAATATCAAAAGATAAAGTTAGAAAATACAAACGAAACATATCGATAATTTGGCTGCTAGTTGATTTCTTTTTATTTATTATTTCTTGTTTATTACCAGTTAGTTATGTTGGTGGAAACGATGATTTATACGTAATTGGTGGAGAGGCTGTTTACGTTTTATATCTAATTGGTTTTGTTATAATTATAATTTTGTTATTTGCTCTTTTAAATAACAAAGCGGGTGTTGAGCTAAAACAAAAGTTACCACTTTATTTTGCTTTTATACTTTTTGTTAGCACGACCGCTATACAATGGATCATAGATTATGATTTTAATGATTTAACGTACATATTTACCGTTGCGGTAGTGGCAATGTATTTTACCATTGAAAGCCAAGATAATAAACTTTTAAATGAGCTTGAAAAGGCTAAGGATGAGGCTGTTTTAGCTGATAATGCGAAAACCGAATTCTTGTCAAACATGTCTCATGAAATAAGAACACCGCTTAACACTATATTAGGTTTTAGTGAATCTTTATTAAGTGAGAAAACACTTACTAAAGAGGTTGTAAAAAGAGATACTCAAAGTATTCATGATGCGAGTGTTACTTTACTTGATTTAATAAATAACATTCTTGATATATCAAGAATTGAGTCGGGAAAAGAAAAACTAGATGAAAAAGAGTACTCGTTGCAATCACTTGTTTTTGAGATTAACAGTATTATTGCATCAAAGATAAACAAAGATGCAATAGAGTTTAAAATAAACGTTAATCAAGATTTACCATCTATGTTTTATGGAGACCAGGTAAAAATTTACAAAATTATTACATGTACGATATTAAATGCGATTAAATACACTAATTATGGGAAGATAACTTTGGACATTAATGGTACTTTAGATGGCGATAATTGCCTTTTTGAGTTTGTTGTTTCAAACACAGGTCATGCGATGAAAACAGAGGATTTCGAGAAGGATTTTAATGACTTCGTTAAATTGGGCAATAGTACTCAAAATAACATTGATAGTACCATGTTGGGGTTAATCATTGCTAAAAGGCTGGTACTTATGATTGGTGGAGACATGGAGTTTAAGAACGAAACGGGAAAAGGCACTAAGTATTTTATTAGGATAAATCAAAAAGTATTATCTTTTGATAAGGTTGGAAATATCTTTGATGGTGCAGATAAAAACGATTCGTCTAGCGTTAAGATGCTAGATTTACATGATAAGAACGTTTTAATTGTAGATGATAATAACGTTAACATTAAGTTAGCAAGTAGAATGCTTAGTCAGTATAATTTTAATATTTCTTCCGCAAATAGTGGGGCAGAGTGCTTAGAAATGGTTAAGAAAAATAAGTATGATTTAATTTTTCTTGATCATATGATGCCAGAGATGGATGGTATAACAACTATGAAATTGTTGATTAGTTCTGGTTATAGTATTCCTCCTGTTGTTGTGTTAACGGCTAACTCATATGATGGAATAAAGGAAAAATACATAAAAGATGGATTTAGTGATTATCTTTCTAAACCAATTAATTATAAGGAACTTAGTAAATTAATTAATAAGTACTTTGGAAAAGAAGAATAGAAGGGAGTAGTTGTATGTTATCAGGATTGATGCTTACCATTGGTAGTTTACTATTTATAATATTATTGTTTATAGTATATTTTTCTAAGCAAAGATTTTTATCAATAAGAAATAAGATATACCGCTACATGTTAGTTGTTGAAATAGTACTTATAATAAGTGAGATAATTGCTTCTTTCGTGGTTTATTTTGGTTTTAATGACATTATAAATCTAATTGTATATCGTCTGCACTGGTCAACTGGAATTATATGGTTTTCCTTATTATATTATTATAGTCTCGTATTTTTAGATAATTTAAAAGCTAATAATTTAATGGAAATAGTAGTTAAAAACAAAAGAACCAAAGTCATGACCATAATTTTTATAGCGTGCTTTATTTTATACTTCTTTGTTCCTTTTGAAAGGCTTGATGGCTTAAATATTTCGTATATTCCTGGTGCTGCTTCATACTTTGTTTTGTCTTTTTGTGCGTTTGTTGTTTTTATGATTGCAACATACACTTTAAGAAACGCAAAGGACGCACCACTAAGAAAGAAAGTTTCGATTTGGTTAATGATTGTTGAACTTGCGATAATTTTGGGGTTACAACTTACGTTTCCTTACGTTGCTTTTTCTGCAATTGGTGCGGCGGTTCAAATGTTTTTCTTGTATTTTAACATTGAAAATCCGGATTTAAAAATAATTAGCGAATTAGAAATGGTAAAAGAGCAGACCGAAAGGTCAAACAAAGCCAAATCCGACTTTTTATCAAACATGTCACATGAGATTAGATCTCCTATGAATGCAATAGTTGGACTAAGTGAAAGCCTTCTTAACGATCCAAATTTTGATGAGGAAAGTGCAAGAACCGATATCAAACATATTTCTTCTGCTGGAAATAGTTTGTTAGATATAATAAACAATATCTTAGATATTTCAAAAATAGAGTCTGGTAAGGAAACACTTGACTTAAAAGAATATTCCATTGGTAATATTGCCATGGAACTTGCTAGTATAATTGAAGCTAGAATTGGTGATCGTCCAATTAAATTAATAATGGACGTTGACACTAACATTCCATCAAAATTATATGGTGATTCAACAAAATTATTTCAAATTCTTTTAAACATATTAACTAATTCTGTTAAGTATACCGAAGTTGGTAAAATAAAACTTACCATAACAGGTGATGTTTTAGGTGATAAAGTAAACCTTCATTTTAAAGTTGCGGATACTGGATATGGTATAAAAAAAGAAGATTACGACAAATTGTTTGAGAAGTTTTCAAGGCTTGATACCGCAACGAAAAACGAGATTGAAGGAACTGGATTAGGACTCGTAATAACAAAGAAATACGTTGATTTGATGGGCGGGAAAATATGGTTTGAAAGTGAGTGGGAGGTCGGTACGACGTTTTTTGTTGACGTAACTCAAAAAATAGTTAGCATGGAAAAGCTAGGAGTAATAACTGAACCTCAAAAAAATGATAAAGAGCTAGATTATCTTGATTGTACTGGTAAAAGGGCACTAATAGTTGATGATAACAAACTTAACATAAAGGTTGCAAAGAGGCTTTTAGAGTCATATAAATTTGATATTGATACTTCATCTTCTGGTAAGAATTGTATATATAAGGTAAAAGAAGGAACAAACTATGATATAATATTCTTGGATCACATGATGCCAGAGATGGATGGTATAGAAGTTTTACACGTGTTAAAAAAGCTTGATGGTTACAAAATACCTCCAATCGTAGCTTTAACCGCAAATGCTATTACCGGTATGAAGGAAATGTATTTGAAGGAGGGTTTTGATGAATATTTATCAAAGCCAATAAACGTACCAGAACTTAATAAAATAATTGAAAAATATTTTGGAAATTAAAAAGGAGTTGATGTTATGAAAACTTTTAAGAAGATATTTATTTTGCTACTTGCGGCTATTATACTTACTGCTTGTTCTAAAAAAGAACCATTAAAATCAGAAGAGGCTATTTCTATATTATCTAGTAACGGATTTATCGTAACTGATGTTACTAACCAAATGGAAGATGATCGAATAAATTACGTTGGTTCTGCTAATAATGGTAAGTTTCAAATAGAGTATTATATATTTTCACAAGAAGCTGATGCGAAAAAGGCATATGAAAGTAATAAAGAAAGCTTCGAAAATAACAAAACCAAAGGAAAGGAAAAAAAAGACGAGACCTACCAAAAGTATACTCAAGAATTAAGTGATACTTATAACGTATTAACTAGAGTTGGAAACACACTTTTATATTCTTCAGTAAACATTGAGTATAAAAAAGATTTGAATAAAGTTATTAAGGCCATGGGGTATTAAGATTCTTTATACATACTTAGTAATATAAAAAACTGACTAAAGAAGGTAATTTTAGTCAGTTTTAATTTTGTTATTTTTATTTTTTTCTATTATTTTTAATTTTTTTAATAACCTTTAAATTTGGAAATGATTTTATTAATCGTCTGCTAAATTTTGATTTTTTCATAAGTGTTTCTTTGACTTTTTTTGTTATTTCCGCGGTGTTGTCTTTTTCTTCGGTAAAGGTAGTATTTTTAAACCTTAGTATTATTTTAAGTGAAATTATCATGTCTAGTAACAATAGTATAAAAATAATAACTGAAATTATGTTTAATAACGTAGTTGGTATAAGTAATAATATTTTAATGATTACAGGGTTAATAAAATACATAAGAATAATTCCTGCAAAGCCAAAAGGAATCATTGTCTCTAAGCATATTCTTCCGTTTATATTAAATTTATTATTGCTATAATCCCACCATCTAGCATTAAATAATTTTTCCATTATGTAGCTAGCAAAATACTCTATAACTGAGGAAATTATAATTGCCATTACAAACAAAACGATTGGGTCATCTAAATACTTATTTAATAATAAAATCATTAAAACGGCAGCAACACCATAAATAGGACAATAAGGACCTATTAAAAAGCCACGATTAACAAACCTTTTATGATGTATGTATTCGGTTATAATCTCAATTATCCAACCGATAAATGAGTATATTATAAACAATAAAAAGTAAACGTAAATACTAATAATATCACTTCCTAACTACTTTAGATGATTATATCATTTAATGAAATAATTTTAAACATAATTTTAGCAAAAATATTTTTTTGAGGGTTTTTAAAAGTTTGGTAGTAAAATATAACTAGGAGGGGAATTTATTTATGCTAATTATTAAAAACGTTAAAAAAACCTACAAAACTAAAAGTTTAACACAAGTTGCTTTAAATAACGTTAATTTAAGTTTTAGAAAAAGTGAGTTTGTTGCAATTTTAGGGCCATCTGGAAGTGGTAAAACAACGCTTTTAAACGTTATTGGTGGGCTTGATAAATATGATACTGGCGATTTAATAATAAACGGGATGTCTACTAAGAATTTTAAGGATAATGACTGGGATTATTATCGTAATTCATGTGTTGGGTTTATATTTCAAAATTATAATTTAATAAACCATATATCAGTTTATAAGAACGTTGAATTAGCGCTTACTTTAAGTAATTCTAAGAATAAAAAAAGAAAGGTTATGGATGCACTTAAAAAGGTTGGTTTAGAAAAACATTTTGATAAAAAACCAAACGAATTATCAGGTGGACAAATGCAAAGAGTAGCAATTGCAAGAGCATTAGTTAACAATCCAGAAATTATTTTAGCGGATGAGCCTACTGGTGCCTTAGACTCTAAAACAAGTGTTAAAATAATGAATTTAATAAAAGAAATTTCGAAGGATAAATTAGTTATAATGGTAACTCATAATGATGAGTTAGCTAAAAGGTATGCTAGTAGAGTAATAGAGTTAAAAGATGGATGTATAACAAGTGATGATAACCCCATTAACATAACCCAGGATAAAACTGATAGGTTTAAAATAAAAAAGACTAAAATGAATTTTAAGGCAGCCATTAATTTGAGTTTGAATAACATAAAAACTAAAAAGGGAAGAACTTTTTTAACTGCTTTTGCATCAAGTATAGGAATAATTGGTATAGCTCTTATTTTGTCTATTTCAAACGGATTTAATAGGCAAATTGCTGAGTATGAAAAAAACACCATGTCATCTTTTCCAATTGTTGTACCAAGCGTAGTATCAACGCTTGATGAAGAAGGACTAAAGGATAATAAAAACGCTTTTTCGGGTAATAACACGTATCCTAAAGAAGATGTTTTGTATACGTATAATAACGATGATAACAACAAAGTACATCAAAATAAAATAACCGAAGATTACGTTAATTATTTAAATAACATGGATGGTAAAATGCTTAGTGCAATATCATATATTAGAACAACTAACTTTAATTTAATTACAACAGATGGTACAAATTACCAAGCAACAAGCTCTGGTAGTATGAATTTTACTGAATTACCTACTAATTTAAATAATCGTTCTTATTTAAAGGATAATTATGATTTATTAAGTGGTAGTTATCCTAGTGATATTTATGATGTTGTTTTAATCGTAGATAGTAAAAACAGGATAGATAAGAGTATTCTTGATGCTTTGTTTATTGATTCTGAAAAAGAGAAAATAGATTTTAATGAGATAATTGGAAAAGAGTTTAAAGTCGTTAATAATGATAATTATTACACAAAGATAAATAATGATTTATTTATAAAAAAAGAAGCTAGTAAAAAAATGTATGATGATGGTTCTTTTACGCTAAAAATAACAGGTATTGTAAGAGGAAAAAAAGATAATGCTTTAGCATCTATTATGGATGTATTATCAGAATCATTGGGGTCTTCGTTGGTATCAAAAATAGGTTATTCAAACGAGTTAATAAATAAAATAGTAAGTGAAAATAAAGAAAGTAGCGTAGTTCAAGCTCAAACTAACTCTTCGGGCATAGTATTTATGGGTGGGATAAGTTTCGAAAAAGCTGGTATAACTAAAGAACAAGCACTTACGATGCTTGGTGCAAATAGCATTCCATCTTCAATTAACCTTTATCCAAGTAATTTTGAAAGTAAAGATGAAATTATAAGTTATTTAGATGAATATAATGATAAAAAAGATGAGGAAGATAAGATAATATACTCTGATTATGCAAAACAAATAAGTGATTTATCAAGTGGTATAATGGATGGAATAACCATTGTTTTAGTGGCGTTTTCTTCAATTTCTCTTGTTGTTTCATCCATAATGATTGGTATAATAACTTATATATCAGTTCTTGAAAGAACAAAAGAAATAGGAATATTAAGAAGTTTAGGAGCAAGAAAAAAAGACATAACACGCGTGTTTAATGCGGAAACTTTAATAATAGGTATTATATCTGGAATGGTTGCAATTATGGTGACTTTGTTATTATTAATTCCAATAAATAAAATTTTATATAATCTAACTGAACTTAAAAACGTTGGTATATTAAATC
>CASEKZ010000006.1 GCA_949288625.1 uncultured bacterium | reverse complement strand
GGAAACAAAACAGAAAAAACAAAAAGTTTAAGCATAAGAAGTTGGACGTGTGATTATTGTGATAGTATAAACGATAGAGATATAAATGCAAGTATAAACATAATGTTTGAGGGTTTAAAAATGTATATGAATGAAGTTTTGGTATAATAAAAAAACAAATAAAGAAGTTATAAATGCAAAATATAAGTACGGTGGCGACCATCGGAATTTAAGCCTGCCAAAGAAGTAAGGATACTTAGTCTATGAAGCAGGAATGCTTGATCGGTGACGACCAATGCGCAAAATTTTTAATTTTGCTTTTGTTCTTTTCTAAATAACATATATAATTATAGTATAAGGAATTTTACAGAATAAGTTGACTTTTTCTTTAGTTTGTGCTATCATAGCTGGCATTCAATGCAAGAAGGGGGAATTCTCATGGAGGAAAAAACAGGTTTAACGATAAAAGGGTTACTTATTAGGTTAGTATTAATCATAATTTTTATATTTTTACTTATTTGGTTATTTCCTATGCCTGATTTGAAACCTTTAAATAATCAGATTTTTGCGGATAATATTGATAGAATGAAGGATGCTGCAAAATCGTATTATACGATAGAAAGACTACCAGAAGAAATTAATTCTTCAAAGAAAATGACCTTAAGGGAAATGATAGATCAACATCTTATATTACCTTTAATGGATTCTAATGGTAATTATTGTAGTGAAGATGATTCTTATGTTCAAATTACTAAGTTAGAAGATGAATACGTTATAAAAGTACAATTATCATGTACTGATAACAAAGATTACATTTATGAACATTATGGATGCTATGATATTTGTAGTGATACTTGTAAACAGCTTGAAACAACAACTAAAAATGGTGAGTCTAAAAAAACAACTGGTGGTAAAATAACAACTAAAAATAATGGTGGAAAATTATATGAATATCAGTTCTCTAAGAATGTGTGTACCGAGCAGTTTGATAAGTATGTATGTCCTTCGGGATATTATTTAGCAGGTAACAAATGTATTAAAAATGGTTCTGAGACAATTACTAAAGATGCTTATAAAAAGGTTAATAACCTAACTTCAACGGACACTAAAGACGCAAAACCGGTAGTTACTAGTTCAACAAATAAAGAACCAGCAAGTTGTAAGGTTACAACTTTAACATCTACGATTGATGCTACTGCATCAAGTTCTGTTACTGATGAAATTTATAAAGGAACACAAACTGTTACTGCTGATAAGAAGTATACTTATGATGTGAAAGGAGCAGTTGGTACTGTTAAAACGGTAACGGCAAACTATATAACAGTTCAAAATTATGACGTTATTAGTGCAACAAAGATTGCTAATGGTTATGAATGGAGATATGTATCTACTAAGATTTCTTATGAAAATAACTTAGCGTTTACGAATGATAATGAAAAATTGGTTTTAGTGAGTGCCGAGCCACAATTAACATGTGATACTTGTTTTACAACGGTAATGGTTTATACTTACTATCGTTTTAAAAAAGAAGCTACGGGTTATAGCTATTCATGTGATGCTTTCCCTGGCTATGAGAAATATGATGGTGATAAATGTAGAAAGCCAACAACCGTAACAAAGAAATGTCCTAGTGGATATACTGATACTGGTTCTGGTTGTACGAAACAAGAAATAACTTATAGCTGTTCAAAGTATGGTTCTGATTACGTACTTGATGAAAGTAAGAAAACTTGTACTAAGACAACAATAAGCTACTCTTGTCCATCTGGAACAAGCAAAACAGATGATGAGAAGTACTGTACTAAGAAAGTATATGGTTGTCCAGCAGGAACCACTTCAATCGGTGGTGGTAAGTGTTCTAAGCCAATTTACTCTTGTCCACCAAATACTTCAGATAAAACATATACTTTAAATGGTACTAAATGTACTGTTAAATCTAAGGTTAAGGTATGTACTTGTCCAGCAGGAACGGTTCAAACTGATGATAAGTTATATTGTATTAAAACTGATTCTAATACAACTTATTCATGTGAGGATTATCCAGGTTATACTTTAAATGGTACTAAATGTACAAAAACAACTACAACTCAAAAAGTAACTTATTCATGTGATAGTGGTTATGTTTTAAATGGTACTAAATGTTTAAAAACGGTAAATACCAGTGATACTAAGAATGCCGAAGCAACTTATAAATTACATTGTGAACAAAAATATAAGTGGTCAACAAGTACAAGTATTAATGGATGGGTTTATACTGGAAATAAAAGAGAAGTAAAATAATATAAAAAATAAAAAGGGAAAAGGAGCTTTAAAAAAAGGCTCTTTTTTTGTTTTTACAAAAATTTACATCATGGGGAGTTAAGTCAAGATATTAGACAAAGGAAGAAGGGGGATATTATTAAAATACTGGAATTCAAACTGAATAGGAGATAAATACCCTAAAGAAGAATGAATCCTATTGT
>CASEKZ010000005.1 GCA_949288625.1 uncultured bacterium | reverse complement strand
GGATTTAAATTAACAAACTTATTATATGCTTCAACCATTAGTATTCGTTTTAAAGGTCCTAGGTTAAACAAATGAGCAACACTAGGTGCATCCTCGTACTTAAAAAAAGTTAAAACTTCTTTTATTTCCTCCGGACTATAGCTAAGATCAATAAAATCTATTATGTGTGGATAAGATAGCATAGCCTCATACATAACCTTTACTTGTTCATCAGTATATCCTTTTTTCTTAATTTTATTAAGTGCATTTTTTTCAAATAAACGCTTTATTCCCATAACATCACCTTAGTTTTTTTCCCAAACCGTTCCTTCCTTGGTATCTTTTAGTAATATTCCTTTATTTAATAACTCATCTCTTATTTTATCAGCTGTTAAATAGTCTTTGTTTTCCTTAGCTTTAGACCTTAATTTTATTTTTTCTTCAATGTATAAAATGGTTTTATCATCTAAATCATGTGCGTCTTTTTTAAGTAAGTCTAAAGACAAGACCTCATCAAATGATTTTACTAATTCTATTTTTGTATACTCATTTAAATCATTATCTTTTAAAACGTTATATAAAACGGTTAAAGCACTTGATGTATTCATATCATCATTAATACAATTTAAAAACTCGTTTTTATAATAATTAAATTTATTATTATCTAATGCTCCTTCTTTTTTTAACGACAAGGTTTTTTGTTTTAATTTTTTATATGTTTGTTCAGCATTATCTAGGTTTTCAAAAGTAAATATTAACTGTTTACGATAATGGGATTGTAAACACATAAGCCTATATGATAGCGGATTATAACCTTTTTCTTCTAATAAGGAAATTGTTAGAAAATCCCCATTACTTTTACTCATCTTTCCATTTTTATCATTAAGGTGTTCGCAGTGTACCCAGTAGTTACACCATTTATGTCCTAAATACGCCTCGCTTTGAGCAATTTCATTGGTGTGATGAGGAAATATATTATCCACCCCACCACAGTGTATATCTAAATACTCACCTAAATGTTTCATACTTATACATGAGCATTCGATGTGCCATCCAGGATAACCAAGACCCCAAGGCGAATCCCATTTTAACTCCTGATCTTCAAACTTTGATTTAGTAAACCATAACACAAAATCGGCTTGGTTTTTTTTATTAGGATCTTCTTCAACCCCTTGCCTTACCCCAACAACCATTTCGTCTTCTTTATGATTTGTTAAAACATAATAATCTTTTAGTTTAGAAGTATCAAAATAAACGTTACCACTAGAAAAATACGCATAACCCTTTTTTATTAATACTTTTATTAGCTCAATGTAATCAGTAATTAAGTTGGTAGCTGGTTCTATTGTTTCAGGCTTTTTTATGTTCAGCTTTTCAAAATCCTTAAAGAAAGCATCGGTATAAAACTTAGCGATGTCTAAAACGGATTTTTTCTTTTCTTTTGCACTTTTAACCATTTTATCTTCACCACTATCAGAATCACTTGATAAATGTCCAACATCGGTAATGTTCATTACTCTATCTACTTTGTAACCATTATATATTAACGTTTTTTCTAATACATCTTCCATTATGTAACTTCTTAAGTTTCCGATGTGTGCGTAATGATAAACCGTAGGCCCACATGTATACATCTTAACTATGTTTTTATTTATCGGAATAAACTCTTCAACTTTTCTTGTTAGTGTATTATATATTTTCATAACACTCCTTCTTCCTATACCTAATTATATAATAAACGTCTAAAAAAAGAAAGCAATATCAATTCATAACTTTCTGAGCATTGCTTTCTTTATTTATATCTATAGTAACATTATCTTGGTTATTCAATATAGCGTCAATGATCTTTATTTCAAACTCATTTTCAATTAAAAAATCTAAATTACTAAGTCCGTTACCTAACGACAACTTATCAAAAATATAATTTATTACGTTATCATCATATTTAACTTTTATTGTATCATACTTTTTAATTATCTTTTTAAACCTTTCTTTTATTATCTTTTTTATTGTATCATCATCTGGTTTAGATAAATTTAATACTAACGAAACCTTAGCTGTCAAGCGATCAGATGAGTTATTAAAACCACTTTTATTTCTTTTGCTAAAGCCTAGTTGCTCACCATCATAATTATTTGTTATAAAAATAATAATTGCGTTAGTAAAGTCAACACTTTTACCAGATGCATCCTCTATTTTACCCATTTGTAAAATCCTTATGAATAAGTTTTTAAACTCCTCACATCCATCTTCATAATTATCAATTATTATACCAGAATTAGGAGTGGTTCTTATTCTCTCAAAAACATTGTTCTTATTATCATATCCTAAGTAACCTGCGGTTGTCCCTATTAATTTACTTATCGTATGATGTTCTGTATACTCTGATGCATCGATGTTTATTATGTTTTTTTCATTAATTAGTTTTCTTAAATAAGTTTTGGCAAAAAGCGTTTTACCTACCCCATGATTTCCGGTTATAAGAACAGAATAACAACGCCTATTATCTAAAAGTTCTTTTTTTCTAAGTGACGTTATTAACTTTTCCACGTTTTTATTTTGACCATACAAAGTTTGATTTAATTCATTTTCTAATTCTTTATAAAACTCATTTCTTTTATCATCCGCCGTAAAAAACATTACGTTTCCCTTGTTTTTTATCACGTCAATAACTTCTTTTTTAGTAACGTTTTTTCTATTAAATTTAATATTTTGTAATCTTTTTTTTATTTTACTTTCGTCTAACTTTAGATTATATGCCATTTGAAAATCACGCCTACAAACGGCATTTATTTTTTCCTTGTTTATTTTTTGAAGTCTTTGATTTAACATTCGTCTTTTTCTTTCATTATGGTTCTCAGTAACCGATGACTTTGCACAGACCTCATCTAAAATATCAATTGAACGATCTGGTTCAAACCTGTTATTTAAATATTTTTCCGATAATCTAGCGATATCTTTTAAAAGTTCATCACTAATTGTTATATCGTGATACTTTTCATAAAGAGGTTTAATTCCGCGTAAAATTTTAATAACATCATTTAAACCTGGTTCTTCTACTATAACACTTTGAAATCGTCTTGCAAGTGCAGCATCTGGTTCAATGAATTTTTTGTATTCAAACGTTGTTGTTGCTCCAATTATTTTTATCGTTCCTCTTGCTAAAGCTGGTTTAAATATGTTTGAAGCATCTATTGCCCCTTCTGCTCCACCCGCACCAACCATCGTGTGTATTTCATCAATAAAAAGAATGATATCTTGATTTTCCTCAAGCTCTTTAATTACCGCTCTCATCTTCTCTTCAAACTCACCACGGTATTTTGTGCCTGATACCAATTGAAAAATATTCAAAGATATTATTCTTTTGTTTTTCAAATAACATGGACACTTATCTGATACAATAAGATTTGCAATTCCCTCTACAATCGCGGTTTTGCCTACTCCTGCCGGCCCTATTAAAATAGGATTATTTTTCTTTCTTCTAAGTAGTATTTCAAGTGTTTTTAAAACTTCTTTTTCTCTTCCAATTACCGGATCAAGCTTTTTTTCTTTAGCAAGTTTAGTTATATCCGTACCAATTTCTTCCAATAATAGTTTTTTTCGTTTATAATTTTTCGCGTTTTTAATGTTTCTTAAATCAAAATAAAGTCTGTCTAAATTTATTTTCATACTCTTTAATATGGTATATGCCACTCCATCTTCTTCATCTAAGATATTGATAATTAAAAGTTCTGGACTAACACTCTTATTGTTATCTTCTCTTGCTTCAATTACCGAGTTTTCTAAAATCCTCTTCAATAAAGGGGTATATAATATAAAATCACTTTTTTTACTTCCTATGCCAACTAATGAAACTAATTTTTCTTTAAATTTATCATATGTTATTTTATGTTTTTTTAAAATTGGGACAAATTTACTATCTTTTAAAATGGACAGCAATAAATGCTCACTTCCTACGTACGGATGATTCAACATTTCTTTTTCATATTCCGCCATTTTTAATATATGCCTTGTTTCCTCACTAAAATTAACAAACATAGAATTCTCCTTCCTTTTTATTCTATGTTTGTTATGGGTATAATATTTTATTTTAATACAAAAAAAGACCACAAGGTCTTTTAAATTAAAGCGTATACAACTACCGAAGTTATTATAATTATAACTAATAATATTAATAATAGTTTCCATATGAATTTAAACCATTTATTATATGGAATATCTAAATAATATAAACCAATTATCAATCCAACTGAAGTAGGTGCAATAATCATCATTAAGTTATAAATATTTTGTATAATTAAAGCAACAACACCATAGTAATCTTGATTTGATACAACAACGTTAAACACCGTTCCAACAGTAGACACTAAATAGTAGAAATCCGCCGTTAATACACTTCCTATCATGGTAGCTAAAATAGATGTTGCAACGTTAAATCCGTCAGTCAAGCTTAAGATTGCATCAGTAATCGTTACGTTTACTCCACTTGTTACCATAATTACTAAAACTATGCTTATAAGCATTGCCGTAATAGCAACAGGTAAAATCTTTTTCGTACCAGAAGTTATGGTAGCGATAAAATCATTTATTTTTACGTTGTTAGCTAGTGCGATTACAAGCGTAATAATAAATAGTAAAATAGCAACATCAGTCATTGTCCAAGAACCAAAGGTGTTAATTATTCCAGACGTACTACCAAGCGTTAAATCAACGGCAACAGGTGCTCCTATAATGTTATTAAATATCGCATATTCACCAATTGATAAGTCGCTTAACCATGCGTTAAAATCACTAAATACTGAACAATTTTCTATTAATGATTCCCATGGTATTGTAGAGCAAATAACAAATAATATAAATATAACTAGTGAAACAGCAAAAGATACGTTATTTCTTCTATTAGTTGTTGCAGCAATTTTTCCATCCTTATCTTTCTTCTCGGTTAAAACGGTTATAAACTCCGCAACTGATAATATCGTTGGAATACCAGTCCAGCAAAATAATATGCTTAATATTCCAGCTTTTACTTTACCAGCATAAAACTTATTTATACCAAATGTACCAAGTAAAATGGTAAGAATTGCATAAATGGTTTTGCTAACCCTTTTATTACTTAATTTAGTAGTAACTTTTTTAACCGTTTTTGGTTTTTCCTCTTCTTTAGTTGTTTTTTTACTAGTTTTAGAAGTGATTTTTTTAGCTGTTTTTAAAACTTGTTTTTTTGGTGCGATTAAAATTATTAAAACAGCAATAGATATAACAAACAAAATCATCTTAACTAATAACATAGTATTCAACTCTAATTGGAACGCAGAAAATAAAGTACTATTATAAATACCACACATAGAACCAACAAGAGCCGCAACTAAGGTTGAAGATAAAATTATTTTCTTATCTATTGAAAGCTCTTTCATAACTTTGTACACAAACGGAGCAAAAGCTAAAAGAATTAAGAAATCACTAACAAAAAGTGCAAGTATACCAAATACTAAAGTAGTAATTGTTACTAATAATCTTTCTTTTCCTTTAAACAATCCTGCAACTTTACCAACAAAGTTATTATAAACCTCAACCTTGTTTAACACGGCATAAAAACATGCCAAAGCAATTAGGAATACCGCAATACCATTAAAGTAAGCAATTGAAACACTTAAATTGGATAATAATCCCCATATTCCAACACTATAAATTCCGGTTGATACGGATGCACCAGTATAATAATCAATGTATGAACCTGGAATAAATAAAATAAGTAGCCAAGCCACGAAAATGGTTATTGCTAAAACCTTAAACAAATTATACTTTTTCATCTTTCCTCCTTAATAATATATTATTTCTTTTTTTGGCCAAAATTATGACATCTAGCACCTTTTTCACAACCTTGTCCTACATAAGTAATTATACCATATTTTTCTATAAGTTTTCCATATATTGTTAAATAAATGAATAATTAATAACTTTTCATGTACTTATATAATGCTAAAACCTAGCTAATATTAATAGTGATGTTTTAATCACATTATCAAAACATACTCATATAATCATTTATTATTTTATCAAATTCTTCTTTTGTTGTTATTTTGTATAACTTTTCTTTTACATAAGTACTATTAGGAAGGCCCTTTAAATACCACGCAGCATGGGTACGCATCTGTAGTATTGCGGTTTTTTCAGGTTTTATTTTAAGTAAATAATTAAAGTGCTTAAGACAAGTTTTTATTTTTTCTTTAGGAGTTTGATCAGGAAGTATTTTACCTGTTTTAAAATAAGTTACAATTTGTTTAATTAAATACGGATTACCAAGAACCCCTCTTCCTATCATAATGGCATCACAATTTGTTTCATTAATCATCTTTATCGCATCATTGACCGTTTTTATATCTCCATTTCCAATGACCGGAATACTTACGTTCTCTTTAACAGCTTTTATTATACTCCAATCAGCTTTGCCGCTATACGCCTGGCTGCGCGTTCTAGGATGTACCGCTATTGCTGAAGCTCCTGCTTTCTCACAAATTTTAGCAACCTCCACGGCATTAATGCAATTTTTATCCCATCCACTTCGTATTTTAACCGTAACTGGCACACTTACCGCCTCTTTTACAGCTTTTACTATTTCATATATTTTTTTTGGATTCTTTAAAAGGGCAGAACCAGCTTGAGAACGAAGTGCAACTTTAGGTACCGGACACCCCATGTTTATATCAATGATATCAGGATGCATCTTATCCTCAATTATTTTAGCAGCCTTAACAAAACTATCTACATCACTTCCAAATATCTGCTGAGCAATAGGTCTTTCTTCCTCCGTCATATAAAGCATGTCCATGGTTTTTTCGTTATCATAACAAATCGCCTTATCACTAACCATCTCAGCATATATAAGCCCACAGCCCATTTCTTTTATAATCCTCCTAAACGCACTATTACAAACACCTGCCATAGGAGCTAAACAAACATTATTTTTAATTTCAACATTACCAATTTTAAACATTTTACCACTTCCAACCAACTAAATTAATTATATAATAAAAAGAACTTATTTCAAAGTTCTAACAGGTTGTTTCTTCTCATTATCATTATAGTTAACTAAGTTTTCTGATTGAGAAGAATCTTTTATATCATATGCTAATATAAGTAGCTCTTCGGCACTAATTTCCTTAGCATCATATAATTTAAAAGCATCCTTTAATGTCATGTTTCTATTAATGTTTTCCATCTTACTCATCTCCTCTCTAAAAAAGCATACACTACCATAATATAAAGTTAAAAAAAGAACTATATAAAGTTTCTTTAATAACATAATAGTA
>CASEKZ010000004.1 GCA_949288625.1 uncultured bacterium | reverse complement strand
AGGTTTGGTAAGTATACGATATACTTAGAAAAAGGATATCAGACTTTAAATGGTGAACAAGCGCTTGCCTTTGCAAGAAACCGTCATACATGGCCACAGTATTGTGGAAGAAAGTATTCAAATTATAATAGTAATGACTTTGTAAGAGGACAAAACCAGCAACAAATAGTAAAAGCAATGGTTAATAAACTAAAAGACATAAGAAGTTTGTCAGAAATATATGATATTTTAGATATTTTAGGCGATAACGTTGATACAAACATAGATAAAGAAACAATGATAACTGGTTTTGATACTTTTAAAAACATAATATTTAATTCTAAAAACATAACAAGTGATGATTTCATTGGTACCCAAAGGCTTTATTTATCCGGTTATGATAATACTATAAACGGAATATATTACTTTGAATATTATAAACAAAGTTTAAATGAAATAGTTGATGCTATGGAAATAAACTTAGAATTAAAAGAACCAGAAATGGATAAAGAATTTTCATTTTCAATTAATAATCCTTATGAAAGCACTCAAATAGGAAAAGGAACTTATAAATACTAAGTTCCTTTTTACTTATCTATTTTTTTTACCGCACTTTCTATTAATATTTCAAGCTCTGTATCACTTATAGTAAGATTTTTACTAGCAATCCAGCTACTTGCTTTTTCTTTTGCTTCGCTAAATTTCTCACTACTAGTAATGCCGTTATTTTTATTTATTTGTTCAACATATAATACGGTATCTTCTACTATTTCTTTTATTGTTTTAGCATTAATATAATTAGTATATGCTTTTTTTATTTGCATTCCAACATAACTTACGAAACCAGTTATAATGGTAGCTAAAAACGGCAATAAATAAGTATCAAAAAACTCTCTCATTACGTTTTACCTCCAATATATAAATATTAAATAGTAAACATAATAATCATAATAAGTATCTTTATTTTTAACCTCATGATATAATATTATTACCGGAGGATAAAATGAAATATATAACAAAGTTAAAAATGTATTTAATCGCTGATGCAAATAAAAGAACAAATTTATTAGTTAAGAAAAATTTTTTTAAAAGCGTTGGTAAAAACTTCTTTTTTCAACCAAGAATTATCCCTGATGAACCTAAATTAATTAGTTTTGGAAATAACGTATGCATAGCATCAGGAGTTACTTTTGTTACTCATGACGTAATTGATAAGGTATTAAATAACATGGACTATAACGTCACTTTTAATTATAATTGTGCCCCAATTGAAGTTGGTAATAACGTTTTTATTGGTTGTAACACAACGATATTACCAGGAGTAAAAATAGGTAACAACGTTATAATAGCAGCGGGTTCGGTTATAACTAAAGACGTTAAGGAAAATACCATCGTAGGAGGTAATCCAGCCAAAAAAATATGTTCATTTGATGATTACGTAGAAAACAGGAAAAACATAAACGATAAACTAATATATCCTAGTTGTGAAAATGATTTTAACTACCTATGGAATGAATTTAAAAAAAGAAAGTAGTAACTATTAAGTTAAACTAACTTTCTTTTTTTCTTACAAGCATTATGTATGCATACCCCATAATCACAGCAACAAAAACACAAACGGAAGGAACATCAAGACAATGCCCAACTAACATAGCGTTTAAAATTGAAGTAATAACAGCAATCATAACAGATGTTATTTCATAATTGTTAAAGTTCTTTTTTAGTGATTTAAAATAAT
>CASEKZ010000003.1 GCA_949288625.1 uncultured bacterium | reverse complement strand
CTGGTTATATAATAAAGGCAAGTCACGGTATGATTTGATTATTTTCTTAAAGTGTTCACAAAAAAGTGTTTCGGAAGTTGGTCTTACACACATTTTCTCTTCTAGTTTATTTTCTCCGCCGTAAGTTACCCAAGCTACTTCGGGAGCAAATCCTTTAACGTGTTCTTTTTCTACGTTTAATAGGCTTTCTGGTATAAACATTGGCATTTGTACGTTTTCGTGATTGGTGCTTTTAAATTTTTTATCTAGTATGCTTTGCATGTTTTCCCAAATGGCATATCCATAAGGCCTTATTATCATGCTTCCTTTAACGGATGAATAATCTATTAAGTCCGCTTTTTTAACAACGTCCGTATACCATTTAGCAAAATCAACGTCTTTGTTTGTTATTTCTTTTACCTGATTATCATTCATTTTAACACTCCTTACTTGTGCGTAATTCATGCTTAATATTATAGCACATTTTTAGGCTTTATGATAATTATTAAATAAATATGTAAATAAAAAATAAATATTACGACTAACATAAAATTAAATTAATAAATGTGATAAAATATATTTATAAGAGGTAAATAAAATGAGAAAAATAATGATTGATACTAATGAAAAATTAAAGCAATTATTAATTCAGTTCGGTATTAACGACCAAATTTTTTATCATGCCTCAAAAATGAATGTAAGCATAATAAGACTATTTAAAGAAAAAATAATTAATAATTATAGTTTAAAAACACTTGATGAAGTAACGAAAAACTTACTTGGTATTTATGGTAATTTTATTGCTACCTTTTATTGCGCACACTTATATAAAGATGTTCAAAACGAAGTTTCAATAAAAGATAAAACCGGTAAAGTAGTTACTAAGGCTGATATTTCTTACGTTGA
Source organism: uncultured bacterium (assembly GCA_949288625.1). Taxonomy (GTDB): domain Bacteria; phylum Bacillota_I; class Bacilli_A; order RF39; family UBA660; genus Aphodocola. Next base: position 3,841 of record CASEKZ010000003.1, on the reverse strand, counting down.
TAACGATGGAAGTTTAAATTATGCCGAAGTTAAAGCGGCTCATCAAATAATTGATAACATAAGAAACTATGTAGATTATGATAACACCAAGGGTTACTATGAAGATAAAGACAATGAAATAATAAAGTATAAGAACATCGGAAAAAAGTTAATTGCTCAAGTTGAAAAACTAAGTGCCACTGGTAAAAAAGTAAACGTATTTATATTTGAAGGCTGTTACGTTGATGATGTTATAAAAAGAAAATTAAGAGAGTATAACGTGCAAATTCATGTTATTATGGTTGATATAAAAAACTTAGAAGATGAAATAAGAAACATTATAATGTTGATTAAACGCTTTGTTAGTAAAAACGTTTTTATAAAAATAGAAGATGAGAGTATTTCCAAGAAAAGGTAATATACCATCTTTTTTTAATGCATATAATTTATTAGGTGATATAAATGGTTAGAATAACCGTTAGGGATGTTTTAGAAAAATGTGATGCAAAATTACTAATAGGAAGTGAAGATGAAGAAATTAATCAAGTTTTTATAGATTCTAAAAAGGTAATTCCAGGAGGGTGTTTTTTTGGAATTAAAGGGAATCATGTTGATGGATCCATTTATTATAAAGAGGCGTTTTTAAACGGAGCAAGCGTATGTGTTTTAAGTAAGATGTATGACTTGGATTTAAGTAAATTTAATGATAAAACGGTTTTAATTTCAAATGATGTAAAAAAATGTTTACAGGATTTAGCAAAATATAAAAGATCATTATTTAAAGGAACCGTAATAGGTATAACAGGAAGTGTAGGAAAAACAAGTACTAAGAATATTTTATCTAACATATTATCAAAAAATTTTAAAGTATTAAAAACAAATGGTAACGAAAATAGCCAAGTGGGTCTTCCTCTTACAATTTTAAGATTAAAAGATGAAGATGTTATGGTGCTAGAAATGGGAATGAGTAGAAAAGAAGAAATACATAATTTATCTTTGATAGCACAACCTGATATTGCTATTATTACAAACGTATTTGATTCACACATTGCAAACTTAGGAACTAAAGAAAATATTTTAAAAGCAAAATTAGAAATAATAGATGGTATGAAAAACGGAACACTTATAGTTAATAATGATAATGATATGCTTAGTAATTTAAACGAGGAAATTAATCCTTTAATTAATGTTGTGACATTTGGCATTAAAAATAAAAGTAACGTTATGGCAAATAATATTACCACCGGGATAGAAACAACTTTTGACATAGATGATATAAATGAATTAAAAATAAAGGGTAGTAAGAATTTAATATATAATGTGTTACCGGCATATATAGTAAGTAAGTTGCTTGGTGTATCAAGAGGTATGATTAAAAAAGGAATAAATGAGTGTCATGGAGAAAAACACCGTCTAGAAATAATTAATCTTAATAACAATGTAACGATAATTGATGATGCCTATAATGCTAGCTATGATTCAGTTTTAGTGGCCTTAGAATACATGAAAAATTTTAGTGGTAGGAAAATATTGGTTTTAGGTGATATACTAGAGCTTGGTAAAGAATCTAAAAAAATTCATAGAAAAATAGGAAAATTAGTTTCTTTATTTAATATTGATTATTTAATAACGATAGGTAAATATTCAAAGTACATAAAAAAAGAAGCCCAAAAAAATGGTATAAAAAGAAGAAACGTAAAGTATTTTAAAAACGAAGTTAAAAGTAGAAGGTATGTTAAATCTTTAATTAAAAAAAACGATGTCTTACTTATAAAAGGTTCAAATGGCATTAATCTAATTAATTTGGTTAAGTATATAAAAAGCAATATAAAATAAAACTATTGTCAAAATATATTTTAATATGTTATTATTTAAATATAAGAATAGGAGGTAAAGTATGTTTTGTAAGTGGTGTGGTAAACAGGTAGATGGTGATACCAAATTTTGTCCAAATTGTGGAAAAGAGTTATTAAAAGATGAAAATGAGGTTTCTTATGAAGGGTTAAATTCACCGGCTGAAGAAAAAACTGCTTCACAAACTAGTAGTAATCAAGAGGCTTTAGCCATAAATGAAACAAAAACAAGTAATAATTCATCTGCACAAGAAAAGGCAAGTATCGGTTTTGCTATTTTATCATTTTTTATTCCGTTAGCAGGGTTAATAATATTTCTTGTAAAAAAAGACGAAGAGCCCAAAACTGCTAAGGTTAGTGGTATTTGTGCAATAGTAGGATTTTTACTAAGTATTATAATATCATTTATATTAACTTTTTTAATTTTTAGTGGTGGATTAAGAATGTCTGAAAAAGTAATTGATAAATCACTAAATACTTTTGATAAAATTATAGATAAAAGTGGCGATGTAAAAGATAATAATGATGTAAAAGATAACAATGAAGAAAATAAAGATACAAACGTATCAAAGGATTGGAATGATTATGAGTTTACAATAAATGGGTATGAAATTAAATTACCTTGTTCTTACGATGAAATAAAAAAAGCTACTGGTTTTAGCATGAAATCCTCAGATGAAAATTCTGTATTATCTAACAATTACTATACAATGGTTAATATGTATAAAAATGATAAACTAGCGTTATACACAGAAATATTAAATGATACTGGTGGTGAAGCTAAATACACCGAGGGAAAGATAACAAGGGTATCTCAGTCGAAATATCAAGTATCTAACGGGGTAGATAAAATTGTTTTTCCAGGTGGATTAACCGCTGGAGAAGAAATAACCATTGATAAGATTAAAGAACTATTTGGTGAACCTACTGATATTAATGAGTATTCTAATAATGGCTATGAGAGTTTAACTTATACTTATAATGCTGATACAAGCTGGACTACTACTAATTATTTTAAAATAAAAGTAGTTAACGGCGTAATAGATGAAATAACTCTGGATAATAGAAATTATAAATAAAAGAAGGATTAGCTTTTTAATCCTTCTTTTAACATGTTTTCTAAGTTTTTACACTTATCTTTGTCCATGCTTGGAACGTTTTTTAATTTATAAGTAATGTTTAAATCCTCATACTTATGTACGCCTAAAGTATGGTATGGTAAGAATTCAATTTTTTCGACGTTTTTAATTGGTTTAACAAAACTTATAAGTTCTTTTACATATTCTTTAGTATCGTTGATACCGAGCACTATAACAACCCTTAACCAAAGCTTTTTATTTAGTTGTTCACATAATTTTATAAACTTAATGCTATTTTCAAAGTTTCCATTAGTCATTTCTTTATAGTTTATTTTATTTGTTCCTTTAATATCAAGTAAAACAAGGTCAGTATACTTAAGTATTTCTTCACAATCGATAATACTTCCTGCGGTATCCAAGCAAGTATGGATATTATTTTTTTTACATAGTTTTAAACATTCAAGTAAAAAATCCTTTTGCATTAATGGTTCGCCACCGGAAAAGGTAACACCACCATTATGTTTGAAATATGGTTTATAGTTTAATATTTTTTTTATTAGTTCTTCCGGAGTATAAGTATCTGCTTTAGCATTGAGCTTCCATGTTTCAGGATTATGACAAAACTTGCATCTTAATGGGCACCCTTGCATAAATACTACGAACCTAACACCAGGTCCATCTACTAATCCCATTGTTTCAATACTATTTACTTTACCAATCATTTTTATCACCAATTTAATTATATATTAATTAAATACAATATCCAATATTTTTTTTAAAAACAGGCGTGATTTTAAAAAAATACGTAGAATAATTAACATGATAAAGTAAGTAAAAATACTAGCTTTGTTTTCCGTTTTTTATTTAAAAGAATAGAAAGCGGGTGATGTTTATGAGGTTTAGATTTGAAATAAAGTTTACTTTAAAATT
>CASEKZ010000002.1 GCA_949288625.1 uncultured bacterium | reverse complement strand
GCATAAGATAATGCCTAAAGTAGGATTTTGACCAAGTGTTTTCACATTTTTATCCATGTAGTTCATATACGTTTTAATCTGCCCAAAGTGTTCTTTTTTAAGTTCAGTTACCTTTAGTTCTAAAACAACGAATCGGTTATCAATATAATTAAATAATAATAAATCCGCGTAATAATATCTATTTTTAATTTTAATTTTATATTCACTTGCAACATATGAAAAACGCACTCCTAACTCCTTTAAAAAATCATCGATGTTTTCTAATATCAATCCTTTTAGTATCTTCTCCGTTATATTATTTGTATTATACGTATTTTTAATGAATATTGGATTTTTTATTAAATCTTCTGTTTTAGGTTCTTCTTTTTTTATTAACTTTTCTTTTGTTTTATCATCTAATCTTTCATATTCGTTATTTTTTATTCTTTGTCTTAATTCTCTTACCGATAAATTCCAATCTTCTGTTATTCTTATGTAATAATTAATTTTATCTAAATTTCTCAATGACAGAAGCTCAACATAATGACTCCATGCTAATTGGTGCGACATTGTCGCACCTTTTTGTACCATCATATAAAACTGTCGCATTCTTTTTAAAGAAGAAGTATTATAGCCCTTATTAAGTTCATTAGTTAATTTTTTAGAATACTTACTTATTATTCCTTCACCATAGCTTTTACCAGCTTCGCTTAAAAGCTTTCCAACGTTATAATAGGTATTTAAATCACTTCTATTTTTTGATATATCTTTTACTTTTTTGTATAATTCGTTATTTATTAGTTCTTTTTTTATTTCGCTATAATAGTTCATTTAATAGTTCCTTTCTTTTTAGTCATCTATTATATGAACAAAATACTAGAAAAATGTAGAAAAAAAGAAATCTTAAAGCAGATTTCTTAAATATCATCATCTTCTAAAGATATTCTTCTATACTTAGGTTTACTTTTATCTAGCCTTTTTTTAGCATCCTCTAATTCCTTTAACTTTTCTTTTCTTGATTTTTTAGGCACAACGTATTCATCTTCTTCTACTTTTTTTATACTCGGCCTTTCATCAACTTCGTCAATGTCATACGAGTCGTTATCTTCATCATTTTCTTTTTTATTTAATTTATCTTTTAACTTATCTATCTTTCTTTGATATTTTTCTATTTTACGTTCTTTTTTAGTAAATGCATTTTTAAATATACTTACTAATATTATTAGTAATAAAACTAAAAGTAGGCCTGCTGCTATAAAAAATAGATACATAATAATGGTATTTTTAGAATTATCTAAGTTTTCATAATATCTTTGAAAAGAAGCATCTTCTTTATCATATACATAAAAACCTTTATCACCAGTTTGTAAGTTTTGAGCATAAACTAAGTAATGGTTTTTATCATCATCTAAAACGTATTTATAAGCAGTTACCTTATCATCACCTATTTTAACGCTTGTCTTTTTAAAACCATACGGAATATCTTCATCCGCTTCATCTAAAATAAGTAGATAAAGACCAGTTCCAGCTACTTCATTAAACTTAGAGAATTTTTTAGTTTTTTTATCATAAATAAATAACCTAACTTCCCCTTCTTCATCTTTTAAAGCAACTAACATAATACTTGCTTCTTTATTTTCATAAGCCGCAACTTCTTGATCTTCTATTTTAATTTTAGTTTCAGAAAAGCCTACCGGAATATCTTCTATTTGGCCTGATTTTCTTACGATAGTATAATTTTTACCATCTACTTTTACTTTTATTGGATCAAGCTCTTCTACGGTCAAATTTATTACGTAAGTCTTTTTTTCACCATGCTGTGCCGTTACTACTACTTCAACTTTATTAAGACCATCAACTACGTCTATTTCTCCTGCTCCGGTAATAGACGATTTAGAATCTTCAGGCGTTGCGATTATTTTAGCTTTTGTTGTATCTACTGGTAGTGTAGCAGAATATTCCAAAGTATTTTTATCAAAAGCAGGCGAAAGTTCTGCTCCTTCGACTGACAATGATGCTAAGTTATTATTTCTGCTATAGCCCGCTTCTATTTCTGCCATTGTTTTCATACTAACAGAGGCAGAGCCAGTACTAGATAAGCACTCGTTAGTTGAAGTGTAATCCAAAACGGATGCGTTAACCGGTTTAAAAGTTGCGGTACCCGATGTTAGTGCGGTAAACGAATACGTATAACTAGCTGATGTTTTGCTACCGTTACCATAATCAACAACATGTAGTGTTCCACTATTTAGTCTTACTTTAGAAGAATCATAGCTTAACGTATACTCCCATGATCCTATTGACGCTGAACCAGATACGGTAACAGTAACCTTAAAACTTTGACCTACAACAGCAGATGATGGAGCTGATACTCCTATTCTACAACTTGCCGCATCTACGTTTGGCAACTTAAATAAGAATACAAAAAGGAGGATGAACGCTCCTGTTAATATTTTTTTATATAACTTTTTCACTTTCATACCTCCTATTGTGTAATACTACCAGAACCTAATAAGTATTTTTGTACTAATAATAAATCTTTTATAGTAATGCTGCCATCATGTGATACGTCAGCTGCTTCTTTATTTGACTCGGTTAACTTTTGTGAACCAAGAAGATACTTTTGAATGTACAACAAATCTTTTATGGTAACGTTTCCATCACCTGATGCATCTCCGTATACCGCAACTTCATAACGTTTATCATTAATGGTTATTAAGTCCTCGGTTGATATTTTTCCAGTAAATTTAAAGTTTAAGTTTTTATCAGTAATATAAACTTCAGCTCCTAAACTTTCTAAATAACTTCTAATTGAACTTACGTCCTGTCCTAAAGTTACTTTAGTAAAGTAGCCATTAACTATTTTATACCCAGTCTTATTAAGAATTTCCTCTGCCGTTAAACTTGGCTTTTGCTCCTCGCTTCCAGAATTACCAGAATCTTCCGAAGAATTATTTCCACCTTGGTTTGAATCTGGCACGCTTGGTGTTGTTGAGCCTCCTACCGTATCAGTTCTAGATACTTTAAAGGCAGTATCTGGTCTGTTGTTATAAACTGGAATTATAAACGTATAATTGTTATCTAATTTACCACTTTCTTTATTTGATGTATATATGTTTGCAGACTCTGATTCAGGAGCCATTATGTTTGTTTGGTATTGGTGAGTATATTCAGTTCTTGTTCTATAACTTGATACGTTAAACTTTTGAAAATAAATAGTATCTTGTCCTATTGATATGTAAGATGAACCAATGAATTTAGCACCACCGGTAATTGCCTTTTGAATTGAGTTCCAGCCTTGGTTTTTAGCATACTCTAGTCCTTTTAAGTAATTGTCTACGCCTGATGTTGCACCTATGTTATAAAAGTTATAATATCCCTCATAACCAGATACCGTACCAGAAGATGCTGATGAGCCATTTACACCAACTTCCTGAATCGCACGTGATGCTAAGTGTACGGCTGATACGTTAGCTTCCTTACCTGCTTCTATGAAAGCCTGAGCATAAGTTTTCGTAACTCCATTTTCAGTAAATGAACCAGCCATAAACGTACCATCAAGTAGCGCTTGAACAGATGAATCTTCACTTGCGTTATAAGAAAGAGATTGGAACATAAATATGTTTTTTTCCGTTAAAAAGTTTCTTGGGTCCATGTAATACTTTACTGCGTCTTTAGCAGGTGCATACCAACTTGTTCCATCAACAATTATTCCGTTTGGGTTCATACTATCTTTAAATATTAAAGATGGATATAAGTAACTTATCGCACTAGTCCCTTTTTCGCTTTCAGCTTCTGCAGATGCTTCCCAATCTAAACCAGTATAATCCGCTTTGAACGTCCAGTTAGGATGCATCGCGTGTAAGTTCCTTAAATATGGTTTATAACTTTCTGGAAAATCACTTATACTTTCTTCAAATGCTGCATCGTCACTATATGAATAAGTTTTAACGTCATACATACAAGCTTTAGCAACATAACCAGTATATTCCCTAGCGGCATAATCAAATTTAACCGCATACCAAGTAGCATTGCTATTTCCTTCATTAGGACCAGTTGCTGATTTTATATAATTCAAAGTTTGATTTTGATATACATAAACAGTGTCATTACCGTTTTTTATGGTATCAGATTTATCACTTGCAGCGGTTCTAACTGGGCATTTATACTTAACCGTATAAACATCATATGATGCTGCTTTTAATGATGGCATAAATAAAAACATTAATAAGCCTACTAGAAAAATTGATATTACTTTAATTCTTTTATTAAGTAGCATCATAACCAACTCCTATTCAAGTTAATTATAACATAACTTTATTATGTTTTTATCAAAACATGTAGAATAATTAATCCTTTTGTAAAATATTGTAAAATTATAAAAATAATATTTATGATAAATAAAGGAATCCTATTAATGGAGCTTTATAGCACGTTGTCTTTTGTAGTATTTTGTTGTATAATTACTTGTACTTAAGGTTTGAGGTGATATTTTGGAAAAGAAAAAGAAAAAATTTAAAAAAGCTTCTTTATTGGTATTTTTATTACTAATTATTTACTACGTTTCAAGTGGTTATTTCGTAAATGAAATTTATTACTATAACTCTTCAAAAAGTTTTATGACATACGTAGTATACTCAGTCATAATTATAACCGCTTTATTACTCGTAATATTTACTTACGCGGGATTTAAATCAATAAAAACAAACAAGAAAAAAAGTTACGCATTATATTTTATTTTCATTATTTTATTTATCGCTACTGAAATATTCGTAACCATAAACATAAATAAAATAAGTAACTCCCTTTCAAAAATAACCGAAAAAGAAGCTGGGTATTCTTCAAGTTTAGTAGTGCTTAAAGATTCTTCATATAAATCAATTGATGATGTTAAAGATAAAAAAATCGGTATGATCAATGATTCTAATAATATTGAAGGTTATACCCTTCCAATGGAAATAGTTGAAGAAGAAAAAATAAATGAAGAAAACATTGTAAGCTATGATAGTTTCGTGGAAATGTTAACTGATTTATATAAAGAAGAAATAGATGCAGTATTTGTAAGTTCTTCATACGTATCAATGTTTGTAACTGAAGCAGGCTTTGAAGATATTGCAGATAAAACTAAAGTAATATATGAAAAAAATGAGAAAGTGGCAAAAAAACAAAGTACTTCTGATAAAACTTTAAATGAACCTTTTACTTTATTAATTATGGGAGTTGATTCTAGTTC
>CASEKZ010000001.1 GCA_949288625.1 uncultured bacterium | reverse complement strand
ATCCTATCGCCATATCCCATTGTAATTGTTTTATATAACCTTTAGGTTTTGCTTCTTCTTGATAAGGATTCATACTAGAATCTAAATCTTTTTCACTCATATAACTTCACCTAACATTTCTATATCATTGTACCATATTATTGTTGTTTTCTAAAGAAATTTTGTGATTATACATAGTAGCTATCTTTCTCTTTAATTACCAAATATTACCAATTCCTTTCTAACAACAAAAAAATCGACTCATAAGAATCGATTTCTATCTTGAAGTCTTTCGACTTTTTTTCATTCTGGGGCGGAGTGTGGGAATCGAACCCACGTATGCTGGTGCCACAAACCAGTGTGTTAACCACTTCACCAACTCCGCCAAGAAATAATTGCATTTAAATAAATGCTAGTAGTATTTTAGCAAACATACTAAATAAAATCAATATCTATTTAATAAAATATCATATTATTTTTGCAGCAAAGTTAATTATAAATAGTGTTAAAATTTTAATTATTCGTTTTGATTATTAAGTAGTGCCGCGCTCTTTATTGTATTAATACCATATTTTTTATTTATTTCGTCAATTGCTTTTTGAACTTTATCTCTTTTTTTTGCTTTTCCAGCCTCCTCAAACAACGATATTTGTTCGTAAGATTTATTGGTAAAATCACTTACTCTTAAACCGACAAGCCTTATTGGATCACCTTTCCACATACTTTTCAATAGTTCACATGACACATCATAAATATCCTCATCAGAAGATATTGGGCTAATCAATTTTTTTTGATGACCATAACTTATAAAACCGCCATTTTTTAATTGTACGTAAATAACCATGGCTAGTTTTCCTTGAGCTCTTAATCTTACTCCAACCATACAAGAAAGCTTATAAAGAACTTTTTTTAAACTTGCAAGATCACTTACATCCTCCGGCAAAGTGGTAGAATGACCAATTCCCTGATTTTTAGGTTTTACTTTACCAACGGATGAATTATCAATTCCGTTTGCATACTCATGCATCGTTTTTCCCATTGATTTAAATCTAGTAATTAACATATTAACATCGGCATGAGCAAGATCATAAATCGTATTTATTCCCATTTCGTGTAATCTTTTGCCGGTTCTTTTACCAACCATAAATAAATCATCTACGTTCAGTGGCCACATTTTATCTTTTATTTCGCTGTCAAAAAGAGTATGAACTTTATCTGGTTTTTCAAAATCACTAGCCATTTTAGCACACAACTTTGAATTAGCAATTCCTACGTTGACCGTAAACCCAAGCTGCTTTTTTATTTCCTCTTTTAATTCATAAGCGGTTTGAACCATGTTCTTGTATATCTTTTGCATGCCACTCATATCCAAAAAGCACTCATCTATTGAATATCTTTCAACCAAGGGACTATACTTACATAATATTTTATAAAAAGCATTAGAATATTCTACGTATTTTTTTCTATCTGATTTAACTACGTATAACTTATCAACTTTTCTTCTTGCTAAATATATTGGCTCTCCAGTCATTATTCCCGCTTTCTTGGCAGGATAACTTTTAGCAACCACAACGCCTTTTCTTTCTTTCTCATCCCCTCCAACTACTGCTGGTATCGTTCTTATATCTGTTTTACCACCACTTTTTAAAATCTCTAAAGCAGACCATGACAAAAAAGCATTATTTACATCAACATGAAATATAATTCTTTCCAACATGACCACCTCTATATTAATTATACTAAAAAAATCCCGATATGGGATTATTTTTTAAAACAAATGTACGCAACCACAATCAATAGTAATGTTAGAACTCCTAAAATAATAATTAATAAAGAATTGTTTTCTCTCAATTTTTTCCTTTCAACTTTTATTTTTTCGTTACTTAGGTTTTCTCTTACAACTTTAAGAACACTTTCATCACTTATCTTGTTTAATAAATACATGGTTTCCTTAGTTGGATTACCAGGTTCTTTTTCTTTCATTTCCTTATCCGCTAAAATAAATTCTGGAGTCATTATTCTAAGTGTTTTTTCTTTCGTAAATTTAGTTAATCTTATAATACTACTTTTTGTAACGTTAGGAACTATTTTTGTTTTTAGTCTTATTTCTTTCGTGTTTTGATTTATACCATAAGTTTTTATTGAAAAATTATTATCTATAAGAGAATAAGGGAAAAAACCAACCGTAGTAGTTTGATACTTGATTTTAAATCCGTAATCTTTTTTTGAATAACTCTTTGAATCGGATATAACGTCAAATGCATATTCCCTTGACATCTTTTTTATTTTGTTGCGGATTTCAGAAATCTTCTTTTCCTTAACTAAAATATAAAAATCGGTATGGTACTCGTATGATTCTTTACTCATAATTATATAAGGAACAATACTTCCTGATACAACGATGGAACTAGCAATTTCCTCATCATCTATTAAAGTAATAATAATATCAATTATATCGTTATAATTACTATTCATCTTAAACCTTCCATTTCGTTAGTATATTTATACTTTTATTATATAACAAACTTATTAAATTGCAATTAAAATTAAAAAAATAATCAAACATATAATCGTTATTGAATAATGAATAATTTTCTTTAGTTTTATTTTAAATAAAAATTCAATAGTACTAGGTATAAAAATTAAATATGTAAGAGCAAGTGACCATAATAATCTTATATCAAAATTATTAAAATAACGATTAACCGAAATAAACACAATAAGAAACTGAACTAAAATATTAAAAACTATATACCTTTTCATAATAATATTATATGTAATAATATAATCATTGATATAGAATGTTATAAACTTAACATTTTCTTTAAATTTAAACTTGCGTTATAAATATCTTTTTTGCTAATATTATCATTTTTTGCACTAACAAAATTAATAGCTTCTTTTAAAGAACAATTATTCATTTTCATTTCATTAATTATTTGTGCTTCTAAACTCAATGATTCATCTTTATCAATTAAAAGTGGTTCATTATGTATAATTACTACGTATTCACCTTTTAAAGAATCTAATTTGTTCACCATTTTTTCGTAAACTTTTTCGATTTTTCCATATTCATAAGACTCGTGAACCTTAGTGATTTCAGAACATACGCATACAACAGAGCCTGGAATTTCGTTTTTTAATTCTTCTAAAAATTTTATAATACGCTTAGGAGATTCATAAACCACTTTTGTCTTAATAATCATACTTTTTAAATCGTTAAAAAGCTGTTTCTTACTCTTGTTTTCAGTTGGAACAAATCCTAAAAAAGCGAAGGACGAAGTATCTAAACCACTTACTGATAATGCTGATATCACCGCAGAACAGCCTGGTATTGCAACAACTTTAATATTATTTTCCCTTGCTTGTTTTACTAAAATATAACCTGGGTCTGAGATGCATGGTGTTCCAGCATCGGAAACAAGTGATATTTTTTTACCATTTTTTAACTCTTCTATAATTTCTTTTGCTCTTGTCATTTCATTAAACTTATGATAAGAGAGCATCTTTTTTTTAATCTTAAAATGATTAAGTAGCTTTATTGTTTGTCTTGTATCCTCTGCTAATATCAAATCACAAGTACTTAGCGTTTCTACTGCTCTTGAAGAAAAATCATTTAAATTACCTATCGGAGTTGCAACAACAAACAACGTTCCCATCAAATCACCTTCTTTGTTAATAAAATAAGTATAACACCTATATTAAAAAAAGCAAAGATATATTCTTTGCTTAAATTATCCACTGACTTTAACGACACTAACTTCATTTGCAGGAATAACGTAAATAACTTCACCATTTGGTTTGATAATCTTTTTAGTTACTTTTTTAGCCTTTATAACTTTTGTGTTATCATCGTTAACCTTAGCAACGTTTCCTTGAATTTTATTTGGATTCTGGAAAGTTAATACTTGTAAAGGAGTTCTAGCTGTTAGAACGCCTACACCACACACCACCATTACTAAAGCAACACATAAACACGCAGCTATCCTACACCATGAATCTTTTATAAGTTCTGGACTAGCCAACTTTGGTCTTCCTACTTTAGACTCTTCTTTTTTAGCCATCTTATCAACTCCTTACTCTTCTAATCTAATATAATATTACCACAAAAAAGCGACAATTTAAACATTTTTTATAACATGTTTACATAATGCTTTACTAACTACATTATTTTTATGATATAAATTTTTAATAAATATACAAAAAAATAAGACTTTTTTTAAAATCTTATTTTCTAATGATTAAATTATCATTTTCAACATCGATGGTTAAGTAATCACCGGAGGTAACGCTTCCATCAATTAATTTTTTAGCAAGTAGCGTCTCTAAGTTTTTAGATAAAAATCTTTTTAAAGGTCTTGCACCAAAGTTATGATCATATCCGTTATTAACTATCCATGCTCTTGATTTATCGTTTAGCTTAATGGTTATTCTTTGGTTCTTTAATTTTTTGTTTAAATCATCTACTAACTTATCTAAAATCTCGTAAATAACGTCCTTTGTTAAAGCATTAAATACGATTATTTCGTCAACACGGTTTAAAAACTCTGGTCTAAAGTAATTTTTAAGTTCGTTTTTGATAACGTCTTCATCTACGTTTCCATCAAGTACGTACTCACTTCCAACGTTAGACGTCATGATTATTATCGTGTTTTTAAAATCAACTGTACGTCCGTGACCATCGGTTATTCTTCCGTCGTCTAGTATTTGAAGAAGAATGTTTAAAACGTCTTTATGAGCTTTTTCTATCTCATCAAACAAAACGATGCTGTATGGATTTCTTCTTACCGCTTCGGTTAACTGTCCACCTTCATCATATCCGACGTATCCTGGAGGAGCTCCAATTAACCTTGCAACAGAGTGTGATTCCATGTACTCACTCATGTCGATTCTAACCATGTGTTTTTCATCGTCGAACAACTCATAAGCAAGTGTTCTTGCAACTTCTGTTTTACCAACACCGGTTGGGCCTAGGAAGATAAATGAACCAATTGGTCTATTTTCGTCTTTAATTCCTGATCTTGAACGAATAATAGCATCACTAACTAATTTTAACGCTCTATCTTGACCTTTTACTCTTTTTTTCATGTTTTCTTCTAGGTGTAATACCTTTTCTTTTTCACCTTGTGATAATTTAGTAATCGGAATATTAGTCCATCTTGAAATAACGGTTGCAATAGACTCTTCGGTTACTCGGTCTGATAAGATTTTGTTTTCACTTTTATTTTTTAAATTATCAAGTTTTTTTTCAATTTCTGGAATAACACCATGTCTTAGTCTTGCCGCAGACTCTAAATCATAGTTGTTTTCTGCCATTTCTAGTTTAAATCTTGCGTCTTCCAAATCTTTTTTAGTCTTTTTAATATCAGCTTGAACGGCTTTTTCTTTTTCCCA